>CALBJK010000279.1 GCA_937892695.1 uncultured Prevotella sp.
TTTCCAATATGCCGCATATCGCGTTCTGATATGCGGCATATTGGCTTCTAAAAAAGGGCATTTCGCGTGCTGAAATGCGGCATATTGGAATGTAAAAAGCCCTGTTTTGTAGCGTGTTGATAATCAATTGATTACAAGACAACCCCGACTGACAAATCTGTCAGCTACAAATTGAAAGTAGAAATCGCGTCATTTACGTTATGAACGACATTGTCCCCCATATCACAATCGACTTTGCCACACACCTGTAGAGACGCCCACAACTAAACACAAATAATCAAACATTGCCAAGCAAGTTAACTGCCAATAATTAACCATTAAACACTAACAACTAAACATTAATCAAACTGTTTCGCATGACAAAATACAAGAAAATAAGACTATGAACCGTTATGAACTTGTTTTTTATTAGTTTTTGTTTTAACTTTGCAATAAAATATCTTCCGTTCTAGAATTTGAGTACAAACCCTCTTGCAGAAATGCAAAATTGAAAATGACAACGCGTTGCAAGTTAATATACCAAGATGCTTATTGTCTGTCACTAATTAAAAATTTATTGCCTATGAAGAAAGTAAGATTTGACCACATCGTTTTATGTGTCGTAGCGTTTGCACTGGCTGCTTGTTCGTCTTCAAACGGCGGAAGCGAGGACATTCCCGACGTTCCAACGACTCCTGAAGAAACAAAACTGCCAATAAACATCAGTACGACGATAGGCAATCTGGATGTTGACACACGAGCTACTGACTATGCTTTTGAACAAGGCGATAAGATCGGTCTGTATGTCGTCAATCATGCCGCCGACGGAACATCACAGCCACTTCAGCCTACTGGCAATCATGTCGACAACATGCTTTTAACGTATAATGGAATGTGGATTCCGCGCCAGCCAATTTATTGGCAGGACAAAACCACCAATGCCGACTTCTATCTTTATTCGCCCTACCGCGCGACCATCGACGATGTCAAGGCCATGCCTTTCAGTGTCGCTGCCGACCAGAGCCGCGAAGCAGACTATAAGGCCGGCGACCTGTTGATTGGCTCTGCAAAAAATATTGCTCCTACAGAAGAGGCCGTAAGCGTTGCCACTAAGCACGTAATGAGCCAGATGCTTGTCAAGCTCGTTCCGGGCAACGGCTTTACCGAACAGAGTCTGGCTTCTGCTGATGTGAAGATACAGATAAACGGACTTAAGACCGAAGCTACAGTAAATATTGCCGAAGCTAAGGCAACTGTCGCCGGCACTGCTAAAACGATCACGCCGTTGAAACAGAACGACGAGTACCGCGCCGTTGTTGTACCGCAGACTGTAGCCGAGGGCAATCTCATTACTGTCACCGTTGACGGCCGCGACTTCAATCTGAAGAAAGGCTTTACCTTTGTTGCCGGAACACGCCATAAGTTTACTGTCACGCTCTACAAGGTTAGTAACGGTGTTAACGTCACTATCGACAAGTGGGAGAACGATGACATCGATCATGGCGGTATAGCCGAATAAAGACATTCCTTAAAACTAAAACCATATCAAAATGAAGAAAATAATCACCGCTATATTAGGCGCGGCGCTGCTGACGGGATGCCACGATGATTTTTTCGACAGTTCGGGACGTGTTGACAGCGGCGACCGCATACAGCTTTCGGGTGAGATAAACCAACTCGCGGTCACGCGTGTCAACGACAACGGTTTTGCCGACGGCGACGTGATGGGAGTGTACATAGTCGATTACGACGGCAACACGCCCGGTACGCTCAAGGCCGATGGCAACCGTGGCGACAACGTGCGCCACACCTACGACGAGGCCAACGCCAAATGGAACTCGGCCTACGACCTCTTCTGGAAAGACAAACGCACCCATATTGACGTGTACGGCTATTACCCCTACGGCAATCCGCTCGACACGCGCGGCGTGATACAGCACGAGGCCGGTGGACATGGCTTTGGCAAGCTTGCCGACGAATAACATCTATCACAACGAGTTCATTGACTTCTGTGGCTGTACGTGTTGTCCGCATGTAGCCGAGTTCAAATACGGCAAGGCTTTAGGATGTACGACAACCTCGCTCTGACTGGTAAAATGCACGAAGTGCCGTGGAGCAAGTTCATCTTCGACAGCCGCTACAGCGACATAGTGGACATATATGAGGGGGGCTTTATGCACAGCCGAGGCGTGTTCCGCTCAGAGCAAAACTCGTGCATGAACAACGACATACCCTACTTCAGCACCATCAGCCGTGAGAGTATCGTCAAGCGCATAAAACATTATGCCGGTGAGACCTATTCGTTTGAAGACTTCGTGAAGAATGACAAGCGTGATGCCGGAGCCGTAGCACTGTCGCGCAGCACCGACATAGGTCATGCCTACTCACGAGGCAACCAGATGCCGCCGAAGATTCACCGTGGAAAGCCAAGGCTGCGCCATCGGTAAAACGCTGCTCAGTAGCGTCTCGCAAGCGGGTTGCCACCCACTAGTAGAGACGCCACTCCGGTGCGTCTCCCCAGCGGAACGGAATACGCCACTCCGGTGCGTCTCCCCAGTGGCAAAACAACTATAAATAATAAAATACAAGAATAAAAAATGAAATACAATATAATAACATGCGCGTGCGCAGCGTTTATAATAGGTATGGCTGCATCCTGTTCGCAGGATGAGGCCGTCGAGACAACATTAGACCCACGCACTACGCCGATGACATTCGACGTGAGCTATCCCGGCGGTGGCGCAAAGAAAACCCGCGTCGCCGACGACAGCTTCGAGCAAGGCGACAAGGTCGGACTGTTTGTCGCAGCTGCTGATGCTCCTTTGGAAATTGGTGGAAATCTCGTCAACAACGAAGCTCTGACGTGTGAAGGTGACAAGTGGACGGCCGGCAAGACACTCTACTGGGACAACGGCGTGTTCAACGCTTACGCCTACTATCCTTACATGCCGACTGTCAGCTCTGTAACCGACCTGCCTTTCAATGTGGCTGAAGACCAGAGAGGAGACGGATACGAGAAGAGCGACTTTCTCTATGCCCGGACAGAGAACGTCAGTGCATCGGCATCGCCAGTCCAGCTACAGTTCAGGCATATTATGAGCAAACTCACTGTGCGCTTGATAAAAGGAGAGGATTTCGAAGGCGAAATGCCTACCGACGCTGTGCTTAGAATACACAATACTGTGCCGTCGTCGACAATCGACTTGTCGGTAGGTATGGCTACGCGCGACGTGAAAGGAACGAGGTCAACCATAATCGCCCATCAGGACGGCGATTACATCTATTCGGCCATTATCGTTCCTCAACGTATAGCCAACCGTCAGCCGCTTGTCGAGGTAGAGATGAAAGGTGTGTCTTATCTGCTTGAAAGTACTTTTGTCTTCAAACCGGGGACGGAACATCTTGTCAATCTTGTCATAACAGACAATCCGGAACAGGCGAAGATAGAAATCGGCGGTGAAATACAAAATTGGGAATAACAGCAGACCGGAATGCTGAGGGAGAAACCTGGCTTTGTTTTTTCAGATTCTCCCACCGTATCCCGGTTTTGGAAAAATGAACATAAAAAGGCTACAACTTACAACGTACCTTTTAGCGGTACTGACAACTGTGCTCGGGTGTGTGGCAGCCATATTGTGGCTGTTGCCCACATTTGGCATATATGACAAACAGAAAGAAGAACGTTACGGCGTTTATGAAGGTATGGAACTCGTGGCGCGTATCGACGACAAAGGCGGTAGGATGTATGTGGTAGACGATGCCGACGGCGGACAGCTTTTTGTAGTTCCCGTCCGCGACTGCATTCTCGACACCCGTTACCGTAACGGCAGTCTGCGTTTCAAAGAGAAGGCTACAGGCCGCGAAGGCTTTATCGACCGTCAGGGTCGCATTACTCTGATGGATGACGGACGTGCTATGGCCGTACCAATGGAGAAAAACCATACCGCCACATCGTTTACCGATAGCAGACCGACGACAGAAAGCACTCCGCCTGCTGTCAGTGTTGCCAGGCCTGTCGCCCCGAAGGCAGCTACGCGGATTACTCATGTCGATTTGCGCACAATGGCTCACAGCAATCCGTTCTACCGTGAGGCTGCCAAGATACTGAAGGGCGGACTGACAGAAGACGACGCTGCAAGAAGAAGGAAAATACTCGACTACTGTGAGCATTTCCGTACTGCTTATACTACAAAAGACATCGACTTCCTGCGGCAGGTATTCAGTGACAACGCCCTGATAATAGTAGGCAACGTCGTTCGCACTTCCCGCAATCGTGACAATATGGCAGGGTCGGGCCGAGTAAGATACAGTCTGCGCACCAAGAGCGAATATCTGGCTAAGCTGACTCAGGCTTTTGCTGCAAGCAATAAGATAGACGTAAAATTCTCCGACTTCCGTATAACCCGTCATCCGACCATGGACGGCATCTATGGTGTGACGTTGCGGCAAAAATACCGTAGCGACCGTTACGGCGACGACGGTTATGTGTTCCTATTATGGGACTTCCGCGACCCGTCAATGCCCTTGATACATGTGCGCACATGGCAACCGTCAAAGTCGGTAGACGGTGCCGGTGGCGTAATAGGAATGACCGACTTTAACTTTGAATGATGGTAAGGAAAATATTTCTGCTCATTGTTGTAATCTGCATGATGGCGGTCGGCAAGGCTGGCGCACAGCAGTTCGGTGTAGCCGGATTCAGGATGTTGCCCAACGACGTGAGTGCGTTCGTCAATCCAGTGCGCGACCTCAACGGCGAAGCGTGTGCTTTGGTGAAGGTAGTTGCTCCTAAGGAGTTTGCTTTCTCTTCGCCATTGGGTGTTGTCAAACGTAAGGATGAAACTGGAGAAATATGGCTCTACTTGCCGGCAGGTTCTAAGATGATGACACTGAAGCATCCCCAGTGGGGCGTAATGCGCGACTATTTATTTCCGAAGCCCTTGGAGGGCAGAGCGACGTATGAGATGCGGTTGCGTGTTCCGCAGAAACCCTCAGTGATGCTGAAACGAGATACCGTTGTGCTGACAAAGACGGTTGTCGACACGGTAAAAGTGGAGGTGCCAGGTAATAGCAAAAAGCGCGTACCCCTTTCTTACCTTTTGATGCCTACTGTGGCATTGTACAGTGGAGGACCTTCTGAAGGTCTGATGTTCGCCATGATGCGACGTTTCGGCTTCTTCGTACACGGACAATGGAATTTCGGCTTAATCGGATACACAAGGCTGAAAAGTCAACGTGACGGATACATTCCGAGCTTAAATGCAGTGCCTTACTATTACAGGTATTCGCGACGTTCTGATTACGCTATAACAGCAGGAGCCATACATAGGATCGGCAGTCTGGTCTGTCTGTTTGAAGGTGCAGGCTATGGATGTACAGCGACGGCGTGGCCATTGGATAAAAGTGAAGGCGGAGGCTGGGTTCTCAACGAAGGACTTACCCATAAGGGTCTGACAGCAGAGGCCGGTCTGGTGTTTACTATCGGAAGGGTTAGTGTGTCCAGTTCTGCCCTGACCGTAGCAGGAAAACAATGGCAGTATATACTGGGTATAGGAATAAAACTTGGTAAAAGATGAAGAAGCATTTACTTATATTGTCAGTCGCTGTGACAGCTCTGTTTTTGTCTTCATGTCAGAATGACGAATTCCTGCCATCCAGCTTCAAGCCGATTCTGAATATAGAACAGGCAACAGACATAGCCCGTGACCAGGCTATGCTTCATGGCAATGTTGACATGAACGGCAATTATGTCAAGCTCGATTTCGCTTTTCGTTTTGGCACTGACAAAAGCATGAAAGATACGATAGCTTCTATTGTGCAAGGTGATGAGTGTTATATACTTGTTACATCGCTAAAGCCGGAAACCCTTTATTATTACTGTCTTGAAGGCGATAATGGAAGAGTGGTCACGCGAAGCGATACAGCCACGTTCGTGACACTGCCGAACGACCGTCCGCAAGTAGGTAAGATAGAGGCTTTGAGCCGTGGCCCGAAGAGTATTATTGCGGGTTTTGACGTGACAGATGACGGAGGCGAAGCCGTGACCGAAGCCGGATGCTATGTGAGCAAGACAGCGAATGACAATCAGCGCAGAGTACTGGCAGAACCTGCGGCTTCGTCAGAAGGCAAGTATCAGGTACGGGTGTACGGACTGGAGGGTAATGCTGCATACCGTCTGCGACCGTTCGCCGTCACAGGAGTGGGCGAGACTGTAGGCGATGTGTTCGAGTTCAGCACATCCGATGCAGTCGAAACAGATTCAGCCGGAATGTTAGGCCTGATTATCGGTGATGACAAGTACGACTATACGTCGCTTACAGTTTCCGGTCCCATGAACGGCGACGACATACTTTTGCTCAGAGATATGATGGGAACCGATTCGGAAGGTGGCGAAACGAAAGGAAAACTGGCCGAAATCGACATGACGGATGTCAGAATAGTAGAAGGAGGGTCGCCTTATGTTTATGGATGGCGACGTACAGAAAATGACAAAATTGGTCACAGCATGTTTGCTGATTGCAAGAAACTGACGAAGATAAAACTACCCGATACGGTGATTGAGATAGGAGAGGACGCCTTCAAGGACTGCATTTCACTTTCGCAGATTGAAATACCGGCTTCTGTGACAAAGCTGACTCCGTCAGAAGGATGCTCAGCTCTTAAAGACATTGTTGTATCAAAATCGAATACGCATTATCACAGCTACGGTGGTGTGCTTTACAATGCCGATATGACCAACCTGCTGTGGTTTCCGAAAGCCAAGACCGGAGACTATGTTTTTCCGGCAAGCCTCACTTCAATAGGTGACTATGCCCTGCAGGAAACCAAGATAACCCATTGCACTATGCCTGAAAATCTGAAAGAAATGGGAAAGAACGTATTCTTCAAAAGTGAAGTGGAGGAAGTTGTTCTTCCCGACAAGCTGAAGACGATACCTTCTGCTACATTCCAGAAGTGTAGCCGTCTCAAAGTTGTAAGACTGGGCAAGGCTACTGAGATGCTGACAGCATACGTTTTTGACGGCTGTCCGCTGACCGACCTGTATGTCACAGCCAAGTATCCTCCTGTATGGTCTGAGGAAGATTTCGAAACGTCGGGAGAAGATATAATCAAGAACTGTACTCTGCATGTGCCTAAAGGCTCGCTCAGATTCTACAAATCAGACCGTACTTGGAAGCAATTCTACAAGATTGTAGGTGTCTGAGCGGGTAGGCTTGTTAAGAAAACTAACAGACTCGAAAGGATAAAATAAAATGACCACACCTGAAATAGAGGAACTCAAATCGCTTGCCGAATGTAAATACGGCAAAATGCTAAGCACCACAACAGACTTCGAAGTATTTTCTTTGCATCTTTCGAAACTTCTGGAGCAGACTATTTCGCCTTCGACGCTTAAACGTATGTGGGGGTATGTGAGTGACAGCCATAAACCACGGATGTTCACTCTTGACGTTCTGTCACAGTATCTGGGACATAGAAATTATACAGATTTCATAATATGGCTGAAGAAAAGCCACCGCTACAACTCTTCTTTCTTCAATGCTGACCAGCTGATAAGCTGTACAATCATTCCGGGGACTGTAGTAGAGATAGGGTGGAGTCCGAACCGGCTTGTACGCCTTACTTATCTTGGCGACAGCTTGTATGAAGTGATAGAGTCGGAAAACAGCAAGATGTGTCCGGGCGACCGTTTCGTTACCGGATGCTTCATAAAGAAACAGCCTCTGCTCCTGCCTTATCTCGAACGTAAGGATGGACGTACACCTCCATTCATAGCCGGCAGAAATGGTGGATTGACAATAATAAATGTTTCGGAGAATAAAGAATGAAGAAAAACAGTGAAACCAAAGAATTCGGGATTACTGATGACAACTCGTCGGGCTATGCATTCGGCATAGACCTGGTTGGCGGAGCGGCAGATGCTGCCAGTCAAGGTAATGGCTTTGTCAACATACGTGAGTTTTATGTATCGGCATCAGGCCATACCCGTCTGTTTACGGCTATGCGCTACGGCAAACGTTTTGTTCTGAAGTGTCTGAAGCAGGATTTTCTTTATACTCCTGTTTATGCCCAGGCTCTTACAAAAGAATTTGAGATTGGCCTGCAGCTTGAGCATCCCTATATCTGTCGTACGTTAGGTATGGAAGAAATAGCAGGACTGGGCAAGGCCATCATAATGGAATATGTGGACGGTGACAGCCTGAAGACACTTATTGACAATCACAGTCTGACCTCCGGACTCTCGCGACGAATAGCTTCGCAGCTCGCTTCGGCATTGGAATATATCCATAGCAAACAAGTGATACACAGAGACCTGAAACCGTCAAACATTATGGTGACTCATAATGGGCGTAATGTCAAATTGATAGATTTCGGCTTGTCTGACAGCGACGCTTTCGCAATATTGAAGATGCCGGCCGGAACTTCGGGCTATATAGCTCCTGAACAATTGCAGCCAGAAGCAAAGGCTGACGTTAAGGCCGATATCTATTCGTTCGGAATGGTACTGCGCGACATGGCTCAGGCAACGAAAGATAAAATGCTTTCAGATGCAGCGGATGTATGTCTGTGCCGTAATCCTCAACTACGTCCTTCTTCGGTAGAGGCTATAAAAAAAATTGTGCTAAAAGGCCGTTGGCTGCGTTTTGCTATCTTGTCGCTTTCGGTAGCATCGCTTCTTCTGGTTGCAGTGATAGCAGTGGACTTGTATAAACGAATGGACGGCGGAATGCCGCAGACTAAATCATCGGTTACGAATACTTCGGACGGAAATACGGCATTGGATATTGAAAAATGGAAATGAACGGTAGATTAACAATACTACCTGTGTCTGTGACACGGACTGGATTATCGCTCCGGTAGCCAGTGCTGAGAGAACTCCGGCCATGCAGTTCTTCTCATGCAGAACGTTTGTCTTAGTTTCGTAATAGCGGAATAAAAGTTAATAAAAACAGACGATGTTGTTTCGTATTTCGCTCTTTTATATTAAATTTGTATTCGTAAGCGACATTCGTTGTATAATCTTTTAACCACGGCATAAATGGAGCACAACACCATACCAAACGAGTTCGGCCAGTTTTATCTGAAAGATGTGACATTCGTCAATCTCATGCTGCGCCGAATCTACAATGTCCTGATTGTAGCCAATCCATACGATGCGTTCATGCTTGAAGATGACGGACGCGTCGAAGAGAAAATCTATAACGAGTACATGGAACTCGGTCTGCGCTATCCTCCAACGTTCACTCAGGTGAGCACTACGGCAGAGGCCTATGATGTGCTCAACACGATGAACATAGACCTCGTTATTTGCATGCCCGGCAATGCCGATAATGATGCTTTCAGCGTAGCTCGCGACATTAAAGCTCGTTTCCCCGACATCCATTGTGTAGTTCTTACGCCATTCTCTCATGGCATTACACGCCGTATGCAGAACGAAGACCTGTCCATCTTCGACTATGTGTTCTGTTGGCTCGGCAATACCAACCTTATCCTTTCCATAATCAAGCTCATAGAGGATAAGATGAATCTCGACCACGATATAACAGAAGGAGGTGTCCAGATGATACTGCTTGTCGAAGACAGTATCAGGTTTTACAGCTCCATTCTTCCAAATCTTTACAGCTACATTCTTGCCCAGAGCAAACGCTTCTCCACCGAAGCTTTTAACCGGCACGCCGCAACTTTGCGCATGAGGGGTCGGCCAAAGGTTGTTCTCGCCCGTACATACGAGGAAGCTATGGACATATACAAGCGGTATTCGGCAAATACCCTCGGCGTGATAAGCGACATGTGTTTTCCTTTTGAAGGTAGAAAATGCGAGGATGCCGGACTGCGTCTGCTCCATCAGATAAGGAAAATCGACGAGTATGTCCCTCTGATTATGGAGAGTTCGGAAACAGAAAATCGTGCCCGGGCCGAACGTGAAGGCTTCCGCTTTGTTGACAAGAACTCTAAAAAGATGAGCCTCGACCTCCGTCATCTGCTTGAAGAGCATCTCGGTTTCGGCGACTTCATTTTCCGTGACCCTGTAACACGTAAGCCTGTCATGCGCATACGCAGTCTGAAAGACCTGCAGGACAACATATTCAAAATTCCCGACGAATCGATGCTCTACCACATCTCGCGCAATCACATGAGCCGTTGGCTTTCTGCTCGGGCCATATTCCCTGTGTCGGCTTTTCTTAAAAAAGTGACATGGAGACAGCTTCAGGATATTCAGGCTCACCGAAAGATTATTTTCGATGCCATCGTGCAGTATCGCCGTATGAAGAACCTCGGAGTAGTGGCTGTGTTCGACCGTATGAAGTTTGACAGCTATTCGCATTTCGCACGCATCGGTGAAGGTTCGCTTGGAGGCAAAGGCCGTGGTCTGGCCTATCTTGACAACATCATCAAGATGCACCCCGACTTTAACAGCTTTGAGGGAGCGAAGGTGCAGATACCCAAGACGGTGGTTCTCTGTACCGACATCTTCGACCAGTTCATGGAGCAGAACAACCTTTACCAGATTGCTCTCAGCAATGCCAGTGACGAGGAAATACTGCAGGCTTTTCTGGCTGCCAAATTGCCGGAAAGATTGCGTGCCGACTTCCTTATCTTCTTTGATGCAATCAAGAGTCCTATAGCCATACGGTCGAGTTCTCTTCTCGAAGATGCCCATTATCAGCCTTTCGCAGGCATTTATTCTACTTATATGATTCCGCGTCTGGCCGACCGTGAAGCTATGCTTCAGATGTTGACATGTGCCATCAAGGGCGTTTATGCCTCGGTATACTACCGCGACTCCAAAGCTTACATGACAGCAACCAGCAATGTCATCGACCAAGAGAAAATGGCCGTCATACTGCAAGAGGTTGTCGGTGACAGCCATGAAGGCCGTTTCTATCCTAACATCAGCGGTGTGCTTCGCTCTATCAACTACTATCCCATTGGCGACGAGCGTTCTGAGGGTGGTATCGTGTCGCTGGCTCTCGGGCTGGGCAAATACATTGTCGACGGCGGACAGACATTGCGTGTCTCGCCTTACCATCCCGATCAGGTGCTTCAGACGAGCGAAGTAAAGACAGCCCTGCGAGAAACCCAGACCACGTTCTACGCTCTCGACCTCAACCATGTAGGCAACGACTTCAAGGTAGATGACGGGTTCAATATCCTTAAACTGAAAGTGAAAGAGGCAGAGCATGACGGCACTCTCGACTACATAGCCTCGACCTACGATCCATACGACGAGGTGATACGTAACGGCATCTATGACGGCGGACGCAAACTGATAACCTTCAGTGGTGTATTGCAGCAGGGAGTGTTCCCCTTGCCAGAGCTGTTGCAGCTTTCTATGAAATACGGAGCAGATAGTATGCGCCGCCCCGTCGAGATTGAGTTCGCTTGTAAGATAGGTGCCGACCGTAGTGGAGAACTTTACCTTTTACAGATTCGTCCAATTGTCGATTCCAAGCAGATGCTCGACGAAGATGTAACAGCGATTCCCGACGACAAATGTCTTTTGCGTTCGCACAATTCGCTTGGTCATGGCGTGAGTACCAATGTGGAAGATATTGTCTATGTTAAGACTGGCGAAGATTATACTGCAGCCGAAAATCCTGCAATAGCCTGTGACATCGAACGGCTCAATCGTCACTTCCTCGACGAAGGGCGCGGCTACATTCTTGTAGGTCCGGGACGCTGGGGATCGAGCGATCCGTGGCTGGGAGTGCCGGTGAAGTGGCCTCACATCAGTGCTGCCAGAGTGATAGCCGAGGTAGCATTGAAGAATTACAGGGTCGACCCGAGCCAAGGCACCCACTTCTTTCAGAACCTTACAAGCTTCGGTGTCGGCTATTTTACCGTGGGTGTGAATGCTGACGAGGGCTTTTTCCGCAAGGATATTCTCGATGCCATGCCAGCTGTTGAAGAGACAAAGTATGTGCGTCATGTACGTTTCGATTGTCCCCTGAAGATAATGATGGATGGCAAAACGCAGGAAGGGGCAGTCGTTATGATGTAAAACTTACTTTTTATAGTCTGTATCTGATTACTGTCTTTTTGCGTTGTAAAGTAGTCAGAAACGTTCAAAAAACTGTCTTCCCATGAATAATGGTGGCACATTCTTTGCCTCTTTATACAAATTTTAGTAAGTTTGCATGTAAATGGACGAGGAAACAAAGATACTTGAAGGTCTTAATAGAGCACAGCGCGAAGCTGTCGAAACTACCGAAGGGCGTGTGCGTGTGATTGCCGGGGCAGGGTCGGGAAAGACTCGTGTCCTCGCCCGACGCTACCTTTATCTTACCGAGGTGTTGGGCATCAATGCATCCAACATCCTCTGTATGACCTTTACCAACAAGGCTGCTCAGGAAATGAGGTTGCGCATCACTCGCTCTGCCCGTTCACGCAATGTCAACGACTTCATATGCACTATCCATAGCTTTTGTCTGAAGGTGTTGCGCCGCGACATCTATCGTTTGGGTTTCCCGAAGACATTCTCCATTCTTGACGAAGACGACCAGAAACAGATAGCCCGGCAGATATTCGACGACTTCCAGATAACCCGGCAGAAGAACACTCTCGACAAGTTTGTAAAAAGTATCACAACTTACAAGTCAGAGAACAAAACCGAGTACATACGTCGCTACATGCTTCCGGGTGCTAAGTACGACCCCATGTCCGATAAGACTGCGGCTTATCTGCAACGTCAGGCCAGCCTGTCGGCTCTCGACTTCAACGATATAATCCATTTTGCCGTATTCATTCTACAGAATTACGAAGATGTGCGTAGCTACTGGCAAGACCAGCTCAACTATGTCATGATGGACGAAGGCCAGGACTGTAACGAGAACGACTGGCTACTGATGCAGCTGCTCACCGCCAAGTCGCACAATCTCTTTGTAGTCGGCGATCCCGACCAGGCCATTTACGAATGGCGCGGAGCCGTGCCGCAGCTTTTCACCGACTTTGTGCCCGACCACGACATCATGCTTACTATAAACTATCGTTCTACACGCAATATCCTCGGTGTGGCCAACTCGGTCATACGTTTCAACATAGACCGTATAGCCAAGTCGCTGACCACCGAAAAGGACAACGGACTCGAAATCGTCCATTTCCATGCCAAGAACGAACGCGAAGAAGCCGACTGGGTAGCTGGGCGCATCCGTAAAATGCACGAAGAGGGCAATGCCCTGTCGTCGTTTGCTGTGCTTTACCGTTCGTCCTATTTGTCGAGAGCGATAGAGCAGGCTCTCATACGTCTCAGCATTCCTTATTCTATATGGGGTGGAGTGCGTTTCTTTGAGCGCCGCGAGATAAAAGACGCTCTGTCCTATCTCCGTCTGGTAGCCCAAGGCGACGACATGTCGTTCCTGCGTATCATAAATGTGCCGTCCCGCAAGCTCGGCAAGTCGTATGTTGAAAGGGTTGAGGCTGCAGCCAAGGCTGACGGCACCTCGCTCTACGAAACTATGAAACATCACATCGCAGAGAAAGATTTCGCTCGGCGTTCGGCCCGCGACTTTGTTTCGCTAATCGAGGATTTCCGTGTCCGTTGCGAGATAGAGCCGCTCACCAAACTGCTCGATGAAGTCCTCAACCGCAGCGGACTGCTCGAACTGGTACGCACAGATGGCGATGAAGACCGTCTGGAGAACATCGCCGAACTGCAACAGTTTGTCAAGTCGTTCGAGCAGACTCATCGCAACGACGATATCGGCCTTGCCGGTTTCCTGCAAGAGATAGCTCTCTACACCAACGAGGATGTCGAGCAGAAGAAAGACACCGTGAAGCTGATGACCGTACACCAGGCTAAGGGACTCGAATTTCCCTACGTCTTTGTCATCGGTCTGAGCGAGGGCATCTTCCCTAATGTCCGCTCCATACGCGAGCGCAAGAAGAAAGGCGAGGAGGAAGAGCGGCGGCTCATGTACGTCGCTGTCACTCGAGCCGAACGTGCTCTGATGCTTACCGAGTCGGAAGGCTACAGCAGCTCCACCAAGTCGGACAAGTATCCGTCGCGCTTCCTGCTCGAAATGGAACAACGCTATCTTGTGCGCGAGGGCAAGTTCGACCCTTCTCTGTTCGACGGCACACGCAGTCTTGTCGCCAATGAAGAGGCTGCTCTCGGAATGCGGTCGCCGTTGTCACCGCCCGAACGCGAAGGTGGGGCTTTCGACGAGGGCGATGCCGTGATGCATCGTCAGTTCGGACGCGGCGTAGTGGTAAAGGCCAATGCCGACGGCTCGTACAATGTCAAGTTTGCCAATTTCGAACGTTGCATACAGGAGAAGTTCCTAAATCGCGATTCGATGCTCAACGAGAGTTGAGGCCTGATGTACCGAAGTTGGCTAAACGTCGGTAAATATAGTCAAACAACCACGTATTTTCCAAAGCAGATACGTATATAATGTAGGCTGAAACGGCAAGACTGTTTCTATGCCTGATGTATTTTAATAGTAAGGATAAATTAAAAAATAAGATATGGAGGAAACAAACGGACTTTTCCATGAAGTGAACGAAAGTTACACCATGCTTGAAGCCATCAACGAGGCAAAGCGTTGTCTGCACTGCAAGGTGCCTATGTGTCGTAAGGGTTGTCCTATCGAACAGGACATTCCTGATTGGATACATGAACTGTCTATGGGAAACTTTGGCAATGCCATGGCCATTATCAATAACAAGAGCAATCTTCCGGCAGTATGCGGCCGGGTGTGTCCTCACGAGCGACAGTGCGAAGGCCATTGTGTTATGGCTCGCAAGGGTAAGGGACTGCATGTAGGTAAGCTCGAGCGGTTCATTGCCGATTTCGACGGCGACA
>CALBJK010000280.1 GCA_937892695.1 uncultured Prevotella sp.
TTCTTTTGTTCGCTTTTCGCTGCTTTTGATGCACTGTCGATAATACTGCCTACTGTGCCTTTAAGTTTTGTCGGCGTACTGCTTCCGCTTGAAATCATCTGTTGAAATCCTTCGGAGATGTTGTACCACTGGCTTTGGTTCCAGCTTTCGTTCTGTGAATAGCTTGCGTTGCTGCCCAATACGCCGTTGCCTAGCGCTGAGATGCTTGCTGCACTGCTTCCCTGAAGACCCATGCTTGCACCTGCAATTGTGCCCTGTGCACCTCCCGGTGTGCTTGCTCCACCTAAGTTGGCCGCTAAGATAGGATTGAGCCCTGCTGCTTTCATATCTGCCATGGCTCTTTGATAAGCTGTGTTTGACATTTTTTCTTGCCAATCACGGTTTTTCTGGGCTTCCGCGCTGTTGTACTGCATTGCCAGCTCATTTTGCGCCGCGTTGTAGTTGGCTTGTTTATTTGCCATGCCATAGTTATACAGCATCTGTGCGCCTGCTCCCAGTGCGTTTGCTACTCCCTGCGCGCCCATACTGGTCATATTACGGTTAAACTGATTTTGCAGTGTTGCGCTCTGGATTGCGTCGTTTGTGCCGCTCTGGCTGAAACCATAGCCATAACCACTACTTGCACCGCCGCCCTGAGCGTAGTTGCTCCCGTAGCTCTGTGAACTGTTTTGACTGCTTTGCCCGTAGGTGTTGCTACTACCGAATAGCTTTCCAATGCCATAGTTTACGACACTTGGTAATACTGCTCCTGCAATTGCTCCTAAAAGTCCCATATAAAATTAGCCCGGTTGCCCGGGCTTTCCTCCTTTCTTACAGTTTAGTGAGGCCCGGAGTGCCATAAATCGGCATGGGTCTTACCGCGTCGTTTTCTACCAGTACGTCCATAATGAACTGCGGCTGGTTCTGCACTGCAATGGTACGGCTGATGTTGGCTTTGTCCGTTGCTAGCCAGTCCTGTGACAGCGTAGGCAGTTTGCTGTAGTTGTCTGCGTAATGCCATGCGTCCAGCGGCTGAGTTGCGTTGCTTCGGAATGCGCCACACACGCGGTTCGCCGTCATACGGTACTCGCTGTATGCTTCCTGATAGCCGAATGCTTTTTCGTCTTCGCTGTTGCCCTGCAAGTAGATTTCTTTGTTAAGAATTGCCTGCTCGCCCAGATGTGCGAACTCCGGCCAATAGAAATCATATTTTTCCGTACGGCTCCACATTTTGTCGAGTCCCTGTTGGTAGGTGTTGTCATTGCGGATACAGCACACGCCAATAACGTAGCCATGTTCTTGGAAACTCTTAGTAAAGCTATTTTCTTTGAACGGCGTTACGCTGATTGCGGCCGCGTTGCCCTGCGGACTCGTGCTGTCCGTTGCGCTGGTCTGTACTACCTGACTTACGTTAATCATATAGCGCTGGCCGCCCAGATACTCAGGAATCTGTACGGTTTTGTCATCGATGTCTACGCCGAAATGGTTATGAATGATTTCACGGTAACGCGTGCCACCCCGCGCATCTGCTTCCATGAACTGCTGTACTGCGAAAGCCTGCCGGAGATTGTTGATGGTTGCGGCTTGTACTTGGCTAAGGTCTACGCCCCAGTACTGAGTTTTGAAAAGGTCGCTTTCATCGGTTGTGTATTTTGTTACATAACTTCCGCTAATGTTTGCGCTTTGCGGCTGTTTTGCGATAAGACCAGTTCTTACGCCGTATTCACCGCCCAGATTTGTAAAGTATGGCTGGTTATCTATACCGTTACTAAAGTGTTGGCCATTATACCACCAGGTTCCTTTAAGTTCCTCCGTTCTGTTTGTGTCTGAGTACGTTTTAACAGGTGCATTACCACTTAACGGAATCAATATAGGTTCACCTTTCTGAGGACTCGGCAGTGCACTGGTAAAGCGGTCATGAAACTTGTTGACCCAAAGCGGACGGCCCCCAAGCTCTGCATTTTTCAGGATTTCGTCTTTTATCATGTCCTCTTCGTCCACGTAGGTTCCGCCTGTGTCTCCTGTAAGCAAAATTGCCGGGTTGTCTACGTTCTGGTCTCGGAACCATTCATTCCAGATTTTCGTATATGCGCGCAAGGGTAGTGCGTTAACCTTGAAGCTCTTTTCTCCAGTTGGCGGCACGATTTTCGTTGGAATTCCCATATAGTCTAACAGGCTGTTTTCTAACGGGATATTCGTTATCTGCCTTTTTCCTTCAAGCGTGAGTTGCGGAATGGTGTATTCCGTGGTCTGAGTCCATGCGGTTTCGTTGTTTTCTCCGAAGAATTCCTTTGCGTGTTCCCACACGATACGCATTGGTACATGGAAGTAATAGATATCCAGATAGCAGTTATCCATAACCGGGTAAATCGGCGTGCTCATGCGGCAAATGCCTGCTGTATCCACGCTGAAGGTATCGCCCGGCAAGGTCTCTGCCACATAGAACGGAATCAGTTTACCTGCGTCGAGAGTAAGCTTGATGTCCTGCTTCATTTTGAAACGGCTCCGGCTCACGTTCATCTTCGGAATGTTGTTGAAATGTCGTTCGTTATTCCTGTTCATTCTTCGGTTCCTCCTTTGGCGGCTCGGTTACGTAGCCCAGTTTCTTGGCCCACTCTTCGGTTCCGGCGCTCCGCATAAAGTCCGCGATGCCGTCGAATTCGGCCTGCTGTTTTGCGGTCAAACTCCCGTATGCCTGCTTGGCTTTCACGAGGATGTTCTGTGCTTCCATGAGGTTTTCCGGCATGGTTGTCATGTCGGCTCCGGCGTTGCCGTCGTCGCCCAGCAGTTTGTTTGCCGCGTTTACGTCAAACGTTGCCCGTTGGATGATATTGGTGATTTTGGTTTCTTCGTGATAGCTTTCAATTTCGTCTGCGATGCAGATTTCTTCATCTTCCACGAGATACTGTTCACCGTTCTCATCTTCGGCCCATCTATACGTTTTTCGCGTTGTTTCGCCTGCGTGCGTCGGTTTGCTTTCAGGCGGATTATATGCGCTGTAGAACTCCATATTAGCCCTCCTGTTTGATGGCGTCGCATACCTTTTCGTAGTTGTTACTGAATTCGCCGCTCAGGTCGTCAAACTCACCTACGGTACAGAGCTTGAAATCTTCGGGATTCTGATTGATTACACCACCTTCCCGCATTGCTTCGCCCTGAAACAGTCGCGTTGCTGTCTGGTTGTTTTCGCTTTCAAAGAGGTAGGTATAACGGCCTGCCAGCTTGTCGTAGATAGCGTAAAATTTACGTTTCATCGTTTTTCCTCCTTACAGTCGAGTGCCGCCGCGCATTGCTTTCGGCGACAGATTGATAGTTTTGGTCTTCTTTGCGGTTTTATTAAATATTTTTGCGTCTTTACGATGGTTCGTCCTGCTCCGTTTGCCCATTGCATTTCCTCCGTATCAGTTCAATCTCGATATCATTTGCAAACGCCTTGGCTCTGAATTTCGCTTCAATGTAGAATTTTGCCTCTTCGATTGTCGCGGCCATGGTGCTTGCTTTTGAATCGGCTTGAATCTCTTTGTATTTTCGTTTGAGTAAATCTTCGAGTGCCTACGTGGTCTGGTCTCTCACGTTCCACATTTTCATGATTCACTTAGTCCTCCTTTACGACTGCATGGTAGATTTTGTCCAACATTGCGAGTACCTGTTTAATCAGCTTGATAGCCTCCTGCAAGTCTTTCACCTTAATCAGTGCCATTTTTACACCCCCTTTCTGTATTTGTCTACTCTTACGTCTACATGGACGAAATTGGTGTAACGGATAACTCCGCCCCAATCCGGCATTAGTTTATAGGCGATATATTCAGCTACTTCTTTGCTTGTGTGCCCTTTTACTCGAATGTCGGCCGCCATGCCTTTGATGTGATAGCTGTTTTTAGTGCCTCCTACTTTGTTGTTCCATTCTGGCGTTCTGTATGCGCTGTTGATGATGATAGCTGATTCGAAGTGGTTTCTTACGTTCTCTAGGATTGAGATGAGTTCTGCACTCCACAAGAAGTATTCTGTTCCGTCTTTGCACTTCCATTCGCTTGCTTTGATATGTTTGCTTAGTTTCTGGCCTGCGTCTTTTTCGTGGTAGATTGCCATATTTATCACCTCATGGCTCATGCCTCCTATAGCTCCTAAGCTTATTATATTTCTTCCGTGCGCTAAGTCAAGGTTTTTCTTCGTAGAAAAATTTTGACGTGCACACGGATTGCCCGCGGCAGGCGAAATGTTAACGAAATATGACTTTCAACACTTTCAACACTTTCAACAGGTTTTCCACAAAAAGTTGCACAAAGACTTTTGTGCATATTGCTACACTTTCAACAATTCAACAATTTATCAACATTTCTTTCAACAGCATTTTCTTTTTAAAAGAAATGCTATAACGTTGCTTTTTATACCTTTTTAACTTTTCCACATACTCTACTACTACGTCTACAACAAATAAAATATAATAGCGCACACGTGCGCGTGCGCGTTTACGTGCGCGTGCGCGTGTACGCTTCATTGCTGACGAAGTCAGCCCCGCCGACGGAGTCGCGGTGTGAAGGGAGTGTCAGAGGGAGCGGCAGAACGCTCCCTCTGAGGACAAAAGTTAAAGTGCTAGACTCGGCTTTTTATAAGCTTATGAATTCTCAAATTGCTTTGTCCGCCAAGTACTGCCTTGTTAGGTACTTGGCGGACTGACACCAATCACAGCTTGCCTTGTGCTTTGCGTGTCTTTTTTATTGCCTGCTCTTTAGCCTTTAGATACTTCTCATACGGTACGTCTGTTCTTCCCAGCATATCACGTGTTTTGTCAATAGCTCGCTCCTGATTGCGTTTTTTAAGCTCCCATAGAACTCTTGGATCTTCGAGTCTTTGCATCTCTTGAAAATATCTTGGAATAGATGCTCTTTTGCCGTTGTCTAGCTGTATGTACCCTTTACGCCAGATTTCTTCCTTGTGCTCCTGATAGTACTTGTACCCAAGTCCCGGGTCTCTGCTCATCTGTGCGAACGGTGGTCTGAGTCCGTTCTTGATGTGTTCTAGCACTTCATCATCAAACTTCTTGGTCACGTATCCTGCTACGTAGCTATAGCCGCCCTGTGTAGGATTGATTAGGTTATGCAAACCCAGCCCCCAGCATTTTGTAATACGACTGTCTACCATGTAACCGTCTGGTTTTACTTTGTGGTAGGTTTCCAGTTTTTCTGGCTCGTAACCAAATAGAATCATGTGGTAGTGTGGTCTTCCTGTCTTCTCTCCGTACTCTCCTGCTACGAAATAGCGTAGCTGGCCCGCCTTTCTGAGGCGTTTTAAGAAGTTTTGAATATCCTCATACCACAACGTTTGATTGACCGCCAGAGACGCTTCCTTTTTGCGTCTGAGATACATTGCACCTCTTACTACTTCGCCCGTTTCGTGGTTTACGCCCGGTATGTGCTCGTTGTCGTAGGTCAGCGTTACAAACCATACGCTTTCTTTCGGCCATGTTTTGGCCTCCATTTCGATTCGCGTTGCCCAGTCCTGCCGCTTTTGGATTTTGCATCCAATGCATTGTCCGCACGGTATTAGCATCACGTCTTTTCTGTAGATTAAGTCTTCGTATGTTAGATTTGGATTTTTTGCCCGCTCAATAGCAAAGCGTCGGAGCGTGTAAATGTGCCCCGACGCTTCAGGATTGTCGGGCACGTAAAACCGAATTAACGGTTTATAGCACCCCATCTGTTAACCTCCTGTGTATCCGTTCTTGCCCGGTGCCGTTCGGCCTTCGCCTAGACGTGCGCCAGCTGTTTTTGTGCTCTTCTGTGCGGCTTTTTGTACGGCTGTTGTCTTCTTTTGTTCGCTTTTCGCTGCTTTTGATGCACTGTCGATAATACTGCCTACTG
>CALBJK010000281.1 GCA_937892695.1 uncultured Prevotella sp.
CGCAACGTTATAAGAAAGAACTTGAAGCAGAAATACCACAGGTAGACAAGTTCTACGGCAAATTCAACTACCGCCAGCTGCTCACCGACCTAGGCAAAGCAGAAACGCCGTCATGCGACGGAGGACGACATCTAACGACACCGCGCCACTATGCTTACCTGAAGATAAGTGAAGGCTGTGACCGCCATTGCGCTTACTGCGCCATTCCGATAATGACGGGACGGCATGTGAGCCGTCCCGAGACCGACATTCTGAACGAAGTACGCTCACTTGTCGCCGGCGGAGTGAAAGAGCTACAAGTAATTGCCCAAGAACTGACCTACTACGGTATAGACATTGACGGGCAACATCACATAGCACAGCTGATAAACGACATAGCCGACATTCCCGGCGTGAAATGGATAAGACTACACTATGCTTACCCGAACCAGTTTCCGCTGGATTTGCTCGATGTTATACGCCAGCGACCCAACGTGTGCAAGTATCTCGACATTGCCTTACAACACATATCCGACAATGTGCTCAAACGGATGCATCGGCATGTGACCAAGAAGGAGACAATAGAACTTGTAAAGAAAATGCGCGAAGCTGTTCCGGGGCTGCACCTGCGTACGACAATGATGGTGGGGTTCCCTGGGGAAACAGAAGAAGACTTCAAAGAACTGCTCGACTTTGTACGCCAGACACGATTCGAACGTCTCGGTGCTTTTGCTTACTCTGAAGAAGACGGCACATACAGTGCAGAGCATTATAAAGATGATGTTCCGCCAGAAGTGAAACAACGCCGGCTCGACGAGCTGATGGCTTTGCAACAGGAAATAAGTGCAGAGATTGAAGCAGAAAAGGTCGGACAGACGATGAAGGTAATAATCGACCGAAAAGAAGGCGACCACTATGTAGGGCGGACAGAATTCTGCTCGCCTGAGGTTGACCCAGAAGTCATCGTGAAGTCAGAACATCGTCTGCATACGGGTTCATTTTACGAAGTACGTATCAACGACAGTGATGAATTCGACCTTTACGGGGATGTGCAGTAAGAGATGTTTTCAATTCCGAAGTGACTTTCAAGTAATGGAGACAATAACATTGAGAGTTAAAAAGATGAACAATAAAGAATACATATCAGAATTGTCGCAACGTTGTGGCTATACTCAGGAAAACACGCAGAAACTTGTACGTGCCGTACTTGATAAAATGGCCTCAGGATTTGATGAAGGCGAAAATATCTTCATTCCTTCGTTCGGGACTTTCGAGCTGAAAAACCGCATGGAGCGGATTGTAGTAAATCCATCGACAGGACAACGTATGATGGTGCCTCCAAAGCTCATACTAAACTTCAAGCCATCAGCTTCGATAAAAGAAAAACTAAGAAAAGGAGATGCCGATAATGAATAAGATGTCTGATTTGGCCGCCACACTCGTTGACAAATACGGATTGAACCAAAAGGATGCAGAACATTTTGTAGCGTCAATGTTCGATGTCATTAACGACGGCCTTCAAAGTGCTGACCGTATGGTGAAAGTGAAAGGACTCGGCACTTTCAAGCTTACTAGTGTAAGTCCGCGTGAAAGTGTCGATGTAAACACCGGCGAACGCATTGTAATAGACGGACGAGACAAAATTTCGTTTACACCAGAAACAGCACTGCGTGACCGTGTAAACCAGCCGTTTTCACAGTTTGAGACCGTTGTCCTGAACGACGGAGTAAACTTTTCTGATGGAAACGACACATCCGTTGACGAAAACAAGACGGATAATGAAGACGAATCAAAAGAAACATACGATAATACAGAACAAGATTCGGACAAGAAAGAAACACCTTCTGATGAAACAGCTAATGAAGTTGTCAAAGAAGAAGCCATTCTGACTAAGGTAGAAGCCGTGCCGAAAGAAAATACAGACACAAAGCATTCTGATGAAAAAGACTCCCCTGATGGCATTGCAGTTTCCGACAAAGCAGGAAAAGAGGAAGAAAGAATTTCAGATGTTCCTTCAAGCGATACGCCTAGAATAAACGTAACTGTTGAAAATGAACAAGAAACTGTTACGGCAGAAAAAGAAAAAAATGCTTTAACAGAAAATAACGAGAATGATTCATTAGAAAATGTCACAGAATCAGAAATAGATGGATTGCCATTGCCTGATCCTCTCGACAGACCAGACATTGTAGCACGCCAATTATTTACAGATTCGGTATCGACATCAGAAGAAGATGGTATTGACGAAAGTAGAAAAAGACTTTCCAAAGCAAAGAAAAAATACTCGCCTCGGCCTTCGGATGTCACAAATAAAGAAGAAATACAGAACAATGAGAACACAAAGCTGGCAGCAGAAGCACCATCTACAGAACAAAATGTGACGGAAACTAAACATAAAGATGTCTGCGCAGACGATGAAAACGAATCACACAGAAAGGACATTGCTATCAGCATATTGTCTGCATTGCTGTTTGCTGCTCTTCTCAGTGTGGCGTTCGTGGCATATTACTTTAACGATTATGCCGAAGAAAAACAAAACCGCATTTCCGAGCTTGAAGCCATGCTGTCGGACAGCAGACGTACAGCAGCCCAGTTAAGACAACGAAATATCAAAGAAAAGCCTGCTACAGCAAATTATGACATAAACAGCCAGGTTTCAAACAATGCAGGGGAAAAAAGAAAGGCTGTTTCATCCAAAGAAAAACAACAAGGCAATTCTAAGAATCAGACTTCTTCTACAGAACAAGATGCGCACCTAAGCTCGCATTATAATGCCGATGCGAGAGTAAGGACAGGAGCATACATAATAACAGGTGTGTCGAATGTCGTGACCGTAAAATCAGGCCAGACGTTGGCTTCAATAAGCCGCCACTATTTAGGTCCGGGAATGGAGTGCTATGTCGAAGCCGTCAATGGTGTAACAGAAGTTAAGGCTGGTGACAAGCTTAAGATACCTGAGCTTACTCGCAAACGTAAAGCGAAAAAATGAGTAAGTATAAAGCCCCAAATCAGTTCTTATGCTTAAACCGATTTGGGGTAAATAATTTTATTTTACTCTTATTACTCTTATGCCTGTCTGTGTACGTTGATTGCTCATATAGGAACGTAATGTCTTGGGTTCTTCTACAACCCGTTTGCGTAGCATAGATGCATTCAACAAATGGAGTCCATCCTTATGCCAGACCGCGAACCCAATATGTGAAATATCAAGTCCTGCCTTCCGTGTTGTAATGGCAATGATGTCACCATCATGCACAGTTCTGCGCATCAGAGTTGTATTGGCAATAGAAGTTTTAGGTATGTACCGATAAGTGCGACCGTTGATTTTATCCTCCATTTTCTTTATTCTCTTAATCAATTCAGGACGACGGTTTATCATAGGATACTTGTCTGGATGGGCACTCATGTAACCTATATTGATTGTATGAACAGCAGTAAACGGGGGATTCGGGGATTGTACTTCTTTTACAAAGCCCATCCCTGTGTTTTCGTCAATCCATTGCGAGAAATAATGAAGACGACTTGTATAGCTTACATTACCGTTGTCGTACCTGATTTCACGCAAGTAATTGCAGAAATCCGAAAAATTCAGTTTACCGTACTTAACGCACAAATACATTGCTAGAACATTCTCGACATAAGTAGTACAATCAAGTTGTCTCAAATTGACAACCAGACGTTCATATTTGTTTTTTTCCAACGTTTTTGCCACATACGGCAAGGAGCGCAATCTACGCGCAAGGTAAATGACGGTATTAGTATTACGAGGCTGTCTTCTTGCATCCCGTATTAGACTCACAACTTTCGAACTGTCACCTTTCGTGTATTGAACTTTATTCAGATTTACAGCTGATGAAGCAGTCGCTACAACAGCTGTAAACATCATTATTAATATAAGATTCTTTTTCATTTAATAAATCATTTTACTTTCGGTCAAAGTTGAAACCGATATACAGATTCACACTTCCGAAAAAATTATTCGTAGAAAATTGTGCCTTTCTATAATTGTAAGAATGAAGTATTGTATTTGCACCGAAATACCATTTGGTATTGTTCCAGACAACACCAAACCTCCCTACTCCATCTATATTAAAATTACGAATGGAAAAGTCTCTAAAGAAATCATCTTTATGCGCCTGGTCGCCTGTAGTCTGCTTGTATCCCAAAGCAAACGAGGCAGACGCACAAAACAGCCAATTGTGAGCGAAAACCCAATTATAAGCATACCCTCCCGATACAGAAATATCCTTATATCTTATCTTGCCGAATGTAAGGTTCTGATCAATATACTCCGAAGCGATGTCACTTCCTAGTTTTCCGGAGACGAGAGAATTCAGCTTGTCCCAATCTATACTTAACGAATGGACTGTATATCCAACGCCTACCATCGGCGAACCGCAACTGCGTCGCTGCACTGTACTCTGACTGAAAGCAGCCGGATAAGAAAATTGACGATGATTGAAAATATAGTAGAGATTGAAGCCTGTAATACTTACATTAATGCCATTGTAAGGAGTGTTTTTGATAGGAGATGTATCGACATCATTACCGAAAAACATTTCGCGTATCTTATAGTCATTCCCCGTCTTACGATAGAAAAGGTCTACTCCGATTTGCGAACTGTAAAGACTGATATCCAACTCTCGCTTAGTGCTGTTCTTGCCTCCGATATGCTTCAAGTCAAAGGTGTATCCAAGAAATATCCATCTCCATCCGAAATATGGTCCAAGCTTTACGGATGGTTCCGGTGCAAACGTAATTGTATTACCCTGATTTGTGCTTATCCTGTAGACCTCGTAAGTGTTGGTATTCTGCAACATCAAGGCATAATTATAATGCTGTGGTTCGATGAATGACGTATCTACTCTACTAAAATCCTGTACGAAACTGTACAAAGTGTTGGCAACACGTTTGAAAAACGGTTTTCTATTTGTTGTAGTGCTGTCGTTTTCATCTCCCATGCATACTACAGTATTGGAAAGCATCAATAGAAAAGCGACAGCCTTTATCATTTTAGATTCTATTGTATTAAGATATTATAACTTACCAAGAATGCGATCCATTACCCAATTGACCGGCGTAGCACTTATACTTGTGCAGTCACACTTTCCGATACCCTGTAAGTCTTCAATGACCGACTTGATAATGGGAAGCTGTACGTAAGGAGGATTAGGAACAGTAATGCTTGACCGTCCACTGCTTGTGACGATTTCGATTGGGTCGTAGGTGTAGACAGAGAAAGACAACATTCCCTTTTCTCCTATCACTTCGATGCGGTCTTCCTTGGCACTCTTATGTCCGACAAAACACCATGAACCACTTCCAGGCAAACCGTTTTCGAAAAAGAAACATGCGCTTATAGTGTCCTCAGCATCATAAAGACGTGCCCGATTTGAGCAATAGCCATGGGCACGTGTTATTATGCCGAATATTTCTTGCAGAAGATCAAGCTGATGTGGGGCAAGATCGTAAAAATAACCGCCTCCTGCAATATCTGGCTGAAGTCTCCACGGTAGATTGGTACGGCTCTGGTAGTCGAGGTCGCGGGGCGGTACGGAAAAACGAATCTGCACATTAGCAACTTTACCAATTAGGCCACTTTCTATTATTTGCTTCACCTTGCGGAAATAAGGCAAGTAACGACGATAGTATGCAACGAAGCAAGGCACTCCTGTTTTCTCACTGATACGATTGATTCTTGCACAATCCTCATAACTTGATGCGAGGGGTTTCTCAATGTAGACAGGCTTGCCTGCTTTCATTGACATTATCGCAAATGTTGCATGGCTAGAAGGCGGCGTAGCTATATACACTGCATTGACATTCGGGTCGTCGATAAGTTCCTGCGCATCGGTGTACCATTTATTTATCCCATGACGTTCGGCGTAAGAACGTGCTTTCAATCCATTCCGGCTCATGACGGCTTCGACATACGAACCATCGACTTCATTGAATGCCGGACCAGATTTCTTTTCGGTAACCTCACCACAACCTATAAATCCCCAACCTATTTTCTTCATGCTATACTTGTACTTTTCATTTTTCTTTTTCTTCAAGCCAATGATCGATAAGAATTCTGGCCAGACTCAATTTCTCAGGTATAGTAGGAAGATTGTCCTTTTCAAACCATCCTCCGCAGGTGAGCTCTGACCTCTGGAGCTTCAATTCTCCACTGTCATAATCGGCATAGAAACCAACCATCAACCCGCAGGGATAAGGCCATGGCTGCGATGCATAATAGCGTATGTTCTTGATTACAATGCTAGTCTCTTCCCTTACTTCCCTTATTACGGCCTCTTCAAGAGTTTCACCAGTCTCCACGAATCCGGCCACAAGACCATAAAAATCACTTTTGAAGTTGCGGGCATGTACAAGCAGCAACTTGTCGCCGTGACTTATAAGAACAATGATAGCCGTAGCCAACTGAGGCCATACCTCATTACCACATTTGGTACAACGCTTTGAAATGCTTGTATGAAATACCATAGGTGAACCACACACACCACAGTATTGGGTATTGTGATTCCAATAAAGCAGTTCTTGACATTTGCCGGCTTTAAGATATAAAGGATGTGACAGTTTATAAAAAGATTGCCGCAATCCGCACATTTCATAACAATAGCAATCTGTTACAGGCTCTACAATATTGAATGTCTTCACCTGTTTGCCGTCTGACATAGGCGTTATGTCAAGAACATCACCATCTGCCTCGATGCCTTCAGGCTTATCTCCGTAAGGTATCGTATACGTCCCGTCCGCTTTCTTCTTAAGAAGAAGGCTTCCATTGCAGAATATGAACCAATAGTTTTGCATGATTTGACAAGTTATTTTCGTTGCTTGCAAATTTAAGACAAATAACATTATGTTGCAAGAAAATTAGTGTAATTTGTGCAAGTTTCAACATCAAACTCCCACTAGACATGCATCCGTCAAATTGTATTATTAAATACAGTCAGTATATCCTGAATCATAACAAAAGGAAATCACTCTATCCACAAATCAGTTATTTCGACAGAATCGGGCTTTAATACCATTCCATAACGAAACCTTCCGTCTTAAAATCAACACGGAAAAAGCCAGACTGGAAACGAACAATAATATACCCGTAATCCAATAAATGACACCATTGCAAGCCATGGCTGCCACAAAAGCGGCAATTCCTATCGGAAACTGAACCATAAAACAATACATGGCCTTACGCGAGACACGATAGCCGTAACGCTGTCGCGTCACGATGAGCAAAACTGCATATTCGATGAAACCGGCTAAGGCCAACGCAGCACCAGCTCCTTCCAATCCATAAAGGTTAACCCCCCAAACCGTCATTAAAACAATCAACACATCATACAAAGCTTCTAT
>CALBJK010000282.1 GCA_937892695.1 uncultured Prevotella sp.
GTAAGGACGGCAAGAAGCTTCACGGCACTTGCTGCCGGATTTTCTGCAAAAAATGATATAATATGTCTATTGAGCATCAACATAATCGTGGATCGTGCGCCTCGTGAGTAGCTTCTTGATGTAAAAATGAATAAACATAGTCAATTATTGCAGTGTGTTGTTGGCATTTTTGCAATAATGGCTTGTTGCTTTCCTAATGTTCAAAATACTTATCAGCTGCTATTTTTACCTTAAACGGATGCGACATATCTGCGTACATTCGACGCGTATGTATAGCATCTTTCCCTATGCTATCAGTAGCATTCTTAATGCAAAGGTAGAAAAATAATCAGTAAGTTCCAAATCCTTTGTATGAATTTTACCATTTACTGCTGCTTTAACAATTGCTTCCTTCCTGACTCATTTTGATGTTTTCTGCACAGTGTGTTCTACTTATTACCGCCGTTTCCTGCACTTTCAAATCGTAACCATACCTCTCTGAAAACACTGTCAAGACTGTCATGCCGGCCAATAACGGGCAAACGACGTTCTGAAACGTGGCATATCATCGTCTGAAATGCCGCATATCAAACGCTAATATGCGGCATATTGGAACATAAAAACGGTCGTTTTGCAACGTGCTGATAATTAAATGGTTATGAATGTTGCCGGACTGACAAAACTGTCAGTTACGATTTGAAAGCAATAATGCGCAATGGGTGTATATAGGTAGGATTACCCTTTGTCAAAATATGCTGAAATTCCGGCTTGACAGGTGGACGGTTTTCCAATTTAATACAGGATTAACATGGATTTTCTTTTGTCGTATGAGTTTTATTTTGTTCTTTGTTCTATTTATACTAACTTTGAAAATCAAAATAAGAAACATGGGTTTATATAAAGAAGGAAATTTGTTCTCGGAAAGTGAGAACAATGATTTACAGGATGAAGCCGAAGAACAGCAGTTGCGCAGCGAGGCTGAGGCCAAATACGACCTTGACGGGTTGTTTGAGAGATTGGCGCAGTCGGCGTTCCGTAGTCGTTTCCGACTGAAACCGAAGGATATTGAATATATTCGAAGCAAGGGGAGTGGAACCATACGGCGGCATGCGGCCGACTTTGTACGCCGCCGCCTTGCTCCGGCAGAAATTCCTAATGACGGCAAGCAGACCCCGATGCGCGGCCATCCGGTGTTCCTCGCCCAACATGCCACGGGGTGTTGTTGCCGAGGATGTTTTGAAAAGTGGCATCATGTGCCACGTGGCCGACAGCTGACCGAGGCTGAGCAGCAATATGCAGTTGATGTAATAATGGAATGGATTGACCGCCAGAGAGAATTACACTGCACTCGGGAATAAAAACAAACGAGATTTGTTTTGTATTCCACTCTTTTGTAGTAACTTTGCAAGCGGATTGTGCGAACTTGGACTTTAGGATAAAGCTGGGTGACTACTTCATTGTGTCCAGACCGCACTGTCCGGAAGCCCGATCGTGTAAGATAGTACACGGAAGAGGCTTAGGCTTTTCGGTTCTGAATGCGCTGCGATAACATTATTATGATGTGTGCTTTCACATTGAAAAGATGTGTCGCTCGCGGAAAGAAGTAAGAAAACAGCTGGGATTAGTATTTAAGATAATAAAAAGTCCAATGACTGTGGGGTGGGGACGTTGTGCCGTTTCTTGTATGCGCAATCAGATTGTACGACACACGGAAGGCATCCCGAATCATAATAAACAAATTTAAAAGATTGAAAACATTTGAAGAATTGGGCGTGAGCGAGGAAATACGCCGCGCCATCGAAGAACTTGGCTTCGAACATCCGATGCCGGTACAGGAAGAAGTAATACCCTATCTGCTGGGCAACGGCAACGACGTGATAGCTCTGGCACAGACCGGAACTGGCAAGACCGCAGCTTTCGGCATACCACTATTGCAGCGCGTCGACCCCAAGAGCCGCGCCACTCAGGCTCTGGTGCTTAGCCCTACGCGTGAGCTGTGTTTGCAGATCGCCGACGACCTGAAGAGTTTTTCCAAATACATAGACGGTATAAACATTGTCGCCGTATATGGCGGAACGTCTATCGTCAACCAGATTAATGCCCTGAAGCACGGGGCGCAGATCATAGTAGCTACACCTGGAAGGTTGATTGACCTGATGAACCGTGGCAAGGCTAAGCTCGATGACGTGAAGAACGTAGTGCTCGACGAGGCTGACGAAATGCTCAACATGGGTTTCTCCGACAGCATCAATGAGATATTCGAGGGCGTTCCGCAGGACCGCAACACGCTGCTCTTCTCGGCTACGATGAGCAAGGAGATAGAGAAGATAGCCTTGAAGTATCTGCACGACTATAAGGAAATAGTGGTAGGCTCGCGCAACGAGGGCGCGGAGAACGTCAACCACATATATTATATGGTGAACGCCAAGGACAAGTATCTTGCCCTGAAACGCATTGTCGACTATTATCCCAATATTTACGCCATCATCTTCTGCCGCACGAAGCTTGAGACTCAGGAGATTGCCGACAAACTCATACGCGACGGCTACAACGCCGAATCTCTGCACGGCGACCTTTCGCAGCAGCAGCGCGACCTGACGATGCAGAAGTTCCGCAAGCACATCACACAGCTGCTAGTAGCTACCGACGTGGCCGCACGCGGACTGGACGTTAACGACCTGACCCATGTCATAAACTACGGACTGCCCGATGACATCGAGAGTTACACTCACCGTAGCGGACGAACTGGGCGTGCAGGGAAAAAAGGGACATCTATCAGCATCATCCATTCCCGCGAAAAGGGAAAGGTGCGTGCAATAGAGAAAACCATCGGCAAGGAATTTGTCGACGGCACTCTGCCAACACCTCAGGAGATTTGCACCAAACAGCTTTATAAGGCCATCGACGAAATAGAGAAAGTGGATGTGGACGAAGAGCAGATAGCACCGTTCATGGCCGACATCAACCGCCACTTCGAGTATGTTGACAAGGAAGACATACTGAAGAAAATCGTAAGTCTGGAGTTCGGCAAATTCTTAAAGTACTATGCCAATGCTCCAGAGATAGTAAAACCCACTGCTGCCGACCGTAGCAAACGTGGCGAAGGACGGCGCGACGAAGGCCGCTCGGGTCGCAGCCGCCGTCAGGAGGGCGACCGCAAGCGCGGTCCGCGCAAGGCCGAACGCGGCTACCGCAGGCTGTTCATCAATCTGGGTAAGGACGACGGTTTCTATCCCGGCGAGGTGATGCAGCTGCTCAACCGCAACATGAACGGACATCAGGAAGTGGGACATATCGACCTGCTCGGCAAGTTCTCGTACATAGAAGTGCCCGAGGGCGACGCACAGAAGGTGATGAACGCTCTCGACGGAACCAAGTACAGGGGTCGCAGCGTGCGCTGCAACGATGCCGACGACCGTGGCGCGGCTTCATCGTCGCGACGTGGCGGGCGCAAAGACCGTAGCGACGATTCGGGCAAAAAGAAACGCCGCAGCAAGGCTGCCGACAATAACGGACAGAAAGAAAGCGGACGGCAAGACGACTGGAGACAGTTCTTCCAGAAGTCCGACGTGAAGTTGAAGGGTGAAGAACCCGACTTCTCGGAAGACGGATGGGCACGTCGCAAACCAAGAAAGAAATAAAACAAACATCGAAGACCTGTCAGACGCATCAGTCCCTTAGCGGACCGGTAGAGCTGGCGGGTCTTTGTCTTTCAGGCCGATTCGG
>CALBJK010000283.1 GCA_937892695.1 uncultured Prevotella sp.
AATAATGCAGGCGGTGTCGAATGCGTAACATTATCTATGGGCGACACGTCCTTGTACCATTTGCCGAACCTATCATAAGCAAAACTCCCGATACCCGTGTCGAGCACAGGATAATAAAGAAGCATAGCGTATGGCACATGTTTTTCGTTGTTCTTAGTATATGATGTTCCTAAGGCTGCGGCGAGTTGTCCTCCAGCCGAAGCTCCAGCTACAATGATACGTTCTGCATCTATACCTAACATTTCTGAGTGATGTCCAATCCACCTTATGACATCCTTTGCATCTTCAAAACTGTCATACGGCGTTGTTCTGTCTACAGAACGTATTCTGTAGTCTGCGCTTATAGCGACAAAACCTTTCGAAGCATAATATGCACACTCTCTATAAAACTGGAACGGGGTACCATTAGTCCAACCACCGCCAAAGAAATATACAATCGCAGGACGTTTCTCTGTTTTTCTTTCTTCCGGAAAGAACACGTGCAGTTTCAAAGAATCTCTTCCATCTACAGCCTTATAGCCAAAGACTGTCGGATTGTAAACAACAGAAGGTTCTTTCAGTATCCGTTTCAATGCATCGTACCACGTGCTAGCCATCATTTCGGCACCAACACCATTAGGATGTACTTTATCAGAAATTGTCATAGTACGCCAATCGAATCCATTCGCCTGATTTACAAGTATGACACGACCATCATTAAGTTCATCTACCATTATCCGGATAGCATCGTTCAAGTCTGGAATATACCCATACTTAGGGAGTTTCCCACTCTCAATAACTTGAGCCATAAGAATCTTCGCCTCGGGATTTATGGCATGAATTTTCCTTATTATGGAACGATACGCCTCAATCATCCTTTTTACAGGTTTCTCTTCTGCAAAATGATTATGTCCTGCGTGCAACAACACAATGTCGGCTGGATAAATTCTGTAAAGGCTGTCAATATGCTCATCAAGATATTCTACCGTCTTTCCGCTGAATCCGCAATTGTCCAATGTTCCGATTCTGCAACTGCTCTTGTTCGGTCCAACGAAATCGAACTCATAGCCACCAGCCATAAGTTTCTCCCATAGAGGAAAAAGATAAGACGTAAAATTCTTTCCTCCCTCCGTTATCGAATCACCAAGCCCGAGGATGGAAAAGCGTTTTTGCCACTTTCCTCCAAAGCAGAAAAGTGGCAAAAACAATAATGTTATAAATAGAAGAAATCTGTTCATTTATAAATAAGCCACGATGTTGCCTTAGTATCTTTGTCCGTTATAAAACGAATCCATCTAGCCTGGAATGAATCCGGTAACGAAACTTTTAATGTCTCTCCGGATTTTACTAGATATTTCTTATACTCCATCCAATCTCCATTTCCAGTCGGGTCAACTTCCACCTTAAAGCAAACAGGACTATCAGATTTATGAGAAAGTTCCATTAGCTTACTATCATAGAAAGCAATTAAGTATGGATCGGATGGTACACCTGATTTAACATACGTATTTTTCCACGGTCCGCCTTGTCCAACCGGTTTTCCTAACGACCAGAGATCGTCAATCGCTCCAGCCCAAACTGCAGCTTTACCGTCATCTGAAACTATAATATGCTTATTACCCTTGGATTCTTCAGGGCTAACTCCTGTCATTAAAAGCATTCCTCGATACGAGGCATAATCATTTATCCGATAATTATGTGTTGAAATAGGACGTATCTTCGCGTAACCGTCAGCATTTTCTGCAGGAAGCTCATAAAAAGTCCCCATACATGAAAACAAATCGCGTTCTGTTGCAACTTCACGACAAATGCGGAGCATTCCTTCGTTTGTTAAAGTACGATAACTGTCACTTCCAAGTGGTAATCTCCAACGTCTTTTAGCATCATCAATAACCAAGACAGAGCCATCCTCTATAGAAACGACATGCTTAGGTATTGCAAAACGGTCTCGAATGAAATCAGCTGTCTTCGTATCATTCTTCCGAACAAGCTGTAAACGTTCTCCCATTTCATAATATCCAGTTTCAGAGACACTACCATCTTTTGTCGTATTCGATAATAGTCCCAGACTTCTTCTGTTTTCTCCTAAACCATAGAGAAGCCCCCCTACCGAATTTGAAGACGAAGATGCTGTAAGTCCCCTGAATATCGGACTTGGAACAGTACTACGGTTGTCTTCTGATGTATAAGAGAAAACAACTGTCGCCAACGTGTTCTTATCCGTCTCCACTTTTATCCATTCCCCTTTATCAGATGCTGAAAAGGGAATAAAACGCGACTTTCCTGCTTCTACAATTACTGATTTCAAAGGTATCCATTTATTATTACCTTTAACATCTATGTAAAATGTAAATTTAACCGGCTTTACCCCTTTGTTTGCCAGCCAACAACAACGTTTTGTCCATCCATTGAAAAGAAATGGTTCTGATGCTTTATTTGCAACCACGTTCTCATTAGCCCAAACGGCACCTTCTGCCGTTGAAGGTCCGAGTTCGTCCGGACGTGTCAGAGATGTAAACCAAAGATTAGAATTCGATTGTCCAGGCCCTTCAATTCCGCCTTTTGCACCACGTTTATTAAGGAACTCTTTCTGCGCAGAATCATCACAACCGAAAACCAGCTGGTTGTTCCATCTTGCGAAATCGCCTATTACTTTCAAATAAGCCGAACGAGGCCTTATTCCGAAAGTATTATCAGCACTGAATGTTTTCGGAAAATGCCAGAACATACCGTGCATAGTCATCAAAAGTTCGGGTGACGACGGAGTACCGACATCACGTATACGCGGCCATTCTGTGTTCCAGCCATGTGCGCCATCATAGCTGTGGCTTGCTTTTGGCAAACGGTAGAACGACCATCCTCTTTGCGAATCACGCACACCCAGAATTACAGACTTGTAATCCCAACCTAAAGCCCAGATTGGGTCATTATAATTTCTATTACCGTAGATTCCTCCGGGACCTGTGACTTCCGTAAACTGATTGCGGCGCACTATTTTCCAATCTTTTCCATTCCATTCTGCCAGTACACCAGCCTTCACATCAAATTTCCTCAAAGCTTCTTGAGTTCCTTCACCATTGTTGCTGTAAACAGCTACACCTTGTCCAGAGTAAAACCCTTTACCATGCACACCGGGCAAAACGTCATTGGTATCATCTTTTATACCTTTTTTCCCGTTACCGTCTTTGTACAGTTCTTTAACAGCAAGAGTTTTGACATCGACTTCATAAAAGCCCTCCTCCATTGTCCCATAATAAATCTTATGAGCTGGATCTTCTAGATGACGAGCGTTGCCAGTAAGTCGCCCTGGCATTTTTTGCCATGGAATAACTCTGACATTTCTGTTTCTGTCAATCACGTATGGACCGATAAAAAGCTGGTTGCTTTCTTTATGAATCATACGGTTGGCAGGAGTTCCTCCAATACTCTCTTTACGCACAATTTGCTTCAAATCGGGCGTTATCTCATAAAGCTTATCTGATGAACCATAAGGTAAATGAGGTCCATACGAGATTACCCATAAACGGTTTGCCCAAGGTACTACTGCGCCAGTACCGCACTCGCCTTCGTTATTATAGTATGCCAGCGAGGGGTAAATACCTGATATGCAATCAGGTATTCTTTTAGTGTTATCATCTTGTGCAGCAATGCCTACAGTTCCAAGCAGAAATGCTGCAAGAACTAACAAAGGTCGGGACTCTTTTGATAAAATGTCATTTACTTTCATAGCTTTAATATCCAGGGTTTTGTTTCATGTTCTCGTTTATTAAGATTTCGTTTGTTGGTATTGGCCACAAGTATTGACGGTTGTCCCATCTGCGTTCAGCCAATACTGAGATTTTCCCAGCACTTTCTAACTTTGTAAAGTCAGGAAGACCGTTTTCATCTATATCTGGAGCGAAAGGCCAGAACCAGTCACCTTTACTTGTAACCTGCTCAACAAGAAGAGATGTAGGATAAAGCATACCGTAAGATTTACGCTTCATTACAATCTCAGAAAGTTTCCAACGCACAAGGTCAGAATACCTCATTGCCTCTTTGGCAAACTCCATTCGCCGTTCTGTTCGAAGTTGTACACGCAGTTTTTCCTGACCGACATTTGTAAATTCCGGATATTTGTCCGTTTCCGATTTATCCACTCCGTAAGCACGGGCACGAACTGCATTCATAGCATCAAGAGCCGACTGGTCTATTTGATTAAGTTCGATTTTTGCTTCTGCATACATAAGGAGCACATCGGCATAACGTATAACTATAAGATTGGGGGCTATTTTATTTCCGTTTTCTAACCATGAATCATCTATACCTTTTTTCCATACAAGCCCGTTATAAGAGGCAAACTGCGCATTCGCTCTATTATCGTTATTCTTCACTTCCTTGCCTGTTTTATAATTCATAATCATTACATCATCGGGATGTGGCGAATATTCATATCCGAGGAATTCAGAGCCGAAAGGCACAATAGTCATAGAAAGACGTGGGTCACGGTTTTTAAATGGGTCGTGAGAATCAAACAAGGGCGATTCATCTATCGGTAGACCGTCGGTACATACATACGAAGCGAACAAATCCCAACTTGGATCCGTTGAAGCCCAACCTCCGGCATTACGTATAAGCTCTCCACGTACTTGATTTTCTCCTATGTAATAACCGCTATAGTCCAAAGAGCGTGGTATCAAGAATATGAATTCATCAGACTGTTTTGTATTCTGTAAAAAAAGATCTGAATAGCTTGGATGCAACTTATATATGTTAAGGTCAATCACAGCTTTAGCTGCTTCGGCTGCTGTATTCCAGTCTCCCATAAAAGTTGCTATACGGGCTTTCATCGCTAAGGCTGCACCCTTCGTAGCTCGCTGTTCCATATTATATTTCTCAGGCAATACAGACGCTGCTGCATCAAATTCATCATAAATGAATTTCAAGACCTTAGTCTTCTCAGTACGACCTTTTTTCATACCTTCTTCTATAGAAAGGTCATTTTCTATTAAAGGAACATCACCGAATCTGAATAACAGTTTAGAGTAAGCGCACGCTCTATGGAAACGAGCCTCTGCAACATAATTTGCAATGACACTCTCTGAAGCACCATTTTTAATGGCACGATCAGCTTTTTGTATCACGCTGTTCGCCCTCGCAATATCCTTATACTGAAAATTCCATAAATTCTGGACAATACCATTCTGCCCATTTAAGGTAGCCTTTTCAAAATCTGATAAAGTCTCACGATAACACCAATCGTCAGAACCATACTCTCCTGAATATTCTGAAATATCCTTATTCCAGAAATCCATTCGATAAAGTTCATCGACTGACATTTTAATTTCATTTACATTGGAATACCATGTTTCCGTAGAACCTTTTGAAAGTGGATTAAGGTTCAAGTCATGACAAGATGTAAGATAAACTACACTGGTCAAGGATATTATTATAACACGTAATTTCATATATTACTCTTTTAGAAGTTTACATTAACACCAAATATAATTGAAGTTGTTATTGGATAACCTTCAACGTTAGATTCGGGATCCCATCCTGTAGGATAGTTGCTCAAACTGAACAAATCGCTTCCGGAAACATAAATCCGGACATTCTCCATCATCACTGTTTTTACCAATGATTTCGGTAAAGTGTATCCTAATGTAAGATTCTTCAAACGGAGATAACGGCCATTGAACATCCAATAATCAGACATCACCATATTCGAATTTTTATTTGACACTGTGAGACGAGGATAAACGGCAGCTGCATTTTGCGCATCTGAATTCTTTTCGCTCCAATATTTACCATCTATTAGAGATGGGAAATTACCGTAATTGTAGCGCAAACCTTCAACCATCGTTTCATAGATTCTTGAATTTTGACTTCCTACGCCTTGAAACATCACACTTAAATCTATTCCCTTCCAAGAAGCACCTAAATTTAGTCCAAACATATAACGAGGTAGAGAGCCACCAAGCAGAACTCTATCATATTCTGAAGATATTTTCCCATCAGGAACGCCATCCGGGCCTGAAATATCTTTGTATTTTATATCACCTACTTTTGTATTTTCATTCATTTTAGGGGAGTTTTTCAAATCCTCTTCTGTCAAGAATAGACCATCACTCTTATAGCCATACCATTCGTTAAACTCACTGCCCTCTTTCTTCACTTGATCACCTAAGAACTCTGTTCCTCCGAGGTCTCCCATTTTAGAAACGAAATCAGATAAATTACCTGAGACAGAATAACTAAAATCTCCGACATGGTCGCGCCACCCTATTTCCAAATCAAAACCTTTGGTATTCATACGTCCAGCATTTACACTTGGATTGTCATAACCGATAAATTTCGGTATTTCGAGAGACAGCAGCATGTCCTTTGTGTACTTTTTATAATAATCAAATGAGAAACTAAGCCTTCCGTCAAGAAAATGAGCATCAACACCGACATCCCAAGTCTCTGTGGTCTCCCATGTAATATCCCGCACTGCATAATATTGTTGGGCTGCAGTCGTGACTGAAATTATATCTGAACCATTGTAAAACAATGCCGAGCCAAAATTAAGAGATGCTTGATAAGGATAATAACTTCCTATACGTTCGTTGCCAAGTGTTCCCCAAGAACCACGTATTTTCAGATATGAAAGCCAATTCCAGTTGAGTTTCTTTATAAAATTCTCTTCTGTTGGTATCCATCCGGCCGAGAAAGAGGGGAAATTAGCCCAACGGTTTTCTTTAGCGAAACGTGAAGAACCGTCTCGGCGAAAATTAGCCTGAAACATGTAACGGTTCGCATAGTTATAAGTCAGACGACCGAAAAAAGAGCGGTAAGCATATTCTTGCGCATTTCCACTATTGTCACGATAATCCTGTGGGCCTATGTCAAGAAAAGGATAATTGGTCAACAGATATTGGTCACGTGATGCACTCAGGTTCTCCCATCTAGAATAGTAATCCTCATAACCTGCCATCGCTGTAAATTCGTGTTGTCCTAATACAGCTGCATAATTTGCAAAAAGTTGGGAAGTGACATCATAACTGTCATTTCTGTTTTCTGTCAATTTGGTAAGCCGGAAACCCTCCATATACCCTCTTACCGTATTCGGATCATCAGCATAAGTGAATGGCACTTGCTTTCTGAATGTCTTGAACTTGTCAAAATTATATGTTGGAGCAACTATCGCCGAAATTTTAAGTCCCTTTATAGGCATTACATCAAGTCCGACTTTACCACTTATTCTATTATATTGTGAGCTTTTGTCGCCTCCGTCGACGATTTTTGCCATAACATTCGCACCATCTTTAACGTCTCCCCATCTTCCATCAGACCATTTTACAGCATATACCGGAGGTGCAGCACGGCTTATTAAAGTCAGAGGATTTTCTAGTGGTTCTGTCGAAATAGATCTTTTATAATTGATATCAATATGAGCTTCAAGGAATTTATTTATTACGAAATCATTGTTCACACGCATCATGTAACGCTTGTATCCTCTATTAAAATACAGTCCGTCCGCGTTATCATAACGGAAAGATGCTTTTGTCTTCACTACCTTGCTGCCTCCGGCTATATTGACAGTATGAGTCTGACGTGACGATGAACTTTTCAATATTACGTCTTGCCAGTCAGTTATAGGATATTTGTCAGGGTTGGTCTTGTTGTACTCCACCCAGTTGTTCACTTCGTCTTCAGTGTAAGTCTGGAACCAGCCACCATCATGGTTGTCATTATAACGGGTTTCGTTCACCATTTCCATGAAACGTTTCGCCCCGACATATTTCGGAAGAACCGTAGGTATATCCATGCCATACTCGAAATTGTAGCTCAAGCTCAGATCGTTCTCTTTTGCACGCTTGGTCGTTATAACTATAACGCCAGCAGCTGCGCGCGAACCATAGATTGAAGCCGAAGCGGCATCTTTGAGCACAGTCATATTCTCCACGTCGTCTGGATTCACCTGATTGATATCACCCGGAACCCCATCGACAATCACTAACGGACTACTATCGCCAATTGTGGTGACACCACGAACCTTAATACTTGCAGTAGCACCCGGAGCACTGTTGTCACGAGTAACCATCACACCGGCTGCAGCTCCTTGCAAAGCAGTAGAAAGCTGCGTGGTTTTACGTGCTGCTATATCCGAACCTTTGATAGCACCCACAGCTCCTGTAAGGTCTTTCTTGCGCATGGTTCCATAGCCTACCACAACTACTTCTTCGAGTTGTTCGCTATTTTCTTCAAGAGATATTTTCAGTTCGGAACGGCCGTCGGTAGATATGTCCTTTGGCAGATAGCCCAGATAAGTGACAGTGAGGTGAGCACCGGGTGTGACGTTCAGCGTGAACAGACCGTCGATGTCAGTGACGGCAGCGTTGGTAGTGCCTTTCTCCGTGACGGTGGCACCGATGATAGGGTCGCCGTTGGCATCATAGACCATACCTTTCACCGTTTTCTTGCCCTCCTGTTGCAACTGGCGGTTATGCGACGAGTTGTGGCGCGGCGATGTCTTGCGGTCTGCATCAGACAAGACGATGTAGTTGCCGTCGATACGATAGGTTATGCCCGTACCGGAGAAAAGCTTGTCGAGGGTTTCGCGTAGCGAGGCACCACGGGCGTTGACCGACACACGGCGGTCTACGTTTATCGACTTGTTGTAAATGAACAGACAGTCGGTCTTGCGCTCTATCTCGTCGAGCACCTTTGACAGTTTCACGCTGTTGTGCCTCACCGTGATGTGTGTCGCGGCGGCGGGCTGCGAGGCAGCCGAAGCTTCGCTACCGAAAGTCAGCGATGCCGCCATTACCACGGCCATGCCCAAGGTCCTCAGAGTAAGAGAGGTCGTACTGCCCCTCTGCGTCCGCACTCTGCATCGTGGAGGAATCAAATGGTTTCCTCCATGTTGTCTCCTTACTGGGGGAGACGACAAAGATTTTTCTGTTTCCATCTTGTCTGGGTTTTAATTCAGGTTTTACCAATTCAATAACGGTCGTCCGATCGTTTAAGATTTAAATTATGAACGATTCTGGCGGAACGTTTCCGCCGTATGATTGCATGTCAGATTTGAGAGAGACGCACTTTTTTGTCGTGCATTCCGTTAGGGAGACGCACCGGAGTGGCGTCTCTACTTTAGACGCTACGAAGTGAAGTTTCTACCTTATATATATGGTGTCGCCGTCCTGGCTTCGGACAAACGTGTAGCCTGCGTCGCGCTGGAGTACATGCAGCACACGGTCGATACCGTCGGCGATGCGGAACTTGCCGCTGCACACATATCTGTCCATACGCCGGTTCTCAACAACGATGCGCACACCGTAGCATTTCTCCATACGTTTCATCAGACCGGTAAAGGTAGCGTTCTTGAAGCACATCAGTCCTTCGCGCCATCGCAGATTGTCGTCGCCGTCCATCGTCGACACACGAAGCCGTCCGCCCACGAGCTGCGCCTCCTGTCCGGGCGAGAGCACAACACTCTCGGCTTTGCCGCCCAGTCCCGTCACCTTCACCGACCCCTCGACTAGCGAGGTGCGGAATCCGGTCATGTCGCTGTAAGCCTCGACATTAAACTTGGTGCCTAGCACCCTCACCTCGCCTTTCGTCGTCTCTACCGTGAACGGACGCGAAGCGTCGTGAGCCACCTCAAAATAGGCCTCACCGTCGAGCCTTACGCGCCGTTGTCCTTCGGCAAACGCAGCAGGATAGGTAAGTTCGGAGCGCGAGTTGAGCCACACTTTGGTGCCGTCAGCCAGAGTGATGCTGGCACGCTGTCCTGCCGGAACGTCGATGCTGTTGGATGCCGAAGCCAGAGTCTTCATCTCCGACCTGTGCCAAAGCAGCATACATCCGGCAATCAACACTACCACTGCAGCTACCTTCATCACCTCTATCGTAACGCGCCGCAACAGTCCGTTGCGTTTCGCCACGCGAGGTTCCTCGGCGTAGAGACTGGCGACATTCGCAGGTTCGGCCAGCATCAACGCGTCGAAAAGCTCGCGTTCGCGCAGCAGTTCTTCATCGTGGTCGGGCGAAGCTTCGAGCCATTCCTTTATCTTGTTTTTCTCTTCGGACGAAGCCTCGCCAGCGAAGAATCTATATAGTGTCTCCTTGTCCATTTTTCCGGGTTTCTGTATGTAAAGCAAATGAAAGCCGGATATCCCTAAACAAAATCACGATTTTTTTATTTTTAATTGAATATTCCCATTTTAGCAATAGAATCCAATGCAAGTTTAATTATGCCGAGCATTCATTTTTCGGGTATCCAGTGTGGATGCACGGCCCGTGCGTCCGCTGAAAACGCACACGGTAGAGACATTCGGTGGATGGAATTCTGCTTGGGAGACGCACCGGAGTGACGTCTCTACTGCTTGCACGTTGCTGGGAACCTTAAATTAGCAGATAAATAATTCTAATTAAAAGCAAGTCATTGGACAACAA
>CALBJK010000284.1 GCA_937892695.1 uncultured Prevotella sp.
CAAGGTCGAGAATCAGTTTGACGATATCGAGTCCGTCAAGCCCTACCGGAACAGCATTTACGGCGTAGGTACCAGAGCCCAGATCAGACAGTTCGAACCCAAGCTTCTCCAGTTCGGGCAAGATGAGGGCAAGCGTTGCGGCCTCAGTGGCTGAACAGTGTACAGCCTCGGGATAGAGGATTTTCTGGGATACGGCCTTGCCATCACGCATCTGACATAGATACTTCTCATAGAGTATACGGAAATGGGCGCGGTGCTGGTCGACAATCATCAGTCCCGACTTCACGGCCGTCATTATGTACATGCCTTTGTATTGGTAGTGGGTCAGCGACTTTTCTGCAATTGCCCGGTTTCCGGATTCGGCAAGAGTCTCGGCAGAAGACTCTTCGTCAGGTGTGAACAGATTGGGATGAGTGTTTTCTGTCCTTTTCTCCAGTCCGTCGTATAGATTCTCCCACCCTTCTGCTTTCGGTTTGGAAGGCTGAGACGGAGTGTCGAACGGATTGTATTGAGGATTGTAGTTGACCTTTGGCATCTCTACCGAACCTTCTTCGCCGAAGACAGGTATGTCTGGACGGCCCTGTGTGTCGAAATCGATGGTCGGGATGTCATTGAACATACCGACAGCCTCTTTGACCGTTGCAGCGAGAATCTGCCATATAGCCTGTTCGTTCTCAAATTTTATCTCGGTCTTGGTAGGATGGATATTGACATCAATGTTCTCAGGCGGTACATCAAAATAAATGAAATATGGCACTTGTTCGCCCTCAGGCACGAGCCGCTCGAAAGCAGACATGACAGCCTTGTTGAAATAGGGATGCTTCATGAACCGTCCGTTGACGAAGAAGAACTGATGGGCACCTTTCTTTCTCGCCGACTCGGGCTTGCCAACAAAGCCTGACAGACGGCAAAGAGACGTATCGACACTTACGGGAAGCAGGTTCTGGTTGATTTTCTTTCCGAAAACGTCTACAATTCGCTGACGCAGTCCTGTTGCTCCAAGATTCATCACGTCAGACCCGTTGCTGACGAGCCGGAATGCGATGTCCGGATTTACCAGCACCATACGTTCGAAAGCCGCAATAATGTTGTTCATCTCTGTCGTATTGGATTTCAGAAACTTACGCCGGGCCGGAACATTATAGAAAAGATTCTCGACCATGAAATTGCTTCCGACAGGACATGAGCACGGTTCCTGAGTAGTGACTGCCGAGGCGGCAATAGATAGATGCGTACCTATTTCTTCATCAGGCTGACGGGTTTTCAGTTCTACCTGAGCCACAGCCGCAATGGAAGGCAAGGCTTCGCCTCTGAACCCCATCGTGTGAAGGGAAAACAGGTCGGAAGCCTTTCGTATCTTTGAGGTGGCATGACGTTCGAAAGCCAGACGTGCATCGGTGTCGGACATGCCCTTGCCGTTGTCTGTCACCTGGATTGACGTACGTCCGGCATCGGTGACGAGAACCTCTATCTTGGTAGCTCCGGCATCTATGGCGTTCTCGACAAGTTCTTTTATGACGCTTGCCGGTCGTTGTATCACCTCACCTGCCGCTATCTGATTGGCGACGGTATCGGGCAAAAGCTGTATTACATCACTCATAAAGAAACAAAAATAATTAACAACACTACTAATAGCAGGACAATGACAAATAGAAGCAGTCCTGTCGTCATCGAGCTGAAGAGCGGTCTAAAGAAAGGACGGTCTGGTGTGCGGAAACGCAGGGTTTCACGATAGCTGCCGACCGAATCTTCCGATTTACTTTCAGACGATACAGGACATTCTTGTGATTGTTCCCTTTCAAGAGAAGCTCTGGCTCGTTCTTCCATCTGGCGGAGCCTGTCTTTGCGCTCGTCATAATAAATAAAGGTGTGACGGAAGCCACGCGGATGTTGAAATATCGTCATTGTACGGTCTTCCCTTGCTTACGGTTGAGCTGTTGGAGCGGAGCAGCCTGGCGAACGATAGTCTTGAGGTTCTTGCCCTCACCCTTGCCACGCCACACGAAGATGTCGTCTTTGCTGACAGGCCGGACCTTGTCGAACCACGCAAACTCCGGCAGTCTATACTTGTCGGGCGGCACTTGGGTTATAGGGTACATCGTAGCTACCGACTTCGGAGCCCATATCTTTTCGAGTTGCCTCTGGGGCGAAAGAAACATTTTCAGCGTGTCGGTCTCAAGATAATTGAGTTCGGTAAGGGAGCTGTCCTTATCGTCGGCCACATAATAGATAGACTTGACATTGCCAGAAGCTACCGACAAACGAAGGTTCCCTTCTGTAAAGAAAGCATCCATACGCTTTGAAGACACTTGGTTAAAATGGTCTTTCGCATCTATCTGTTCGACAGAAAGAGCCTGACCGATGACCTCAGCCCGGCGTATGGTACTGTCGTTCATGTATATCTTGATCACTTCACCTAGAATCTGCCTGTTGCTGTTCCATGCTATAGGGTCGCGATACATCGTCATGCAAGAATCGCGCGAGTCGAAGACAAGCGAATCGCACACAGCCTGGACATCGCGTCGGTAAGCCCTCACATGGTCGAAACCGTGAACTGTGCGGTAGACCGAATCGGTTTTTATATTAAATGTGTAAATCTTCAACGAATCGCCATGAACATAGAGAGTGTCTTTTTGCGAATAGTCTATCATCAGTGCCTTCTTCGTTGCAAAGCCGTAGCCTGTAGTTTCGTTGTAGAACACATGATTGCCATGTAGCTCGTTGCAGTTCTTACGGTCGATGTAAATGACGTTGCCGAATCCTTCGTTATAACCGCTTTTGTTATTGTGATAGAGGCTGTCACCGGTGATGGACTTTTCTTTGTTGACTACAGTAGAACGACCGAACAGCTCAGAGAGGTCGGTTCTGGTGTTCAGATAAGCATTGCTGGTATGGATGACGTTGCCTTGCGTGAGAATCTTTGAAGGTCCTGTCACGTGAGCTACCGACTTTCTGGTATCATAGAACAGAGTGTCGGTAGTTATGGTCTGGCGCGGTGTGCGCATCTTCACCCCATAGTAAAAGGCAGACTTTCTTGTTTCTGTATTGTATTCGCCCCAGTCGGCGACGAGCCTGTCGTGTCCGTCGACGAGTTCGCCACCCTCAAAGAAGTAAGCGTTTTTATATATCCGGTCATAGTCAAGGCTGTCGGTATAGAGTGTCTGCCGCCGATGACGCAGCACCACCCTCCGTCGGGCTCTTACCATTTGTTCCTGACCGTCATAATCGGCATATTCGCATGTGAGCGACAAAGTGTCACCCTGTTTGTAACGCACATGCCCGAAAGCCTTAACCGAGTTTGACTCCTGGAAAAAATAAGCGCTGTCACACCATAGGTGTCCGCCTTTATGAAGAAAATGAACCCGTCCTTTCACAATCTGAGCATCGGGATTGCTACCGTACATATCATACTTCAGTTCGTCCGAATGGACAAGGTAAATGCGCTCGTCTGTCTTAGGACGATGTCGTTTGCGCGGCGCGCTCATGGCCAGCAACAGACATACGCCAAAAAGGCACAGAACCATCAGTGTGATGCTTCTGTGCCCTGAAAGAAAATTCGTTGTCTTATCGTTCTTCGTCATTTAACCCATCCCTGATATTCAAAATTACAGTTCTTGTAACTGTCTTTCATTCTGATGTATGTCTTCTTTATCTTGTCGACAACCCAATTGTGCAGGAAGTCGGCACGTTCCTTGGCAAGCACCACGTTTTTCATCACCTGATAATCTTCAGTGATAGTGGCGCGATGGGCTTCGGTGCGGCTCTTCAACCGTATTATGGCGCAAACCTCCTTGCCGTTTGCATTAATCATTCCAAAGGCATTCGACACATCCCCGACCTTCATACCCTCTACCTCACGTGCCACTTCGGTAGGCAGGTCTTTCATCTGGAACCGTGATGTGCGTCCATCCTCCGAGTTGTATGACATCAGTCCGTGGTTATTACGAGTGTCCTTGTCGTCAGATATAAGGGCTGCAGCTTGTTCGAATTTGATTTTGCCCTCACGGATTTCTGTAGCTACAGTGTCTAGCCGAAGCTTCGTCTCTTCCATTTTGGCAGGGTCTACGCGCGGTTTGCGCAATATATGGCGCACTTTTATTTTGTCGCCCCGCTTGTCGATAAGCTGTATGATATGAAAGCCATACTCTGACTCTACTATCTTTGAAATCTTCTTAGGATCGGTCAGGTTGAACGCGACATTGGCGAAAGCAGGGTCGAGCTGTCCTCGTCCTACATAGTCCATTTCACCGCCTTGACGGGCCGAGCCTGGGTCTTCCGAATAAAGACGGGCAAGAGTCGAGAATGTGGTTTCGCCCTTATTGACACGGTCGGTGTAATCGCGCAGCTCATTCTTTACACGGTTTATTTCCTCCTGCGAAATTTTGGGCTGGCGTGTGATTATTTCTACTTCAACTTCTGTCGGAACATACGGAACACTGTCTTCGGGCATATTACGGAAATAATTACGAACATCGGCCGGAGTGACACTTATGTCGGATACGAGCTTCTGCTTCATCTGACTTATCATTTCATTGTTCTTGAAGTCGTCGTACAGCTGCTGGCGCATTTGCGAGACAGTCTGTTTGCGCCATTCTTCAAGTTTTTCCCGCGATCCGGCTTGCTGTATCCAGCGGTTAATCTGCATGTCGATGCTCGATGCCACGTCCGATTCACTTACTTGTATCGAGTCAATCTCAGCCTGGTGCAGAAACAGTTTCTGCACAGCTATCTGCTCGGGTATGGCACAATCGGGATCGCCTTTCCATGTGATGCCTTCCATTTCACCCTGCAGTCTCAAAGCTTCGACATCCGATTTCAAGATAGGTTCGTCACCGACCACCCATATTACCTCGTCCACAATACTGCTTTCCGGTACAGAATCGGTCGCCTGTGAAGCGGTAGAAACAGTGTCACCGGACACGCTGAACTCTCCCGAAGTATTGCTACCGGCATTGGCCACGCTGCCCGAAACTACCAAGGCGGCAAGAAAGCCAAGAAATATATTAAATTCTTTTTTCATCTATAATAATTCAAATGTTCGCACCGACCGTGGTCTGAAAAGTGTATGCACCTTCAATCTGACCGTCGGAATCTTCTGGTAGTAATATTCCTACATCAATGTTTGTTCACAGTAGCAAGGACTTCCTTGTTCACAGTCACGGAATATTTCTTCCTCAGAGCTGCCACCCATTCCTTTTCAAGATAGTCCTGATAGTCGGCAACGACCAAATCGCGGACATCCTCATACGACTTAGGCTGTTTGAGCAGTGTGCCGTATGTTGCAGGTATAGGGTATTTGGGCATGGCAGCCACAGTAGTATCTTTTTTGAAGATTACCTTGTCAATAAGGGCGTTGTCACCTTTTTTGAAGATGCCTTTCACCACCTGGATGCGCACCACACTGTCATTAAACTGTTTGCGTAGTGTGTCTGCCCATTGGCTGAACGGCACATTCTTGATGGCATTCTTCACGTTTTCCACGTCGGCCGCATTCTGCACGTGATAGGCTATGCCCTTGAAACGCGGCTGTTCCCAACGGAATTTTTTCTTGTTCTTCCTGAAATAACGGGCGAGACCTTCTTCGTCCTTTCCGGCCTTATCCCAAACGGTACGGTTACTTATTTCATAGAGAAGCAGACCGTCATGATATTCACGTATAAGATTCTTCAAGTTGGAATCTTTGGCTTCCATCTCTGCCGCACGATTGTCTACAACCTGTTCAGGTTTCAGCTGTGGAACCGAAGCCTTGGCTATCGAATCGATGTTCTGGCTGATTATGCGCTCACGGATTGCACGTTGTTCGACATACTTCATCACGTCAGCATGTACCGAGTCGTAAGGGAAGAACATACCACGGTCTTCGAGCTTTACGATATGGTAGCCCACTGGTGAAAGGAAAGGCTTGCTCAATTGGCCTTTCTTCATGGCGAAGACCTTATCTTCAAATTCTTTCAGAGTCTGTCCCTTCTGTATCCATCCTATGTCACCGCCACGTTCTCCGGACCGTCTGTCATCAGAACACTTACGAGCCAGTGTGGCAAAGTCGGCACCCTTAACGAGAGCATTGTAAATGGAGTCAGCGCGTACAAGAGCCGAGTCGAGCTGCGACTTCGATGCCTTCTGTGACACCCTTATAAGAATGTGAGCCGGCCGTGCCAACCCTCCGAGCGAGTCGATGCGATGCTTTGTCTGGGCATACACCTTTCTGGCTTCACGTTCGAAGTCGTTCTGTCCGATAAACGACGGACGTATCTGCTGGTCACGATATTGCAGGAATTCATTTTTGAAAGCCCTCGTAGTATCTATACCCGCAGCTTCAGCTGCAAGGACTTTCAGTTTATAGTTGATGAACAGGTCGACATAATCGTCCACGCTTTTCTTGTCAACGACAGTCTCCGAGTTGTTCTTATTGTATGAATACTCAAACTCCGATCTCAGTACAGGCTTGCCGTTGATTGTCATTATGACAGGATCGTTTTGTGCAAAGGCAATGCTTCCCGAAAGAAGCATTGCCACTATCAATATTATTGATTTCATCTGAAAATCTCTCAGCCTTTTCATTAACATTGTGTGTCCTGCCTCTGGCACACAGCCGATGAGTATTGTTCCACGGATTGTCCTGAAAACGGACAAAGGCAGTCACCGCGTTTTTATTCCGGACGTGAATAGTTTGGAGCTTCGCTTGTAATCGTTATGTCGTGCGGATGGCTTTCGAGCACTCCTGCACTGGTGATTCGTGTGAATTTCGCGTCGTGCAGACGTTCGATTGTCGGTGCGCCGCAATATCCCATCCCCGAGCGCAGTCCTCCGATAAGCTGGTATATCACTTCCTGTACAGTACCCTTATAAGGCACACGTCCTGCGATACCTTCTGGCACAAGTTTCTTCACATCGCTCGTTCCGGACTGGAAATAGCGGTCCTTAGAACCATTTTCCATAGCTTCGAGCGAACCCATACCGCGATAGCTTTTAAACTTACGTCCGTTAAAGATGATAGTGTCGCCAGGACTCTCTTCGGTTCCGGCCACGAGCGACCCAATCATTACACAGCTGCCGCCGGCGGCAAGAGCCTTGACCACGTCACCCGAATAGCGCAGACCGCCATCGGCTATAAGCGGAACCCCTGTCCCTTTCAGTGCGCTGTACACGTCGTAGACTGCACTTAGTTGTGGCATTCCTACACCGGCAACGACACGGGTGGTACAGATAGAACCCGGCCCGATACCTACCTTCACGGCATCGGCTCCATTGTCGACAAGCATCTTTGCTGCTGCTCCTGTTGCCACATTGCCTACGACAATGTCAACATTCGGGAACGACTTCTTTGCCTCTACAAGCTTTTCGATTACAAACTTGGAATGGCCGTGTGCCGTGTCTATTACGATAGCATCGGCTCCGGCCTCGACCAAAGCCTGCATACGGTCGAGAGTATCCACCGTAACGCCTACTCCGGCAGCTACACGCAACCGTCCTTTTTCGTCCTTGCAAGCCATTGGTTTGTCCTTGGCTTTGGTTATGTCCTTATATGTGATAAGTCCGACAAGATGGTTTTCCTTGTCCACTACGGGCAGCTTCTCAATTTTGTTTTCCTGTAGTATCTGTGCTGCGTCAGAAAGGTCAGTCTGCTGATGGGTGGTGACAAGATTCTCCGACGTCATAACTTCGTCAATTTTCTTGTCGAGTCGTTTTTCGAATCTGAGGTCACGGTTTGTGACAATGCCCACCAGATGCTTTTCGTCATCGACGACCGGTATGCCGCCGATATGATAGTCGGCCATGAGCAACAGTGCATCGCGGACAGTACTGCCACGACGTATTGTCACAGGGTCGTAAATCATTCCGTTTTCGGCACGCTTTACTATAGCCACCTGCCTTGCCTGTTCGTCGATGGACATGTTCTTGTGTATCACGCCGATACCCCCCTCACGGGCTATGGCAATAGCCATTGCCGACTCGGTTACAGTGTCCATAGCAGCCGTTACAAACGGGACATTCAGACTGATGTGGCGTGAGAACATGGTTTTCAACTCTACAGTCTTTGGCAGTACCTCTGAATAGGCCGGAATTAGCAGGACGTCATCGAAGGTAAGACCGTCCATTACAATTTTATCTGCAACAAATGATGACATAATGATTTTAAAATTTATTGCGTGCAAATTTAGCAATAAAAATCCACAAATGCCATTTACTGACAGCTTTTATTTCTTAATTAATAAAAAAACGGCATCTCGTCAGTTTGCCACATCCGAGAGGAACTTGATGCGCACAAGCCTCACTTCATTCTCGTCGTAGTCTTCGCCGAGTTCGTCCATCGCATTATCCATACTGTCGGTGTCGCTCTCCTTGAAATATTCGAATATGTCATCAATTTGGTCTTCGTCCATCACATCCTCCAGGAAATAATCTATATTGAGCTTTGTCCCACTGTAGACTATGGCGTCTATTTCGTCGAGAAGCTCTTCAAATTCCAGTCCGAGCGAGCTGGCGATGTCGTCGAGGGGTATCTGCCTGTCTATGTTATGTATTATTTTCACTTTCATCATAGAATCTTTGGCGACGGTCCGCACATACATTTCTTCCGGCCTTTCGATGCCGTTTTCCTTACAGTAGTCCTTTATGAGCTCGCAGAATTCCTTGCCAAACTTTCTTGCCTTCCCCACTCCTACTCCCTGGATGTTGCGCAGTTCGTCCATTGTCTGCGGATAGAGTGTGGCCATCTGTTCGAGGGAGATATCCTGGAATATCACATAGCCTGGCAGTCCTAGTTTCTTGGCTGTCTTCTTACGAAGGTCGCAAAGCATGGCATACAGAGTCGGGTCAAGCACAGAGTCGGCGCCTTCATGCGCATTTTCTTCATAGTCGGTGCCGAAATCTGCATCTTCGACAATCATGAATGACACGGGATTCTTCACATACCGTCTTCCTGCGGCAGTCACTTTCAGTACGCCGTAGTTCTCGACATCCTTTTTTATGAATCCCTCTATCATGGCCTGTCGTATGACAGGATTCCAAAGTTTAGGACTTATGTCCTCACCCTCACCGAACTCTTCCAGTTCGTTGTGGTGATGTGAGACAATGTCGTCGGTAGCCCGTCCTTTCACAAAGTCAATGATATAGTCTTGACGGAAGTTTTCCTTTATGGCCATTATTGCTTTCAGCACGATCACGAGAGCATCCTTTCCTTCACGTTTCTCTTTCGGGTGCAGACAGTTGTCACAATTGTGGCAGTTGTCTGGTTCGTAGTTTTCTCCGAAATAATGAAGCAGCATTTTCCTCCTGCATATCGACGACTCGGCGTATGCCGCAGTCTCCTGCAACAGCTGCCGCCCGATATCCTGTTCGGCCACGGGTTTGCCCTCCATGAATTTTTCAAGTTTTTGCAGGTCGCGGTACGAGTAGAAGGCGATGCAGATGCCCTCCCCTCCGTCGCGGCCGGCACGGCCGGTCTCCTGATAATATCCCTCAAGGCTCTTGGGTATGTCATAGTGGATTACGAAACGCACGTCGGGCTTGTCTATCCCCATGCCGAAGGCTATCGTGGCCACAATCACATCTATGCGCTCCATCAAGAAGTCGTCCTGAGTCTGGGAACGCGTCGCGCTGTCGAGTCCGGCATGGTAAGCGGCAGCACGTATGTCGTTGGCACGCAGCACGGCGGCCAGTTCTTCTACCTTTTTGCGAGATATGCAGTAGATGATGCCGCTTTTGCCTTGGTGTGTCTTTATGAACTTTATTATGTCCTTATCGACGTTCTTCGTCTTCTGGCGCACTTCATAATAAAGGTTAGGCCGGTTGAACGAGCTTTTGAATTCGCGCGCATCTGTTATGCCCAGACTTTTCTTTATGTCCATCCTCACCTTGTCGGTAGCAGTAGCCGTAAGAGCTATCACGGGCGCATTGCCTATCTTGTTTATCATCGGCCGGATATTGCGGTAATCGGGACGGAAATCGTGACCCCACTCCGATATGCAGTGAGCCTCGTCGATGGCATAGAAAGATATTTTGACGCTTTTCAGGAAATCGACATATTCGCTTTTGTTGAGCGACTCGGGAGCGACATAAAGCAGCTTGGTCTTGCCCGACTTCACGTCTTCCATCACCTTCTGTATCGAGGCTCTGTTGAGCGAAGAGTTCAGATAATGAGCCAACCCGTTTTCTTCGCTCAGTCCGTTCACAACGTCCACCTGATTTTTCATTAGTGCAATAAGCGGCGAAACCACGATTGCCGTTCCTTCCATTATCAGTGACGGAAGCTGATAGCAAAGGCTCTTTCCGCCGCCCGTGGGCATGAGGACAAAGCCGTCGTTGCCAGCCAGAAGATTGCGGATGATCGCCTCCTGGTCGCCCTTGAACTTGTCGAAGCCAAAGAAATGCTTGAGCGCTTCGGCCAAATTTACTTCCTCTGTCATTGTTAATAGTTGATATGTTCCCTATGGCAGGTGGGTA
>CALBJK010000285.1 GCA_937892695.1 uncultured Prevotella sp.
TCCAGGTGTATCTGATATCGGACTTAAAATCGACAAGAGGTAAATCTCTTCTCCTTACCGGTTTTCATCTTTGATTATTCCTCTACAAAAGTCTTAATTCCGTTTTGTTGGACTTAACGTCAGAAGCGTTTGGGCTAAACACCGGGAGCGTTTGGGCTAAACACCGGGAGCGTTTGGGCTAAACTTGAAAAATGCATCTTGGAATTATATAATAAAAAAAGGATGAACCTTGTCGATTCATCCTTCAAGTAGCGGGACCCAGGATTGAACTGGGGACCTCATGATTATGAATCATGCGCTCTAACCAGCTGAGCTATCCCGCCATCATTCATTTGCGGGTGCAAAGGTAATACAATCCTGTGAATTAACAAAATATTCGCAAACTTTTTATTCGCTTCTGTGCTATATTTCGTAATTTTGCGGTGCGTAAGGCAGTTCTTACTGCAAAAAACTTAATCGTATGCTGAAACAACGTATTGAGATTGAGCGCGAGTTGAAATCGAAATCGCCTAATATCATCTGGAAACTGATGAGTACACCTGAAGGGTTGGCTCGGTGGATAGCCGATGACATCCGGATATCGGGCGACCGTCTTACCTTTATATGGGGCAATGCTTGGAGTCATCACGAGACGCGACATGCCACAATCACCGCTCTTGAAAAAAACAGGCGGTTGCGCTTCGAGTGGGAAGACGATAACGACAGCGAGACTAATTATGTCGACATGAAGCTGATAAAGAACGAGCTGACCGACGACTTCTTGTTGCGTATCACAGATTTTGCCGACAAGGATGATGTGGAGTGGTTGCAAGACGTGTGGAACCGCAATATGGAGAATCTGCACCGTACAAGCGGACTGTAACAGAAATCTGTTTTTTATTTGAGCGCACGCATCCGTTCATTAAGGATATTGACACCTACGATGCGGAGATGTCATTTCAGTGCGTCTTTAAAGTGAATTTACGGCAATACATCAATACTGACCATGAGCTACAATTTATTTTCTTGTGCATAATTTCGTTGTGCGTATTTGCGAGCCGCTTAACCATAAAAAAACATAAATAGAAAAGTTTGTGACTTTTTTATGCTAAATTTGCAGTCAGATAGTATTGCCGCATCAGAAAAGATGCGCACATGAAATGTTTCGGATTAAGAAATTAGATATTTTTATTGCCAAGCAGTTCGGGCTTTTGTTTGTCGGAACCTTCTTCATCTGCCAGTTTGTGTTGATGATGCAGTTTCTGTGGCAATACATCGACCGTCTGATAGGAAAAGGGCTGTCAATGGAGGTGATGGCCCAGTTCTTCTGGTACATGGGGCTGATGCTTGTACCACAGGCCTTGCCGTTGGCCATACTGCTGTCCTCGCTCATAACATTCGGAAACCTCGGCGAAAGTAGCGAGCTTACGGCCATCAAGGCCGCTGGAATATCGCTCATGCAGACCTTCCGCTCGCTCATTTTCATCTCGGTTCTGGCCTGCGTGGCCTCGTTCTATTTCCAGAACAGCGTAGGCCCGGAGGCCAACCTGAAGCTGAGACAGCTCATGCTATCGATGAAGCAGAAAAGCCCCGAACTCGAAATCCCTGAAGGCATCTTCTATGATGGTATACCAAACAGCAACATCTATGTCCAGGAGAAAAACATGGACACGGGCAAGCTGTACGGCATAATGATATACCGTATGACCGGCAGTTATGAAGACCAGGCCATCATACTGGCTGATTCGGGAATGCTTCAGGCTACAGCCGAGAAGAAACATCTGAAACTGTCGCTATGGAGCGGCGAATGGTTTGAGAACATGCAGTCGCAGGAAATGGGCGGCAGTGCAGCTGTGCCATACAGACGCGAGACTTTTGTCTATAAGACGATACTGCTCGACTATGACGGCGACTTCAACCTTACCGACGCGACATCGCTGTCAAACGACGCACGCGGAAAGAGCCTGTCGAAAATCCATCACGACATGGACTCGCTGGAACATCAGTATGACAGCATCGGACGTTCTTACTATAATCAGGAAATAGTCAACTTTGAAGTGCTTCGTCCTAAGACCCGGCGCGACTCTCTGGCCGCCATAGCCAGAGCCGGAAACGTAAAATATAATGTCGACTCGGCCTATGCCAAGCTGTCACCCGACCGTAAGATTCAGGTCGTAAGCGGTGCTCAGGCTGCGGTCAGCTCCCAACTGAGCGACCTCGACTTCAAGGGTATGCTCACCAACGACGGCGACCGTCTGATAAGACAGCACAAGATAGAGGCTATCGGCAAGTTCACGGTTGCACTGTCGTGTGTCATTTTCTTCTTTATCGGTGCGCCGCTCGGTGCCATTATCCGCAAGGGCGGCCTGGGAATACCCGTGCTCATATCGGTGCTGGTGTTCATCATTTATTATATACTCGACAACTCAGGCTACCGTATGGCGCGAGGAGGAATGTGGACTATCGGTTTCGGTAAGGGACTTGCACCGGGTGTGCTAATCCCTGTAGCCATATTCTTCACGATTAAAGCCAATAACGACTCGATGGTGTTCAATATAGACCTGTACCGCGACTTCTTTATGAAACTGTTCGGGCTGAGGCTGAAACGCCACATTGCTTGTAAGGAAGTGGTGATAAACGACCCTGACTATGCCGACGATGTAAGGCGGCTCGCCGTCATCGACAGCAAAGTGGACGAATATGCAAAGAGACACAGGCTGAAGACCGCTCCAAATGTCATAAAGGTGTTCTTAAAGTATGAACCAGATCACGAGATAGAGCGGATCGGCGACGTACTGGAAACGATAATAGAAGACTTGTCCAACACAAAGGACATTGTGGTAATAGACGAGCTGAACAAATATCCGATAATGTCGGTCAAGGCTCATACGCGGCCGTTTGACAGGAGATGGCTTAACATTGTTGCTGCAGTACTGGTGCCGTTCGGAGCGGTGCTGTATCTGCGCATGTGGCGTTATCGTCTCAGACTTTTCCATGACCTGCGCACGGTGAAGGCCGTAGGACAGAAAATAACGGCACGCATAAGGGAGATGGAACGGAACAGAACAAAAAAGGAAAATATATAATGGGAACATTCAGACTCAGCAGCATCGAAGATGCTATATCAGATTTTAAAGAAGGCAAGTTTCTCATCGTTGTAGACGATGAAGACCGTGAAAACGAGGGCGACCTCATTGTTGCGGCAGAAACGATAACGCCAGAAAAAGTGAACTTCATGCTTCACAATGCCAGAGGGGTGCTGTGCGCACCTATAACCATCTCGCGTTGTGAAGAGCTTGACCTTCCGCGCCAGGTGGCCGACAACACATCTATGCTCGGCACGCCCTTTACGGTTACAGTCGACAAGCTCGAAGGATGCACTACTGGAGTGTCGGCTCACGACCGTGCAGCCACCATCAAGGCTCTGGCCGACCCGTCGTCCACACCGCAGACCTTTGGCCGTCCTGGGCATATCAATCCCCTGTACGCCCAGGATAACGGCGTGCTGCGTCGCTGCGGACACACCGAGGCCGCTGTCGATCTGTGCCGTCTGGCCGGATTGTATCCTGCAGCGGCACTGATGGAGGTGATGAACGAAGACGGCACTATGGCGCGTATGCCGCAGCTGCAGGAGAAAGCCCAAGAGTGGGGACTGAAAGTGATAACGATAAAAGACCTTGTTGCCTATAGGCTGAAATCGGAAACGATAATAGAGGTGGGCGAAGAAGTAGACATGCCGACCGAATATGGGCACTTCCGTCTTATACCGTTCCGCCAGCAGAGCAACGGTCTGGAACATATGGCTCTGGTGAAAGGCGAATGGGCAGCTGACGAACCGGTGCTCGTGCGCGTACATTCTTCTTGTGCTACCGGCGACATCCTCGGCAGCAAGCGTTGCGACTGCGGGGAACAGCTCCATAAGTCGATGCAGATGATAGAAAAAGAAGGCAAAGGTGTGGTAATATACATGCAGCAAGAGGGACGTGGAATAGGACTGATGAACAAGATTGCTGCATACAAGCTTCAGGAAGAAGGCTATGACACTGTCGATGCCAATGTGCATCTGGGTTTCCGTCCCGACGAACGCGACTATGGATGTGGGGCTCAGATGTTGCGCCATTTAGGTGTGAGGAAGATGAGGCTGCTTACCAACAACCCAGTGAAGAGGGTAGGGCTTGAGGCTTACGGCATAGAAATAGTTGAGAATGTCCCGATAGAGGTTACTCCGAACAAGTATAACGAACGCTACCTCAAGACAAAACGCGACAGGATGGGACACACCCTTCATCTGAAATGACAAACCTCCACACGCTGTAAAAATAAATAGGGAGATTACATTATTATTACTAATGACGAATTAAGACTGTTTTTTGGCCCCGAAAAACAAATAAAATGATTAATTTTGCAAGAGGTAAAGTTGGACAGAAACGTAAGAACCACGGAAAAGTTCGACAGCCAAAGTCAATGCAAATATAAATAAAACAAAAATGGCACAATTATCAGAGCGTCTGCAACGTCTGGCACCGTCTGCAACATTGGCGATGTCGCAGAAAAGCAATGAGATGAAAGCTCAAGGTTTGGACGTGATAAATTTGAGCGTGGGCGAGCCCGACTTCAATACGCCAAACCATATAAAAGAAGCGGCCAAGAAGGCCATTGACGAAAACTACTCGCGGTATTCACCTGTTCCCGGTTATCCCGACCTGAGGAAGGCAATAGTGGAGAAACTGAATAACGAGAACGGACTCGACTATTCGGAAAGCGAAGTGGTGGTTTCGAATGGAGCCAAACAAAGCGTATGCAATACTGTCTTGGCTTTGGTCAATCCCGGCGACGAAGTGATAATCCCCGCCCCTTATTGGGTGAGTTATCCGCAGATGGTGAAGCTTGCAGGCGGTACGCCGGTGATTGTTAACGCCGGATTTGAACAGAATTTCAAGATGACGGCCGCCCAGCTCGAAAAAGCCATTACTCCCAAAACCCGTATGCTGATACTTTGCTCGCCGAGCAATCCGACGGGCAGCGTATATACAAAAGACGAGCTTCAGACTCTCGCCGACGTGATAAAAAATCATGAAGGGATGTTTGTACTTGCTGACGAAATCTATGAGCATATCAATTATGTAGGACGACATGAGAGTATCGCTCAGTTTGAAGGCATGAAGGAACGTTCCGTCATCGTCAACGGCGTGTCAAAGGCATACGCAATGACTGGATGGCGCATAGGCTTCATAGCAGCTCCCGAATGGGTTGCCAAGGGCTGTAACAAACTTCAAGGGCAATACACAAGCGGGCCGTGCTCGATAAGCCAGAAAGCGGCTGTGGCAGCTTATACACGGTCGCAGGAATGCGTCGAACAGATGCGTCTGGCATTTGAGCGCAGACGCGACCTGATAGTGAAGCTTGCCAAAGACATACCCGGATTGGAAGTGAACGTTCCGCAGGGTGCGTTCTATCTCTTTCCGAAATGTAGCAGCTTCTTCGGAAAGAGTGACGGTGTACACACGATAGACAATTCCACTGACTTTGCAATGTATCTACTCGAGGAAGCCCATGTGGCTACAGTCGGAGGTGACGCATTCGGCGATCCCTACTGCTTCCGCATGAGTTATGCTACGAGTGACGATAACATCAAGGAGGCAATGAGACGTATCAAAGAAGCACTCTCAAAGCTGAAATGACAAAACAGCTGTGCTTATGTAATGTATTATAAAAGTTTTTGACAACTGATGCTGTTAAAACTTGCTAATTGCAGACGCAATTATACTTTAATTGTTATCTTTGCGTCTGCAATTGAAAAATAATCCTACGGACGCACGTCATCATATTACGGAAATAGGAAACAACTAAATAATTATTAACAATTTAATTTTTAAAATTTCAAATTATGGCAACTACACAAAAAGCAGCAAGCCCCAAAAAGCAGGGCTTCCAAGGTGTCAGAGCAGCGTTCTGGATCATCGTGGCATGTTTCATCATCGCTATCTGCATCTTCAACTTCATCCTCGGAAATCCGGCCAACTTCGTTGGTGGCGATCCTAACGCAGAGGTACTTAACGGAAACCTTCTCGGTACAATCTACAAAGGTGGTATCGTCGTTCCTGTCATCCACACTCTGTTGCTGACCGTCATTGCACTGTCAGTTGAACGTTATCTCGCTCTGCGCTCTGCATTCGGCCGTCGTTCTCTGTCTAAGTTTACAGCCAACGTTAAGGCAGCCATCAAGGCTAACGACTTCGCTAAGGCTCAGAACCTTTGCGACGACATGAGAGGCTCTGTTGCAAACGTTGTTTCTGCATCAATCCACGCTTACAAGGATATGGAAGCTACAACAGGTATCAAGAAGAGCCAGAAGGTCGCTAAAATTCAGCAGGCTCACGAGGAGGCTACTCAGCTCGAAATGCCTACTCTGCAAATGAACCTTCCTATCATCGCAACCATCGTTACTCTTGGTACTCTGACCGGTCTGCTTGGTACTGTAACCGGTATGATTCGAGCATTCTCTGCTCTGGCAGCAGGTGGCGGTGGCGACTCTCTCGCTCTGTCTACTGGTATTTCTGAGGCCCTGATCAACACCGCATTCGGTATCTTGACTTCATGGTGTGCCGTTATTTCTTACAACTTCTACACCAACAAGATTGACAAGTTGACATACGCCCTCGACGAGGTCGGTTACACTATCGCTCAGACATACGAAGCCAATCACACAGAAGAAGCTTAATTTCTACTAA
>CALBJK010000286.1 GCA_937892695.1 uncultured Prevotella sp.
ATTTCTTTACTCGTTTTTTTGTTAAAAGCGTGTAAAGTAAATCTGTATCAGGACATGAAATGATAGGCTTCTGAATTGTGTTGATTTTCAATGGATTGCAATGATGCGCACTATAGTTCTCAACGAGGTTACGATTTGTAAGTAACATAGGAGGATGACAAAGCTTTGTCCGAAAGGTTGCAGTCGGCATAATATATCAATCCAAGCCATGAATTATGGGTTGAAAATGCTATGTTTTGTCTGCTTTTACAATAAATTATATGTTTTTGCTTGTCTGTTATCCATGGTCTTTTTAATTTTGCACTATGACTATATTATTTAATAAGGTGTCGTTTTCTGTTGCAGCTATGCTTTGCGTTGTCTTTCAGACATTCGCGCAAGGACCAAACGACACTGGCAGCTACTATCAGCCGGCTGACGGGACAAAAGGCAAAGACCTCAAGACCGCACTGTGGAAGATAATCAGTAATCACGAACAGCATTCGTACAAACAGCTCTGGCAAGACTTCTATACCACCGACCGACGCGACGACGGCAAGGTATGGGATATGTACTCTTCGGCTACGTCATACGAAATGGGCGGACCCGAACAGGGTGCCAACTATAAGAGAGAGGGCGACTCGTACAACCGCGAGCACTCCTTCCCGAAGAGCTGGTTTGACGATGCGTATCCCATGTATACCGATCTTCACCACATAGTCCCCACCGACGGTTATGTAAACAACCGTCGCGGCAATCTGCCCTTTGGCGAGACTGATGCTCCGACCTACCAGTCGGAAGGCGGTTTCAGCAAGGTCGGACCTTCATCGGTCGATGGGTATGGCGGCAATGTCTTCGAACCGGCTGACGAATACAAAGGCGACTTCGCCCGGATTTATTTCTATATGGCCACCTGCTACGAAGACCGTATCGCAGGTTGGGACTGCCCTATGCTTTCTGGCGACAGCTATCCTGCCTACGCTCCGTGGGCACTGACGATGCTGCTGCGCTGGGCAGAAGAAGACCCCGTAAGCAAGAAGGAGACTGACCGTAACAATGCCGTGTGGACATTGCAGCACAATCGCAATCCTTACGTCGACTATCCAGGGCTGGAGCAGTATGTTTGGGGCACAAAGGTGGATGAGGCTTTCAGCTATGACCATTACGGTACGTCAGACGGCATAACGACTGTGGTTCCTGCACAGGCCGGCCGAAGGGTTGTAGTATACTCTATCTCGGGCGTTGCCGTTACGACTGCGCGTGATGCATCTACAGCTCTCGATGGCCTGCCTGCGGGAGTTTACATAGTAGGAGGACGGAAGCTGGCCGTGCGCTGACGGCAACCAAATCAGGATATTGCCTGTAGCCTGTGTCTTGACTGTTGTTCTGCAATATATAAAAAACTTCAGCCTATGAAAATGAAGATATTAATAGTTGTTATTTCCTTTTCCGTGTCGGTTCTGGGTGTTCTTGGTGTCACCGTCAGTCAGGACAAAGCTGTGCGCAGGTCTGCTGCAGCCCAGAAGGTGCGGAATGCGGTAGAGTCGCGTTGCTATACCATTTCTGTGGACATGATGCAACCGCGCAGCATGCCGCCACGTTCGTTAGATTATGGCTATGGCGTGCGGGTTGCTGGCGATTCGGTCTACTCTTGTCTGCCTTATGCCGGACGCGCCTACAGTGTTCCATACGGTGGCGGACGCGCATTACGTTTCGACGGACTCATAAGAAGCTATTCGGCACAGCGCAAACGAAAGAACCGTATAGTCGTGACCCTGTCGGTCGCCAACGACGAAGACACTTATACGTACACTTTCAATATCTATGACAGCGGCAACGCTTCGGTCGTTGTACAGCCAGTCAACCGTGAGGGAATATCCTTTACCGGCAATATTGATACGCCAGAAATCATAAAGTAACTAAAATAAAGAACCCGAAATGGCTTAATGCCGACATTATTTTATACTTTTGTGTCCACAATGATAAGATACTTTTTTATTTTCGCAGTGCTCTCCGTTATGCTTTCGGGATGCAATAAGACCGATGACGAGAAAGCTGCTGCCTTGCTCGCCGATATAGACAGCCTGTGCAGCCGGGGCTGTTATTGTGAAACACTCGACTCTATCGTAGCGTTGCGTTCTCGTTTCCCTGCAGCTGTAGAAGCACGGAAAAAGGCTCTTGTGGTATGGCAGACCGCATCGCTGAAGATGGCACAGAAGGATATAGCGCATACAGACAGTCTGCTTCAGGCTACGATTGCCGACATTGCTGTCACTACCGACCTTTACAAGGCCAATATGCTGCGTGTACGACGCGATTCGCTCAAGGCGCGTTATGAGGCTATGTGCGGAGTGGTAAGGATGATACATATGCGCCAGAAACAAAACTCTCAGGCTGACAATTAATCCGGACGACTATCTCTTATGGACAAAACTGGCACTGAACAACAATTCAAAGATGTGATAGCCGAGTGCCGTGAGCTTTTTGCAAAGAAGCTGCACGACTACGGTGCATCGTGGCGGATCCTGCGTCCGTCGTCTCTGACCGACCAGCTTTTCATAAAAGCAAAGCGCATAAGGTCGCTCGAAATAAAGGGCGAGTCGCTGGTGGGTGAAGGCATACGTCCAGAGTTTATCGCCATAATCAACTACGGAATTGTCGGACTGATACAACTGGAGCATGGCTTTTCCGATACGGTCGACATCGATTCTGGTGAGGCTTTGGCTCTGTACGACACCAATGCACGTGAGGCTTTGTCGTTGATGCTGAAGAAGAATCATGACTATGACGTGGCGTGACATGAGGGTGAGCAGCTATACCGATTTCATCCTTACAAAGCTGCAACGTGTCAAAGAGATTGAAAATCTTCGAGGCCAGACACTAGTTTCAGAAGGCATCGGTTCCAACTACATGGACATTATCAACTATGCCGTGTTCGGGGCAATAAAACTATCAAATGGTGGCAATGAACAGGCTTAAAACAATACTCACAAATGTATGCAGGGTGCTGTTGGGTCTTACGTTTATCTTTTCGGGATACGTAAAGGCTATAGACCCCCTCGGCACTCAATACAAAATACAAGACTACCTTAAAGTACTGGACTTTTATGAATATGTCCCTGACTGGCTGACACTTATGGTGTCGGTCGTTCTGTCTGCGGTAGAGTTCTCTTTGGGCATATTCATGCTCTTTGCCATACGACGGCGTATAGTGTCGCGGCTGATGGTGGCTTTGATGACGGTGATGACGGCTGTGACCGTATGGCTCTATGTTGCCGACCCGATAAAGGACTGTGGCTGCTTCGGCGATGCTGTCACTCTGACTAACGGACAGACGCTCGCCAAGAACGTTGTGCTGCTGTTTTGTGCGTTGGTTACGGTTGCATGGCCTATGCGTATGGGGCGGCTCGTGTCGCGTACCAACCAGTGGATTGTAATCAACTACACCGCTTTGTTCATTTTCCTCACCTCGGTAGTGTGTCTGTACAAACTTCCCGTATTCGACTTCCGCCCCTACCACGTAGGGGCCGACCTGCGTAAGGGAATGGAGATACCCCAAGGTGCGCCGCAGCCTGAGTTTGTCACGACATTCATAATGGAAAAGAACGGACAGCGGCGAGAGTTCTCTCTCGAAGACTATCCCGATTCCACCTGGACGTTTATCGACAGTAAAACCGTGCAGACCAAGGCTGGATACGTACCTCCGATACATGATTTCTCCATTACGCTCAACTCCGACGACGAGGACATAACAAAGAAAGTAATCGATGACCCGGGCTATACGTTTCTGTTGATATCCCCACATCTCGAACAGGCCGATGACGGGAATTTCGGTATTATCGACCAGATATACGAATATGCCCAGGACTACCATGTGCCGTTCTACTGTCTGACGGCCAGCACCCAGTCTGCCATCAATCACTGGATTGATATAACCGGTGCCGAATATCCTTTCTGCACGACCGACGAGACAACTCTGAAGACGATTATAAGGAGCAATCCCGGACTGGTGCTGCTGCGTAACGGCGTGGTTGTCAACAAGTGGAGTCACAACGAGCTGCCGCGTCCCGAGGAACTGAACGGCCCGCTCGATAAGATTCCAGTGGGTAAGATGCCCAATGAGTCAGTAGGCCGGAAGATAGCCATGGTGCTGTCGTGGTTTGCGCTTCCGCTGGCTCTGCTCGTTCTGGCCGATCGTCTGTGGGCATGGACACGATGGGTAAAACGCAAAGAAAAATCAAACAGATTATTCCAAATCTTTAAACATTAATATATGAGAAAGAAAATTGTAGCAGGTAACTGGAAAATGAACATGAACCTGCAAGACGGAATTGCATTGGCTAAAGAACTTAACGAAACACTGGCTGCCGACAAGCCTAACTGCGGTGTCATTATCTGCACACCGTTCATCCACTTGGCTTCTGTAGCTTCTTTCCTCGACCAGAACGTCATCGGGCTGGGCGCTGAGAACTGCGCAGACAAGGAAAAGGGCGCATTCACCGGCGAGGTAAGCGCAGAAATGGTCAAGAGCACTGGCGCACAGTACGTCATCCTCGGCCATTCAGAGCGTCGTCAGTACTATCACGAGACCCCCGAAATACTCAAAACTAAGGTCGAACTGGCTCTGAAGAACGGACTGAAGGTTATCTTCTGCATCGGCGAGACTCTCGAAGAGCGTGAGGCCGGTAAGCAGGAAGAGGTCGTTAAGAAAGAACTCGAAGGTTCAGTGTTCAATCTCTCTGCTGACGAATTCAAGAACATCATCGTAGCTTACGAGCCTATCTGGGCTATCGGTACTGGCAAGACAGCTACAGCTGAGCAGGCTGAAGAAATACACGCTGCCGTTCGTAACGCCATTGCCGGCAAGTACGGTAAGGATATCGCCGAGAACACAACTATTCTCTACGGTGGCAGCTGCAAGCCCGGCAACGCTAAAGAACTCTTCGCTAAGCCCGACATCGACGGCGGACTGATCGGCGGAGCATCGCTCAAGGCAGCCGACTTCAAGGGCATCATCGATGCATGGAAGAAGTAAGCTGAATCTTTAATATCCCTGTTTCCTGTCTGAAACTATGGCCGGTATTGCTTATGCAGACACCGGTCAGAGAGATCGGACAGGAAACAGTCGGTTAAATACAGAACTTAAAAACACATTCAATGAGACATTTCGTCGTGATATTTGTAATGGCTTTATGCACAATCTCACCGGTTGCGGCACAAACCTATTTGCAACACTTGCAGAAACACGTGCCCGGACAAGGTTCGGTGACTGTGACACAGAGCAAGGAGATAGACGAGCTTGTCAACGAAGCGAATGTCAACACCCCGACAGCTGCTGCACACAAGAAAGCAGCCAGCACTAAAAATGATGCTGTCAACACTAAGACAGTAAAGAAAAACGCAGAAGTCAAGGCTCGCGCTACTGCTCCGAACCATCATCGTGCAGAGGTCCGTAGAACGGAGAACAATGATTCTACGAAAAAAGAAAAAAGGAGAGAAGAGGCTTCTCCGCGTGCCGAATCGCATCAGTCGCGGCCAAAGACAGAGACAGAACCAGAGCAGGCAGAGGAAGAACCTATAGTCGACATGCGTAAGAAAATGCCGCGTCGAAGCTATAAAGTCAACGGTTACAGGGTGCAGGTGTTTGCCGGAGGCAACTCGCGCAACGACAAAATACGTGCACAACGCGCCGGAAACAATGTTAAGATGGCCATGCCCGAACTTCCTGTCTACGTTCATTTCTACTCTCCAAGGTGGATTTGCCGTGTCGGAAACTTCCGCAGTTACGAAGAGGCTCACGCTGTTCTGCGTCAGGTACGCAAGCTGGGCTACAAACAAGCGTGCATCGTAAGCGGAAAGATAACTGTTGCCTATTAAGTCCAAGTCCATAACAATAAGAACAATGAATCCTGAAACAGAATACCGCGAAGGTCTCGACGACCTCGCAGGACATTATAAAGAAATACTCGCCTTGTTGGGTGAAAATCCTGAACGTGAAGGTTTGCTGAAGACGCCGCTGCGTGTGGCCAAAGCCATGCAGGTGCTTACGCGCGGCTACACCCAGGATCCGCACAAGGTGCTGACCGCTGCTCTCTTTGCCGAGAAGTACAACCAGATGGTCATAGTCAAGGACATCGACTTCTTCTCGCTTTGCGAACACCATCTTCTCCCATTCTACGGCAAGGCTCATGTGGCCTATATTCCCGATGGTTATATAACCGGTCTGAGCAAGATAGCCCGCGTTGTGGACATCTACAGCCACCGTCTGCAGGTACAGGAACGTCTAACCCAGCAGATAAAAGACTGCATTCAAGAGACTCTTCATCCGCTCGGCGTGATGGTTGTGATAGAGGCTAAGCACATGTGTATGCAGATGCGAGGAGTAGAAAAGCAGAATTCTATCACCACGACATCCGACTTCAGCGGTGCATTCAAGCAAGCCAAAACCCGTGAGGAATTTATGGATTTGCTTCGTGGAGAATCTAAAAAGATTTAAAAAATCTCTTCTTCCATGCAATGTTTGTGAAATATAAACATTCTAAGGTCAGAAGAAACTAAATAAACAACAAAGAAAATAAAATGAAAAAGTTCAGAAATTACATTCTTGTTATGTTCTGCTGCCTTGTAGCAGCTTCGGCAATGACCTCTTGTCTTGGCAACAGCGAGGACAACTCTCAGCCCATTGATGCTGCTACACAGAAGCAGTATATGATGCGGATGTCTGGTTTATACAGTGGAAAGATAAAGTTCTGGAAACAGTATGACAACTATTCTACCCGTCTTTACGCTTACGACTCAGTTGCGGGAAGCTGGAGAGCAGGTTCAGATTCGCTTATCACTGTCAACACGTTCCCTGTCAATAAGCTCGACTCTGCTATTGATGTAAGAGACACTAGCGTTCCTGCCGACCTGAAGGATCTCTTCAATGCGATAAAGGATTACAAAGGTTATGTCGATCTGAAATCGCTCTACTATATACCGGACGGAGCATACGTGCAGAACGGAGCCATCCAGTTCTTTGTCAATCCCATCACCTTCAAGATTGATGTTACCGTTGGAGGAAAGCCTAAAGAGGCTCATTTTGTGTTCTATGCTAACAGTAATTACGGTTACGGAGTATGGAAGTTGGGTTCGGCTGTTTCAACATTCCAGTTTCAGGCTGCCCTTTATCAGATCTGCCTGACGGATGTAGGTGGAACGCCCACCCAGAGCAATACATTGTCGTCTCTTTATAACGGTTCGTATCTCCGGCAGGTAATGGTTACTTTCGGACTCTGATAAAACCACGGAAATGAAGTTTGTTTCATGGAATGTCAACGGTCTGCGAGCCTGTGCGGGCAAGGGTTTTGAGGAGAGTTTCAAGGCTCTCGATGCCGACTTCTTCTGTCTTCAAGAGACCAAGATGCAGGCCGGACAGCTCGACATCAGCTTTACGGGCTACGAATCGTATTGGAATTACGCCGAGAAAAAAGGCTACTCAGGCACAGCTATCTTCACACGTAAGCATACTCTAAATGTCACCTACGGTCTCGGAATGGACGAACACGACAAGGAGGGACGTGTAATTACGGTTGAAATGCCTTCGTTCTATCTCGTCACCGTATATACTCCAAACTCGCAGGAAGGTCTCCGTAGGTTAGACTACCGCATGAAGTGGGAGGATGACTTCAAGGCTTACTTGAAGTCTCTCGATGCGAAGAAACCCGTCGTTGTGTGCGGCGACCTCAATGTCGCCCACGAGGAGATTGACTTGAAGAACCCTAAGTCCAACCGGCGCAACGCAGGATTTACCGATGAAGAGCGGGCGAAGATGACATCGCTTCTGGCTGACGGATTCGTCGACACCTTCCGTACGCTCCATCCCGACGAGGTGACGTACTCGTGGTGGTCGTACCGTTTCCATGCCAGAGAGAAGAACGCAGGGTGGCGTATCGACTACTTCCTCGTTTCAGAACGTCTGCGCGAGAAGATAGCATCGGCTTCCATCCATACCGAAATCTTCGGAAGCGACCATTGTCCGGTGGAACTCGACTTGAACATAAACGATTAGTAATCGTAATTTATCATTTTCTCATGCATCCGGCAGGACGTTGTCTTGTCGGATTTTTTGTTGCCAATATCTGATGATTATGAGGTTTATGCAACAAAAAATAGGTCACTTAATCGATATGTAATGCCGAAGAACGGTGTTCCTGCTTACTTTTTATTACCTTTGCATGGCGTTTCAGAGCCGTTATGGCTATGATACTGGTAAAATGAAAACGTTATTCAGGTATAAACAACAATTCATTATGATGAAAAAACTATGTCTTCTGCTTCTGGCATGTGTGCTTTGCGGTATCGCCAGAGCAAAGCATTACACAGTGATTGTCTCTCTCGACGGATTCAGATGGGACTACACCGAAATGTACAACACACCGTGGCTCGACAGCATAGCCCGTAGCGGTGTGAAGGCGGTTATGCAACCTTCGTTCCCTTCATCGACATTTCCAAATCATTACACCCTCGCCACCGGACTCGTGCCCGACCATCACGGCATCATAGCCAATAAGTTTCGTGACTTTAAAAGCGGTCTGACCTTCTCGCTCGGCGACAAGACTACCAAGAGCGACCCGCGCTTCTGGGGAGGCGAACCGATATGGAACACAGCCATGCGTCAGGGTGTAAAGGTTGGTATAGTCTACTGGCCTGGCTCCGACGTGAAGATAGGCGGCCACTTCCCCACCTACTATAAAGACTATGAAGTGAAACCCCTGCTTACGTTCTCGCAGCGTATTGCCGAGGTAGACCGTCTGCTCACGCTTCCCGAAAAGGATCGTCCTTCGCTTGTGATGGCCTATTTTGACCAGCCCGACCACGACGGCCACAGCTACGGACCCCACGACAAACGAGTGCGCCGTACTGTCGAGACAATGGACATGCTGATGGGACAGCTTTGGAGCGACCTGCGAAGTTTGCCCATACGCGACAGCATCAACCTCATCGTCACAGCAGACCACGGCATGACATCAGTCGGTGACGACCGTCTGATACATCCATACGACTATGTTAAGAAAGAATGGGTCAATTACATATCCTACGACCTGCCCACGCTGATAGAGCCAGCCAAGGGTTACGAAGATTCAGTCTACAACGCCCTGCGCGAAGTTCCCCATCTGCGTGTGTGGCGGAAGAAAGACGTTCCGGCCTATCTCCACTATGGCTCTAACCCAAATGTCACGTCCATAGTTGTATTGCCCGATCTTGGATGGACAGTTACAGGATGGAAGCACCAACGTTTGCGTGGCACACATGGCTATGACCCTACATATAGCGACATGCACGTCATGTTCCGTGCAGTAGGTCCCGACTTCAAGCGTGGCTACACCGAGCACCGTCTCTTCACCA
>CALBJK010000287.1 GCA_937892695.1 uncultured Prevotella sp.
GCGCAGCGTCAGCATGTCGTGGGTAGAGAAAGTGCATACCGAACGATAGGGATAACGCGACAGATGGGCGAATCGCGACGACGAGTCTTTCGGCATCGACTGTACTTCAAGACTAAGTATGCGCAACTGTTCCATAACCCAGGGTACACACTCGGGCACCATTCCGAGGTCTTCGGCACATACGAGCATTCGGGTTGCCTGGACGAGCAACGGAAGTTTCTTCATAGCCTCACGATACCAGAAATAATTGTTTCTACGGTAGAAGTAGTCGTTGTAGAGACGGTTGAAAGCGTTTTTGTCGCTGTCATAAAGAGATTCGTACATAAAGTCGAGCTGAGCCGATATTCTGGGATGGAATTTGGTTTCGTCCTTATGGTCACGCACAAATAGCACGTCGCTCACTAGAGAATACAGTCCGTCGCGAATCCATGTATCCTGTTGGGATATCTTTTTAGCAAACGCCTTTTCTATCTTGCGCTGAGTATCATATTCAGGCTTCATGTGATAGATATCGTCATGGTCGTGTTCGAGGAAGGTATCTTTCACATACTGCTTATGTTCGCGGAAAATGCGGTCGAGCACCCATTCTGAAATGAACGGTTGCGTGAACAGTTTTTCTTGGAAGTGTAATCCGTATGCTTCTATCTCTTCTCTTGTCATGCCAAGAGCCGGGACAAACTGTCCGAGCAGTCCGTGGACGGCATCGGCAGGTATCTCCCAGATGCGGAAGAACCCAAGCACATGGTCTATACGGTAGGCATCGAAGAAACGTGACATATTCTGGAAACGGCGCACCCACCACAAACATCCGTCTTCTATCATACGCTCCCAGTTATAGGTAGGAAATCCCCAGTTCTGACCCTTAGTCGAGAAAGCGTCGGGAGGAGCGCCGGCCTGACCGTTGAGGTTGAAGTAATCAGGTTCGTGCCACACGTCGCAGCCGTACCGGCTCACCCCTATAGGTATGTCACCCTTCAGTATCACTCCTCGCGAGACAGCATAGGCGTGGACGGCCTCCATCTGGCGGTTGAGCACATACTGCACGTAGTAGTAGAATGACACTTTCCTGTAGGCTTCAGACCGTGGATCGGACAATGATTGCCGTTCCTCCTCATGCCACCGTTCGTGCCCTTTCCAACGCGAGAAGTCGGCCGTGCCCGAGCTGTCACGCAGCTGGCAATAACGCGCGTAAGGTACGAGCCAATGCTTGTTGTCCTCGAAGAACTCACAGAAGTCGGCCGACCTCAACGTCTTCTCCCCTACCTGTGCGAAGATGATGCGCAGATATTCATCCTTGGCCGCATTCACGCGTTCATAGTCTATTTGGCTAAGAGCATTCAGCTCCAGACGCAGTTTCTCCATGCGTTCGCGCTTCTTCTTGTCTTCTATCGGGGGCAGCTGCGTCAGGTCAACGTATTGCGGATGAAGCGCAAAGATGCTTATGCAGCTGTAAGGATAGGAATCAACCCATGTCTTTGTAGTTATAGTGTCGTTGATTGGCAGCACCTGAAGCACCCTCTGACGGGTCTTGGCCATCCAGTCGACCATCTTGCGCAGGTCGCCGAAGTCGCCCGTGCCGAAGCTGGTATCCGACCGCAGTGAGAACACCGGTATGAGAGTCCCTGCCATTTTAGTGTTCCATATATCGAAAAAGGCCTGGTCGTTTTCAATGACAGCTACGTCACCGTCAGCCACAGTCGGGACAGACAGCCGACGGTTGGCGCACGTCTCCCAGATGACATTGCCGTTGTTTTCGTTGACGGCCACATATTTATATTCTATAGTCCACAAGTTCTCGATAGCTCTGACATCAATGTCCGCAATCCATTCGTTGTGGTTGTGTTCACGCATAGGCACTGCCCTGTCCGGATGCCAACAGCCGAGAGCGTCGGGAGCGCCGCATACCATCAGCCTCTCTCCGCTACGGAGCTGCGGAGCACGCACCACCAGACGCAGCGTCCTGGCATAGTCTGGAACAGGGAGCATTCCCTTGTTTCTCCGATTAATGCAATCAGTGAACGCCGAAGAATAAAGATAAGAATCGTGCGGTATGTCCTTCCACACGCTTTCTATGACATAGCGCGTAGCCTGGCGGACATCGAAGTCAAGCCGGTGGGTTATAGTAGTCCATTCCTTGCGCTCTTCCCTTCCGTCATTAGTGACACTATAAAAGAAGTCGATGTGGTCGGCCTCGCTTGTATCGAAATTATCTATACTGCAAGTCCATTTCTTGCCGTCAAGAGTAGACATACGGAGTATCATGTCGCGCTCAGTCAGCCCTTTTCCAGGACGGACCAGATTTATCAACAATTCTTCTCCGAATTCGGTATCGTAGTTTATGTTGAATATGAGTGTTACCATTAGTCTGAAAGTATTTTCTGCAAAATTAGGAAAAAAGACCGACAGGCAATTGTTATAATATGCAAAATTTGGGTTGATGGACAAAAACACCTCTCAGAAGTATGTCTCATTCTTATCATGGACACATCGGTGCGTCTCCGCAACCACAAGCAACCTTCGTATATACTATCCTTCCATAAGGAAGCCGAAATTGCATAATTATACGGTCCGCCCATTATAAAAAATGCCGGCTAAATTCAGATAAATAGAAAAACAGAAGTTTTTCTGCCATTAAGCAGAACCGCCAAACGGAAACAATATTTCAATAGCAGCCTTTTACATAGAGACAATTGTGAATAGACATTAAAACAATCTATATTTCGGTGTCCTGACTCAAGCATTTTACGCTTTGAAACGCGGCATATTACAACATGAAATGCCCCTTTTCGAGTCTCAATATGCCGCATTTCGGAAAATAGAAGCGGCTAAGAAGGATGGGAAAATGTGTAAAATTTACGTATTAAACTGATATTTAATACTTTAGCTATCGTCCTACAAAGTTCGAATTTTTACTGTCCTCATTCCTTTTTATCGGAAGAACGCCAGTATTGAGCATCCGAAAACGCATATTAATCCACTATAAACGTATGAATATGCAAAATGAGAATGAGCCGAAATTACGTTCAGGCGGACGTACGAACAGTACTTCCCTAAGACGTTGGTGGCATTCTGGTTGATACTGGCAGAATGCGGATATTCAATTAATTTATTTCTATCCGGCACAATAAATGAAATGTCATTGCGTTTTAATAAATGTGTCAAACCGTAAAGTCATAATCGCAATTCTGGCTGCAATAGTTTCAACAGGGGCGCGTGCCCAGTACGACCCGTCATTCAGCCACTACTTCGACATGGAACCGTCGTTCAACGCTGCTGCCGTAGGCAAACAGCCGAAGCTGAACATCACGGCGGCCTACGCCATGGACATGGCCGGTTTCACCAACAATCCGCAGACAATGCATGCCGCAGCCGACATGCCGTTCTACTTTCTGAAGTCATACCACGGAGCCGGAATCCAATTTATGAACGACAAGATAGGACTGTTCAGCCATCAGCGGTTTGTGTTGCAATATGCCTTCAGACTGAAGCTCTTCGGCGGAATGCTGGGAGCAGGAATAAGCGCAGGACTGCTAAGCGAGACTTTCGACGGTACGAAGATTGACATAGAGGAAACAAACGACCCTGCACTGCCTACCTCAAAGGTGGACGGCAACGGCTTCGACCTCGGTGCCGGACTGTACTATGCACACAAATCGTGGTACGTAGGCCTGTCGGCGCAGCACATTACTTCACCGCTTATTGAACTCGGCGAACGCAACGAGCTATCCATAGCCCCCACTTATTATCTGACGGGAGGATACAATATAAAGATGCGCAGTCCGTTTCTTACAATAAAGACTTCAGCTTTGGTGCGCACCGACGGTGTGGCTTATCGTGGCGACGTGACAGGACGGCTCGTCTATACCAACGACAAGAAAATGATGTATGCCGGCCTAGGCTACAGCCCTACCAATTCGGTCACGTTGCTCATCGGAGGCAGCTTCCACGGTGTAATTCTGGGCTACAGCTACGAGATGTACACCTCGGCCATCAATCCCGGCAACGGCAGCCACGAGCTGTTCGTGGGCTACCAGATGGACATCAATCTTACGAAAAAAGGAAAGAACAAACATAAAAGCGTGAGGATACTATAAACGATGACAAGAATAAGAAATAGTTTCACCCTTGTATGCGCCGTGACGGCCACACTGGCTCTGACTGCCTGTTTCGGTGGCCGCGCCACATCGTCGATGCGCGGCGGCGAAGTGACAGGTGTGGGAGGACGACCCTTTACTGAGCCTACACCATACGGCATGACCCGCATAGACCGTGGATTTCTGCACATGGGATTGGACAAGACCGACAGTCTCTGGGGCATGAAGACACCACAAAGGGACATATCAGTCGACGGATTCTGGATGGACGAAACCGAAGTGACCAACTCGGAGTACAAGCAGTTTGTATACTGGGTACGCGACAGCATCATCCGCACACGCCTGGCCGACCCGTCATACGGAGGCGACGAGACCTACATGATTACCGAAGACAAGAACGGCGACCCCGTCACCCCACACCTCAACTGGAAGAAGCCTATACCCCGAAAACCCACCGAGGACGAGCAGCGAGCCATAGAGAGCGTATACACGCGCAACCCTGTCACGGGCGAAAAAATGCTCGACTACCGGCAGCTCAACTATAAGTATGAGATCTACGACTACACGGCAGCAGCCCTGCGCCGCAACCGTCTCAACCCCGACGAACGCAACCTCAACACCGATGTGCAAACCAACCCCGACGAGCAGGTCATGATATCTAAAGATACTGCCTACATCGACGACGAGGGACACATCGTGCGCCAGACCATAGACCGTCCGCTGAGCGGGCCGTGGGATTTTCTCAACACCTACATAGTCAACATCTACCCCGACACTACGTGTTGGGTAAACGATTTTGTCAATGCCGACAATGAGGTGTATCTGCGCAACTACTTCTCCAATCCTGCCTACAACGACTATCCTGTAGTGGGCGTGACATGGGAACAGGCCAACGCTTTCTGCGCATGGCGCACCGACTATCTGCTGAAAGGACTGGGACCCGAGGCACGCTTCGTACAACGCTACCGTCTGCCTACTGAGGCAGAATGGGAGTATGCAGCACGCGGCAAGTCGGGTACTGAATTTCCATGGGAGAACGACGACGTGAAGAGCGGCGACGGATGTTTCTACGCCAACTTCAAGCCCGACCGGGGTAACTACACCCGAGACGGCAACCTCATCACCAGTAAAGTAGGAATATACCAGGCCAACAGCAACGGCCTGTACGACATGGCCGGAAATGTGGCCGAATGGACAAGTACAGTCTACACCGAGGCGGGCGTGGAGACAATGAACGACCTCAACCCCCAGCTCGATTACAAGGCGGCCAAGGAAGACCCCTACCGGCTTAAAAAGAAAAGCGTAAGAGGAGGTTCATGGAAAGACCCCGAGTCGTACATACGTTCAGCATGGCGCACATGGGAATACCAGAACCAGCCACGGTCGTACATCGGATTCCGCTGTGTGCGCAGTCTGGCAAATACAGAAAGCGGTAAAATGAAAAAGAGCAAAAGAAGATGACAGAGTACAGCAAATTCAATATCGTCTATCTGCTGCAGAAGTGGATGGACAGCGTCCCCGGACAGACGTTTCTTAACTATGCCTACAGCTGGGGAGCTTCAATCGTTATTCTCGGAACACTGTTCAAGCTGACCCACCTCCCCGGTGCCAACGTCATGCTGTTCATAGGCATGGGTACCGAGGTGTTCGTGTTCTTCCTCTCGGCCTTCGACCGTCCGTTCGACAAGACTGCCATCGGCATGGATCTGCCAACCCATCTGGACGACGAAGAGGACGATAACAACGAAAAGATTGCTGCCCCGAAAGCAGCCCAATCGATAGCACCCACAGCAGGGACGGTAGTAATAGGCCAACCTATAGCAGCTCAGGCAACAGCTGCTGCCACACAGGCTGCGGTCACTGCTGCACCGGCAGAAGGAAGCGAAACGACTCCACAGCCGGCTGCGGCAACAGCTGTTCCCGGAGCAGCACCACAGGGAACGGTGATCATGGGATCAGCCCCTGCATGGATGGCCGAGCAACAACAGAACGGCCCAGAAATGGCCGAAGCCCAAAGCCGCTACGTAGAGGAACTGGGCAAGCTTACCGACATTCTGGAGAAAGTATCGGAACAGAGCACCCGACTCACGCGCGACAGCGAGGAGATGGAAAACCTCAACCGCACACTTACAGGTATATGCAAGGTGTACGAGATGCAGCTTAAAGGAGCCAGCCAGCAGATTGGCACCATCGACCAGATAAACGACCAGAGCCGAAAGATGGCTCAACAGATAGAACAGCTCAACAACATCTACGCCCGCATGATCGAGGCAATGACTGTCAACATGCAGGCCGCCGCCAAACAATAAAAGCCAATGGCAATAAAGAAAAGACCCCAATCGCCACGCCAGAAGATGATCAACCTCATGTACGTCGTCCTCATGGCCATGCTCGCACTAAACATATCGACCGAGGTGCTCAACGGCTTTTCAATCGTGGAAGAGAGTCTGAACCGAACTACAGGCAACGCCTCGAAAGAGAATGCAAACCTCTACGGCGACTTTGAAAACCAGATGAAGTCGAATCCGCAGAAGGTGCGCGAATGGTTTGAAAAGGCCACTGCGGTGAAGCAAATGAGCGACTCGCTCTACAACTTCGCACAGGAGCTGAAGGTGGAGATTGTGCGCGAGGCCGACGGTCCCGACGGCGACCTTCACAACATAAAGGGCAAAGACAATCTCGAAGCGGCCAGCCACGTGATGCTCGCGCCCATTACAGGCAAGGGACGCAAGCTGTTCAATGCCATCAACTCGTTCCGGTCGCGCATACTCACAATGGTGACCGACCCTGAGCAACGCAAAATAATAGCCAGCAACCTCACGACCAAAGTGCCGCACAACGCCCGTACTTTGGGCCGCAACTGGCAGGAATACATGTTCGAAGACATGCCCGTAGCAGCTGCAGTGACGCTGTTGTCCAAGCTGCAGAGCGACGTGCGCTACGCCGAAGGCGAAGTGCTGCACACTCTCGTAGCCAACATCGACATGAAGGACATACGTGTCAACAAGCTTAGCGCGTTTGTCATACCCGAATCGCGCACTGTAATAAGCGGCGACATGTTCTCGGCCCAGATTGTCATGGCAGCCGTCGATACGACCCAACAGCCCGAAATATACGTAGGTGGCCGCCGCATCAACGGTAACAGCTACCGTTTTACAGCCGGAGGAGTGGGCGAACACTCGTTCGGCGGATACATCACCATGCGCAACGGCAACGGCGATGTAATACGCCGCAACTTCACACAGAAGTACACAGTCGTGGCACCGAGCGCGACCGTCTCGGCCGACCTTATGAATGTGCTCTACGCCGGATACGAGAACCCTGTGAACATAAGCATACCGGGAGTACCGCTCAACGCCGTATCGGCTTCGATGAGCGGCGGCGGTTTCCGTTCTATCGGAATGGGACGATATATAGCCCGTCCTTCTGCCGTGGGACGCGACGTGACCATCACCGTTGCCGCCAACCAGAACGGACGTACCAGACAGATGGGCAAGTTTGTTTTCCATGTGCGCAAGCTGCCCGACCCGACAGCCTACATACAGATAGGAACAGACCGTTTCCGTTCGGGCGGATTGTCCAAGGCTTCGCTTATGGGCGCAAACGGCATAAAGGCCGCCATCGACGACGGAATACTCGACATACAGTTCCGTGTGACCGGATTCGAGACGGTGTTCTTCGACAATATGGGTAACGCCGTTCCGATGTCCTCGAACGGGGCATCGTTCACCGAACGCCAACGCGAGACCTTCCGCCGTCTGTCGCGCAACAAACGATTCTACATTTCACGCGTCACGGCAGTAGGCCCCGACGGCATACCGCGCCGTCTGCCTGGTTCGATGGAGGTGATAGTGAAGTGAGGCGATGACATACAGCATAACCGATAAAACAGAAAATGAACATTATTGAAAAGAAATATTGCATGACACAGAAGTTAATGTTCGTATTGATGATGGCTCTTGCCGCCGAAACGTTGAGCGCACAGCCCGCCGCCCGCCGCCGCGAGCAGCAACAGGCTCAGGCCAACAGCGCGAACGAGCTGACAACAAGAGCACAGATTTCCTTCCCCACACAAGCCAAGATGGCCGAAGACGTAGTGTGGAGACGCGACATATACCGCGAAATTGACCTTACTCAAGAGGCCAACGCCGGACTGTACTACCCGGTAGAACCTATCGGTTCGCAAATGAACCTGTTCACATATATCTTCAAGCTCGTCATGCGCAGACAGATTACTGCATACGAATACAGGCTTGACGGCAACGAGGTGTTCGACGACGCATCGAAGGTGAACCTGAAGTCGTTGCTCGACAACTACCACATCTTTTATGAACGTACTGACCGTGGCATACGTATTGACGACAGCGACATACCGTCGAAGGAAGTAACGGCTTACTACATAAAGGAATGTGCCTACTACGACCAGGCAAATTCAACCTTCCGCCACAAGGTGCTCGCGCTCTGCCCGATATTGAAACGTGAGGACGACTTCGGCGATGCGCCGACATCCTACCCGCTGTTCTGGGTGAAGTATGACGACCTTGCACCCTTCCTTACCAAGCAGACAATAATGACAAGCGACCTCAACAACGCCGCTACTATGAGCATGGACGACTACTTCGCCCAAGATCTGTATAAAGGAAAGATATACAAGACCACGAATATGCTGGGACGCACACTGGCACAGTACTGCAAGACCGACTCTGCCTTGTCCAAAGAGCAGAAGCGTATCGAAGCCGAACTTGCGGCCTTTGAGAAGAACATCTGGGGCAACCCAGCCCGACGCGACTCGCTTGACAGCATAGCCAAGCTCGGCAATAAAGAAAAGAAAGCCCTGAAGAAAAAGAACCGTCGCGCTTCGCGCAGTTCAGAAACGAGAGTAAGCAAGAGGAAACGCCCGGCGGGCAACGACAGTCCGGCAAGCAGCTCGCCGGCAAGAGTGACGGTACGCCGTCAACGTCACTGACTGACTACAGCGAGACAACATATAGTAATGTTCAAAAAATAACTTCCGCAAAAAATCTGCGATCAAGAGCATTTGA
>CALBJK010000288.1 GCA_937892695.1 uncultured Prevotella sp.
TGCAAACTTACAAAAAATCGGCGTAATAAACGAGAAGAAACGCCACAATGTCTGATTCGTATATAAAATAAGGTGGAATTAACGGTCTCTATGGCTTGTGTACAAAAAAGACATTACATACCCATGGTTTTCTGATATGCCACGTTTGTACTCCAATATGCGGCATATCAGCTTCCAATATGCGGCATATCAGCTTCCAATATGCGGCATATCAGCTTCCAATATGCGGCATATTGGAACATTAAATGAGAGATACCGGTAAACGATTGGCTATCAACCGTTTATCGAAATGATAAACAAGGAAGGAAAAACAGAGCCGTTTCGTTTTTAGAACATTTAGTTATGGAAGAGAGTACGACTTCCGATCGTTATAAACGAGCATGGACCTTTATCGTCAATAATGATCGAGAATGCCCTTGAACTTCTTCCATTCTTTAGGCGACAATGTGCGCTTGCTCTTGTCAAACATTCTGAAGAAATCGAAGCCGAGACCCGTTGAAGGCTTCTTGCCCGACCGGGCTGCATCACGCGCCCATAGCTGTGGTTTCAAACCAGCCTTCGGGGCAAAGACTTCCACTCCGGCAAGCTTCACCTCGGTGGGCATGAGAAAAACGGTGTCGCGCATCATCTCGGCCTTAGTCTTGCGTTGTGGATAATAGCCTTTCACAACTATCGTCGCGCTGTTCATGCTGGCATCGGTCGTGAAACGTCCGCGCCAGTCGGTCACGGTCTGTCCTCCGGTGTCGTATATAACCTTGACATCGCGCAGCGGCAGATGTGTGTCCATAGCCGCCACCACGCCCGAGACCTGAGCCCGGGCGATGTCCGCCATAACAAAGACGAGAAATATAACCGACAACCTTTTCATACCGAATATCTGTCTTCTGATTGCATACAAAGACTTTATGCGTCTTCAAATTTACGCAATTAAACATAATCCGGCATGACAACAGGTAAGATGTTGAATATTATTGATAATGTTTTGTTTTTATTTGTACTGCATCGGTCCCTCGTTTTTTCCCGTCCTTCAAGTCTTCGGCCTGGAAAAAACACTTCTGTTCTTTTGCATAGCTGACAAGCCGTCTGAAAGTGGTATCTCGGTTCAAAAGACTGGCATTGCCGGTGAGCACGAGACGACGGCGGGCACGGGTCATAGCCACATTGAGTTTACGGTCGATGACAGCTCCGTCGGTCGGGTCTACATATTCGTTATTGGTCAGAAAAGCGAGCTGGTAGCCCCGTTTCACCGTGAAGCCGTACACTATCACGTCGCGCTGGCTTCCCTGATAACGTTCTACTGTGTCGATGGTTATGGCCGTAAGCTTTTCGCCACCGATAGCCGAGATGGCATTGCGCACGGTGGATATCTGATTGCGGTAGGGCACGATTACGCCCACGGTGCGGGTTATGTCAAAGTCTTTTCCTGCTGCCTTGTAAGCCGCAACCACCACTCTGGCTATAACATCAGCCTCTGCCCTGTTCACTTTGTCTGTCTCCTCACCTTCACCACAAGCAGAACAATCGATGAAGGCCATGCGGCGCGATGCCAGTACCTCGTCCATACTGGAAGGCACTGATGAGGTCTGTGACCCGGGTTCGAGCTGATGGCAAAGTGGCACGATACCGAGTGCGCCACCATAGAACATACGGTTGGGGAAACCGGCTATGTCGGGGTGCATACGTCCCTGACGGGTGAGCATGAAGCAACATTCGTGATTGATACTGCCGTCGGCGTTACGGCCATACAGACGCAGCATACGTTCGAAGAGAGACAGGGCGCAGTCGGTCAGCCCGATGTCTTGCAGACCGGGGTCATCAACTCGCGATTCGGCCGCAGTCTGCTGCACTACGGCGGGTAGCTGTTTCTCGTCTCCAATGAAAACAAACTTGCCTATGGCATCGGTGTCGCCCTGACGTGCACTGAGCAGACCGAGAATGTGAGGTTCGAGTATCTGTGAAGCTTCGTCTACAATGGCCAGGTCGAACCGCTTCACCCTGAGCAGACTGATGTTAGAGTTGAGAGCTGCAGTCGTGCCGCAGAACACCCGCGTGCTGCGTATCATGCTGTCCACATCGCCGATGTTGGAGCACTCTTCTATGCGCGACGACAGCAGATAGGGACGATAACGTTCCTCGCATCCGTAGTCGTTGCCTATGCGTATAAAGTCAATCGGGCCGCCGGCCGACTCGATGAGTTTGCTGCATATCTCGTCGACGGCACGGTTGGTATAGGACAGCAACAGCACCGATGTACCCTCCCTAAGCAATTGCTCGTCGAGAATGTTCTTCATGCCGAACGAGGTTTTGCCAGTTCCGGGCGGACCTATGACAATGAAGAGGTCGCGCGCACGCATGGCATTGAGCACCAGGCGGTTGAGTTCGTCGTTCCCGTCTTCGGCATAGTCGCCTTGCAGCGTCACCGACGGGTCTACAGCAGGCCGGCGACGGTTCATCAGCAAGTCGCGGCGCGACTGTGTGGCCGAGATAAAGGAGTGCATCGCCCGGTACAACGAACCGTAAGACGCTTCCATGAAGTCGTGCTCTACAGCCCAGACACACCCCCGGTAGTAGTCGAACACGCTGCGGTCGGTCTGAGGGTTGCGTAGCTTCAGCCTTAGTTCCGTGGCTGTAATATCTGTAAGTGTGGCGCGGAACACCATCGTCTTAGTGGCATCGGGTATGTCGCCCGGACGATATGGGTAAAAGAAGACAATGTCGCCAGTGCGGAAATTGGACATGTCGGCATCTTGCTTCTTGTCGAATCTCAGTATGACGTTATCAATGTGAGAGTCGCCGTCAGGTTCTAATCCGAGTTGTTCGTATATGTTTCCGGCCTGTCGTTTTTCTTCTACAGTACTGTTCCATGTCGATGCAAATCCCGAGTTCTCCTTGGTGGTATTGCCCAGCCGGGAAAGCAGATGTTCCGTAGCAATGAACTTCATGAACCTGAGATAATAAGACCGCTCCGTAGGCGTAGCGTTGCCTACGGGATCGAGCAAGGCACGCAGCTGCGGACAGGTGTAGCGGTCCCATAGCGGTCCGTGCGCATCGGGATAGAGCCGTTCGGGCTTGAGCGTTGCAAGCAGCCCCATCCCGTCGCGGGCATACTTCTGTTCGCACCACGCTATCTGGTTGCGCACTTTTATTGCCTCGGACAACAGCGCGGGCATACTGGGAGTGTCGGAAAGTCCGTCGGCATACTTCGAGTAGAGAAGAAAAGCGTGGAGCGAGTCATAGTTGGTCTGGCGGTAGTCGTAATGGAGCAGGGCACGATACAGCAACAGCTGGATGAGATGTTTCTCTTGTGGGCCGGGAAACTTGTCGGGAGGGCAGCCCGGGCTGAACCGTCCCTTACCCGATTTCTGCTCAATCACTACCCTATAGCCGAGATCCAGAAAGTCCATTCGGCCTTGCAGCCCGAGCATAGGCGAGAAGAACGACGGTTCGAGAATGGTCTGCCCGGTCTTAAATCCGGCTGTTACCTCGCCGGCATACACCTTGTCTATAATATGGCGTATGTTCTGCCGCTGCTGCCGTGCGTTACGGTGGAAATCGGCCGGGTCGATGTCGGCACATGCCAGAAAGTCGAGAGCGTTACGCTTGAAGAACGCCTTTATAGAGTCTTCGTAGCTCGTGTCTTCGCCGTAGACGGCTTCGTCGAGCAGCTGCGAGGCAAAATTTCCGAGAAGTATCGGGGCTGTGGCGACACTGGGTTTCAGTTTGTTGAGAAGGTCGGCCAAGGGCGAATGGCCGAAAGGTTCGAAGCAAGCGGCCACCGACGTTACGTTGATGAGCAAGTCGGGCGACACGATTACAAGCTCTGGGTACACCACACCTCCTTCTGTTCTCGGGCGTACTAGACTGAGCACCGTACCCTCAGTTATGAGGGGCTTGAGATAAGAGCGGCCGGTATCGGCTGTATTCTCGGTCTGGAGATAATCGACACGTATGTCCTCACCGGTGTCTTCGCGCGTACAGATCAGGATGTCGCCGTCCCAACCGCTGACTATGCAGCGCAGTGCAGCTATGTTCTTTGCCTCGTCGTCCTTCATACGTTGTCTGAACTGCCTGTATGGGGTTGTATGGAAAGCTTCTTTCAGCTGTGTAGGGACCTCTGCATTGTATATCAGCCCCACAAACACCGCTACAGCCCTAAGGTCGCCGGCATAGCTGTCCGTGAGAGATTCGTCATCAATCATATCGAGCCGTTTCATCCTTATGCGGACTTCATTGACCGCAAAATAAAGGCTGCGGTCGCTTTGCTTTATCTTGTTTTCTTTCAGCAGATAGTCAATACGGGCGAACATGCCGCCGAAGGCTATCTCTGTGTCACGCAGCTTTTGGTTTACGGCCTGTGTGAGCACGGTCTGCAACACTCTGTATTTTATTCTTACAGAAGGTTCAGCGAGTGTCGCTATAAGGTCGGCGAAGAAATCTTTCTCTACGTCGGGGGCATAGCTGACCATACGGTCTGTAAGTTCACAGGCTGTAATATTTGGAGTATGTTTGTTATCTTCAGACATGACGTTAAATGGATTTCAGAGCGTAAAGATAATCATTTATTTTAAAGCTGCTCGGGTTTTGCCATCCTTTTGTTCGGCCTTTCGTTTCTTTTTTCTATCTTTGCAGTGGAAGGCCTGCATGCTGAAAGGACATTTCAGGCCAGTTGCCTACCCGACATTTATTTATCCAAACAATCACAACATTAAAATCAGAATTCTATGGAACTACCTTTTGCAGAATCATGGAAAGTAAAAATGGTCGAGCCAATCCGTAAAAGCACTCGCCAGGAGCGTGAGCAATGGATGAAAGAAGCCCATTACAACGTATTCCAACTCCGTGCCGAACAGGTATACATCGACTTGCTGACCGACTCGGGCACCGGAGCCATGAGCGACCGCCAGTGGGCAGCGATGATGACAGGCGACGAGAGCTATGCTGGAGCGTCGTCATTCTTCCGGCTGAAAGAGGTCATCAAAAGTATCACTGGCTTCGACTATGTGATACCGACCCATCAGGGACGTGCCGCCGAGAATGTGCTTTTCTCCTATCTCGTACATACCGGTGATGTCGTGCCAGGCAATTCTCACTTCGACACAACTAAAGGCCACATCGAAAGCCGCCGCGCCACAGCCCTCGACTGCACCGTCGACGAAGCCCATGACACACAGCTCGAACTGCCGTTCAAGGGCAACGTCGACCCCAAGAAGCTTGAAGAGGCACTGGAACGCTACGCAGACCGAGTGCCGTTCATCATCGTCACCATCACCAACAATACAGCCGGAGGACAGCCAGTGTCGATGGCTAACCTGCGCGAAGTACGCGCCATAGCCGACCGCTACCGCAAACCTGTAGTGCTCGACTCGGCACGGTTCGCCGAAAACGCATACTTCATCAAGACACGTGAACCGGGATACGCCTCCAAAACAATCAAAGAGATAGCAAAAGAGATGTTCGCTTTGGCCGACGGCATGACTATGAGTGCAAAGAAAGACGGCATCGTCAACATGGGCGGCTTCATAGCCACACGCCGCAGAGACTGGTACGACGGCGCAAAAGGCTACTGTGTCCAGTACGAGGGCTATCTGACCTACGGAGGAATGAACGGCCGAGATATGGACGCTCTGGCTGTAGGACTGGACGAGAACACCGAGTTTGAGAATTTGCAGACACGCATTCACCAGGTAGAATGTCTGGCTTCGCTGCTCGACAAGTATGGCATACCTTATCAGCGTCCGGCCGGCGGACACGCCATATTCATAGACGCGCCAAAGGTTCTCACCCATGTACCCAAAGAAGAATTTCCAGCCCAAACGCTAACCGTAGAGCTTTATCTCGAAGCCGGAATACGCGGCTGCGAGATAGGCTACATCCTTGCCGACCGCGACCCTGAGACCCGCGAAAACCGTTATGGAGGTCTCGACCTGCTACGGCTGGCCATTCCGCGCCGCGTCTACACCGACAACCATATTGCCGTCGTGGCTGCCGCCCTGAAGAACGTCTACGAACGCCGCGAACAAATCACGCGCGGAATGCGCATAGCATGGGAAGCCCCGATTATGCGCCACTTCACCGTACAGCTCGAAAGAGCCGACCAGCCGGAAACAGAAGAATGACCGGTACAGTTACCGAAACAATTATACCGTTCTTAGCAGAATCGCCCTCCCGATGCATTTATTTGCAAATAAATGCATCGGGAGGGCGATTATCTAAATGAGAATTTTTATTTTTGCTGATGCTTGAATATTGATGTTTCTTTTTACATGACATCAATCATTATTCAATCTTCCAAGGTATCTGTATTCCAAATATCTAAAGCGTGCTGTTTTTGAAATTCATTCAAATCAAAGATTGCATTGTTTATTATTTGAGTGTTTTCTCTAAACATTGTACATTTTGTTGAATCATTTTCATTACAATACTTTGGATTACCACATTTTTTGTACAATTTACAGAACTGATTTCCACTCATATCTTCTGCTTGCCATTTGCATAATTGACAATCTTTTTTTAAATATCCATCAAGATAAGCCTTAACTTTTCCAACACCATAAAGACCTCCACTGTTAATAAAATATGGAATGCAATCATCATATTCCATACTTATTTCATAAATTCCTTTTCTATTCTCATTGTAATTTCTACAGGTAAAAATATCTCGATCAACATAACTTTTCAAACTATGATACAAAATATATTTTTGAAAAGGTTGCACAAAGTAGTTCACTAAAATATCTTAACGTCTAAAGTTATACAATCTATTTTTTTCACCTTCATCTAAACTTGTTGAATTTACAATACTCAAAATATCTTCTTCAGACTGAATTTTAATTTCTATAATACGAATACCTGATTCTTTCTTTTCTTGAGTACATTCATGAGTTACAAATATTTCAATAAAAATAGGTTGATTAGAGTTGGTCTTATTTTCACAATACAAATCGGCAACAAAGCCTTCATACTTATGTTCTATAATACAATTTGAATAATATTTTTTCAAATCAAACTGGATTGTCTTTGGCATTTTACAATCTTTTTCATCATGGAAAATACAATTATCATACTTGTCACACTTTTCATAGGTTTTCATCGACAATAAAATTTGCTTTTTCTGATTAAACCAATTCATTATCATTATTTCAGCAATGGAATGCAGATATTTGTCATAAGAACATCTGTCTACCTTGTGCGCAAAATGCCATTGGCGGATATTTCCACGTTTAGCAATCATCTCATTGTGACAATAAGGGCAAAAATACCGTTCATTTAAACAATCTACATTATTTATATCAATAATGCAATTAGAGGCATTAAGGGCAAAATGCTGATAATGGTTCGAACATTTCATCATATAGAAACTAATAAATTCCTTCTTTCTCCCTTATTATACCTAAGTATTCGTCTTCTGGTTTGGAAACGAGTATCTGGTAAAAATTATTTTTTCCAACTTGTATTTGACCTGTTTAAAACACATATAAAAAAGCATTTTTAAATGTTTTTTTTGTATATTGATTTTCCTTCTTTATCAACGACTTTAACTTTAAACATGTCAGATATAAAGTAATCTGGAGTTATTGATTTGAAAGACATCACAACATCTTTATAATATATGCCTTCAATATCAAGAAGCGCAACCTTACGCTCAATTTCAGTATCAATTAATGGCTTTACTGTTTCTTGTTCACTTTTAGCAAAGGCATAAGAACTGATGAGAGACATCATCAATAGCAATACAAATATTTTAGTTTTGTATAAAACATTTGTGTTTGTAAAATTTTTCATATCTGTTTAATAATAAGAGTTAGACATCAATCATACGATTGTTCTTCAAAAATCACAGGTAAATATTGAAAAGCTATCAAATAATTATTTTAAATAAGTTATTCTCAATTGCAAATTTACCAAAAAGTTACAACAATACATTTAATAATAATAACATTTTTCTTTTCTTAACAGCTAACTCCAAAAGATTTTAGGCAGAAAAAATATTGCTGGTAATAGACTATACTTTTACCGGGACAAGTCCACCTGTATATTTCAGTAAAAAGGTGGACGGATTTTAACTTGCAAAACTTGCAATTCCTTTTCGATGTTCTTACCTTTGCAACGCTTATCCGGAACAGGCGGAGTAGTACACATTTTAAAGACCCGCGAAGATTTTGGAAGCGTATTGGTCTGGGCATACCAAACATAAACGCTCCGTCCACATTCTATCCGTTTATGTAAAACTCGAACCTCAGTCCGCCGGTCAGGTTGTTGTGTACGCTGATGGTTCCTCCATGCAGAATGATTGCATTCTTGACGATGGCCAGTCCCAGACCGGTGCCACCCATCTTGCGGCTGCGCCCTTTATCTACACGGTAGAAACGTTCGAACAAGCGCGGCAAATGTTCGGACGGCACACCTACTCCGTTGTCGCTGAATGTGAAGTGCCACTTGCCTTCGCTGTGTTTTCCGGTTAGAGTTATAGTCGTACCTTCTCCGGCGTATGCAATCGCATTGTCGGTAAGATTTCGGAACACGCTATAGAGCAGACTGTAGTTCCCTTTCACCTTAATGTCAGGCTGAAGCTTGTTGATGAACGTCATGCGATGTTCCTGTAGCTGTAGCGAAGTCTCCTTGATGATGTTTTCGACAGTCTTGGATATGTCCACTTCGCCTTGGCTTATAAGTTCGGGGGCATCGTCCATACGGTTGAGCGTAGATATGTCTTGAAGCAGCGACGTAAGACGGCGGCTCTGTGCGAAACTGCGCTGGAGGAACTGCTGGCGTGTGGCTTCGCTCATGCCGGGGTTTTCAATTATGGTTTCGAGATAGCCCTGAATGCTTGCCACGGGAGTCTTCAGCTCGTGGGCGATATTCTGGGTGAGCTGTCGCTTGATGATGTCTTGCTCGCGCCGTGTTGTCTGAAGTCGTTTGTATATCTTTATTATCCTTTCGGCTATCTCTCCCAGCTCATCGTTCGGAAAGTTGATAAGTTCTATGGTGTCGAGCGATTCATTGTTGTCGGCACGTGTTGCGAAAGCTCTAAGCTTCGTTATATAGTCACCCAGACGGCTGGTAAACCGGTAAAGGATGACCGTAAGGATAATGATGGCAGTCAGTGCAAACCAGAGATAATGCTGGTCTGCGCACAACGATTTTGACAGATTGTTGTCGTATGGCAACGCACTGCGTATAACTATGCTGTCACGCTTGAAGAATGTGGCCGAATAGAAATATTCGCCGTTCATGGTGACACTGTTGCGGTCGACAGCCGAACCTGACCCACGTTTTATGGCTTTCTCAACTTCCGGACGCGAAATGTGATTGGACAGCTTGCGGTAGTCCTTCATCTTGTTGTCATATATGACATGGCCGTGACGGTCTATCAGCGTAACCCTCATACCGGGAATGCTGTGGAGTCTTACATAACGGTCGATGGCATCTTCACTGAAGTCGTGGACGTAGCCGATAGCTTCGGCCATACGTTCGTTATAGTCTTGCAGTTTCAGAGCCAGTACAGCAGCCTTGTATTGTTTTTCCCTTATCTGCTGGAAAACGATGAAGGCCACTGTGAAGGCAAGAAACACTGTGAGCACACTGAAATAAAGACGGTTGCCCACACTCAGATTTTTTATGCTGAATGACATAGTCGCAGAGAGTTAATGTCTGTTGTGCCTGATGGCTTGTCTGCATTGCCGTAACACCGCCGTTCAGGCATCAAAATAATAGCCGAATCCCAAACGAGTGACAATGCATTTAGAATAAGCACCTATTTTCTTACGCAGACGGGTGATGTTGACATCAACGGTGCGGTCGAGTACAAGTACGTCTTTCGGCCAGATTCGGTCTATGAGTTCCTGTCGTGAGAAAACACGTCCACGCTCTTCGAGCAACAACTTCAGTATCTCAAATTCGGTCTTTGTGAACGACACCTCTGCCCCGTCAATGCATACAGTCTTTTTGTCGAGATTCATCTCTATTCCTTCATACTTGAGAATCTGATGGTCTACTGCCGATGTCTGGACTACAGTGCGGCGCAGGACTGCTCTTATGCGCACCATCACTTCGCGCAGAGAAAACGGTTTGGAGATATAATCGTCTGCACCGAGATTGAACCCCGTAACCGTATCGTTCTCGGTGTCGCGTGCTGTCAGGAATATTATAGGAATGTTGGCAGTATCCGGATTTTCTTTCAGCTTGCGCGCCATGGAGAAGCCCGACATGCCACCCATCATCACGTCGAGAAGCAACAGGTCAAAGGATTTTATGTCTTTAGCCAGTGCCTCCTCAGCCGAACATGCAGTCTCTACCTCGTAGCCCTCTGTTTCTATGTTGAATTTCAATATTTCGAGCAAGTCCTGCTCGTCGTCCACTACGAGTATTCTGTAATTCTTCTTCATCGATCTTTGTGTTAATGTCGATGCAAAGTTAGGAATAGGTATGTTCATAGCTGTTTCAGTTATATTACATTCAGATTACATTTTGTAATTCGATATATATTGTTTTGCCATGCAGAAGTCCTGCATCAGTCACACTTTGCTTGTATTCTTTCTGGCATACAACCGTCCATTTAGCAGTTCTATGAGAAACGCGATATGCGAAACACCTTCTCATTCAGTCTGCCGCTTGGGCCAATTGACAAGATACAGCCGTTCCGTAGCCCGTGTGAAGGCGGTGTAGAGCCAGTGGATGTAGTCGGGCGTGAGCATTTCTTCGGTCATGTATCCTTGGTCGAGATAGACATGTGCCCACTGTCCACCCTGCGCTTTGTGACAGGTCACGGCGTAGGCATACTTTATCTGCAAGGCATTGAAGTACGGGTCTTGCTTTATTTTCTTTATGCGCTCGGGCTTCTGGCGTATGTCGGCATAGTCTTCAATGACCTGTTCGTAGAGTTTCCGGTTCTGGTCGGGTGTGAGAGCAGGCGCTTCAGTGGTCAGACTGTCGGTTATGGCAGTCGCCTGCAGCTCATAGTTATCGTAGTCGGGGAACTGAAGCCACAAGTCGGCAAAAGTGAAACCGTACAGTTCACGCACATTGCGCACACGCTGTATCATAGCCCGGTCGCCGTTGGCCAGAAACGACGGAGCAGTGTTTTCATCCGCTTTTCTCCCGTTCTGTCTGGGCATTGGCACCGCAGCCGGTTCTTTCTTTGTATCGTCCACAAGGCCGGGAGCAGCATCTTTGGCTGTCCAGAAATAGTTGTTCTTCACTATCATGAGCATGTCACCGGTAGTAAGCGTCTCTTCGCGGTCGAGCACACGGGCACGTATGCCTTGATTATAGATGTTTGCCCGTTTGTTTGAACGTGTGATGACGATTGTCTCGTCAAGACCTACATCGTGATAGCTGGACGAAAGAGAATCGATCAGTTCTTCGCCGTTAACTACGACAATGTCGGCAAACCCTTTAAGACGTATCACTGGCAACAACACAGACTCGGGGCTGGCAGCCAACCGCCGTATGGCAGTCGCATTAGTGAGTATGCCCGACCCTCCGGCCTGTCGCAGCACCTCGACGAGGTCGCAGGAATAAACCTTCAGTCCATACCCCTCCATGAATGAGACGCTCAGTGCCGGTGATTCTTCCTCGCCTACCGGAGGCAGCTGTGCTTTATCGCCAATGACCATCAGACGGCAATTGCGTCCGGAATAGACGAAACTGACAAGGTCGTCTAACAGTCTGCCACTTGCAAAAACCGTCTCATGGAAACCGGAGTTGGCTATCATAGAAGCCTCGTCGACAATGAAAAGAGTGTCGGACGTGAGATTAGGAGCCAAACCGAAGCTGCCTCCGAAAGTCTTCTGACGGTATATACGCCGATGAATGGTCGAGGCGCGGTAGTCCGAATTGACGGCCATAACCTTGGCTGCCCGTCCGGTAGGGGCAAGCAGCTCGACCTTCTGCCCGAGTTTCAGCATAGTTCTGACAATTCCGCCAGCTACCGAGGTTTTACCCGTTCCGGCCGAACCACGCATGATCATTGTTGCCATCGGAGAGCGGTCGGTCAGAAACGAGACAAAGGTGGCTATGGCCCGGTCTTGCTCGTCGGTCGGCGTAAAGCCGAAGTTCTCTTTTATCAGTAAAGAAAGTTCGTCAGTTACCATTTGTCTTGCAAATTTAGGTCTTTCGGATGACATCCACAACATGTAGAGTGAAAATAAATGAAAATATGGACAAGTGACATCGTAAAGTCCGATTTTATTAGTAAGTTTGCATAATTAATCCACAAAGGCAGGTTCTATCATTTACCTCAGGAGTTGCTGTCAAATCAGGCAATGCCAACTAATATAACCCGCCTAAAAGCAATAGAGATGAAGAAACTTAACGTCTTTCTTACATTCTGTGTGATAATCCTTGCCGCAGCATGCTTTGCAAGCATATACGGGCCGGAACGCTTCCGTAAAGAACAAATTCGGCGTGAGAAAACAGTCAAGTCGTACCTCGTAAAGATACGCACAGCAGAAGAACGCTACCGCCGAGCAGCGGGAGTGTACACTGGGTCGTTCGAAGAGCTGACCTCAAAGGGCTACCTCGCCGATTCGCTACAATTCATACCGTTCTCCGGCGGCAAACGATTTGATATAACTGCAACCACGCAGACCTCAAAGACTGGCAAGGCAATTCCGCTTATGGAATGTTGCGCCCCATACAGGGAGTATCTTAAAGGACTGGACAAGATGTCTATAGAACAAGCCACAGAAGATGCCAACCTCTCAGGACGTTACCCGGGACTGAAGATAGGAGACATCAACGTCCCCAACGACAATGCCGGCAACTGGGAATGAAGAAAGATTGAAACATTTGAAACCAAAGAATAAGGAAAATGAAACTTGTCATACGTATCAGCGACAACTCACTGTCGTTCTCGACATTCCGCGAAGACAGCCCGCGCACAATCGACTATGAGCCATACATGGTGCGTCAGGGTATTGCCATGGCGGCCAATCTCAGGCAGGCTCTCGCCGAATGCAGACTGCCACGAACGGCAAGCGACAGCGCAACTGTACTTATTGACACGCCTGTACTGCTGGTTCCGGTCGAAGAATATAATCACGACTCGGTGTCTATCGAATACAAGACGGTTTTCACCGGACATGACTCTGACGATGTGATTGGAGCGGTGCTGCCTGGAGAAAACGCCGTTGCCGCATTTGCACTGAACCGGGATTTGAAAATGGTAGTGGACGACCATTTCCCTGAAAACACCTTCATGCCGCTGATGCAGCCTGTCTGGAATTGTCTGCACCGCCGCAGCTTCTACGGATTGCGCCAGAAGCTATATTGCTACTTTCACGACCGCAAGGTAGATGTGGCCAGTTTCAGGCAGAACCGATTCCGCTTCGCAAACCGTTTCAACGCCACCCACGCCCAAGACGCAGCCTACTTCGTGCTATACGTATGGAAACAGCTCGGCATGGACAACAGGACGGACGAGTTGCACCTCGTCGGCGAAATTCCCGATTCTCAGAAGCTTATTGAAATTCTGCACAAGTATGTAGCCAACATAATGCGGCTGGACATAACAGGCGAAGCATCTTCTACATGCATCAACGGGCTACGCTCAATTCCTTTCGATTTGCAGACCCTTTACACTATAGGACGATGAGAATAATAACAGGCAAATACCGTGGACGGCACTTCGAAGTGCCGCGTACATTCAAGGCGCGTCCGACAACCGACTGCGCCAAAGAGAACATCTTCAATGTAATCCGGGGCTACATAGACCTCGACGGGGCTACTGCTCTCGACCTTTTTGCCGGCACCGGCAGCATATCGCTCGAAATGTTATCACGGGGATGCTCGTCGGTAATAAGCATCGAGGCCGACCGCGACCATGCAGCCTTCATCAAACGGTGTATGGAAAAGATAGGAGCCAAGGAAAACATTCTTATCCGGACCGATGTGTTCAGATTCTTGAAAAGCTGTCATCAGCAGTTCGACTTCATCTTTGCCGACCCTCCATATGCCCTACCCGAGCTGCCACAGATACCGTCAATAGTAATGGAGGCCGGACTGCTCACGCCAGAAGGAATTTTCGTATTCGAGCATGGCAAGCACAACGACTTCTCTTCTTCGCCGTTCTTTGTCGAACACAGGGCATACGGCAGTGTCAACTTCTCGCTGTTCCGTAACAACTCTACCCAATAAAAGTTCTTTTATGGGCAGGAATATGACATTTCTATTTCAAATAAAAGTTCAAGAACCAGAATCACTATATGTTAAATTAAATTTCGTAAGTTTGCATTTAAAACATAAACTCTGAAAACAAAAGTACGTAATGACATCTCTTACACTATCCATCGTTGCGGTTTTCGTGGTCGGCTATGTGTTCATTGCCGCCGAAAGCCTTACTAAAATCAACAAAGCTGCAATAGCACTGCTCATGTGCGTGCTGTGCTGGACACTCTACATGCTCGACCCCGGACAGTATATCATCGCCGAATTCCCGAAACTCGCGAACGACACTTCGGGCATAATAGCCGAGGTGGGCGAAGCTATCAAGATGCATCTTGGCGATACAGCCGAGACTCTGTTCTTCCTCATGGGAGCCATGACGATAGTAGAAATAGTCGACTCTAACGGCGGCTTCAACTTCGTGCGTGACATAATGAAGACACGCAGCAAACGCAAGCTGTTCTGGCGCATAGCTATAATGACGTTCTTACTGTCGTCAATTCTCGACAACCTCACCACGTCTATCGTGATGATAATGGTGCTACGCAAGCTGATAAAGAACCAAAAGGAGCGCATCATCTATGCCTCAATCGTGATAATAGCGGCCAATTCGGGAGGCGCATTCTCGCCTATCGGCGACGTGACAACCATAATGCTTTGGATTAAGGGCATGATTACTACAGCCGGAGTAATATCCGAAATATTCATACCGTCGTTAGTGTCGATGGTAGTACCGGCCCTCATACTGCAGATTGGGCTGCACGGAAAGCTCGACCCTAGCCAGAACATTGTAGAAGGAACCGTCACCGAATTTACGCAGACCCAGCGCCGCATAATCTTCTTGCTCGGCGTGGGCGGTCTGATTTTCGTCCCGATATTCAGGTATCTCACCGATCTGCCTCCGTTCATGGGGATATTGCTCATACTCGGCGCACTCTGGACAGCCACTGAGATATTCTATCGCAAGACAGACTGTCCCGACACGATGGGAAAGCGCGTGAGCAATCTGCTGAGCAAGATTGACATGTCCACCATCCTCTTCTTCCTCGGTATTCTCATGGCTGTGTCCTGCCTGTCCGAGGTGGGTGTGCTTACAGCTTTGGGCAAGACCCTCAATGACGTGTCGGCCGGCAACCACTATCTCGTCACAGGAGTAATCGGCGTTATTTCAAGCATAGTAGACAATGTTCCGCTGGTGGCCGGATGCATGGGCATGTACCCGATTGCACCTACCGGCGACATGGCAGTCGACGGAATATTCTGGCAGCTGCTGGCCTACTGTGCAGGCGTGGGCGGCTCGCTGCTCATCATTGGTTCGGCTGCCGGAGTAGTCGTTATGGGTCTGGAGAAAATCACGTTCGGATGGTACATGAGGCATGTTTCGCTCGCCGCTCTGGCCGGATACCTCGGCGGAATAGGCTGCTACTGGTTCATCAGAACATTCCTTTACCAGATATAGCTTTACGTTTCATACTGCCAGCAAATATACTATGATGACAGCCTGAAACCGATATGAGCAAAAAGAACGAAGCCGGCCGTCCATCGTGATTGCACGATGGACACCGGCTTTGTTCTTTCTACAAACAAGAAATATGAGAAACGACCTACGACTGAAAAATCGGACAAATAGAACAATCGGCAGACGCGCCACCAAAACCTCACACCTTGCGCAACATACAACAACTAAGAACATAAAATAACAATACTATTAATGAAGAAATTCCTACTGACACTGCTGTTAGCCATTCCGGCAAACATCTTTGGACAAAGCGTCTTCGACCGTTATTTTGTACAGGCCGAAACATTCGCCAAGAATTTTCCCAGAGAAAAAGTCCATCTTCATTTCGACAACAACAGCTACTATCAGGGCGACACAATCTGGTTCAAGGCATACGTCATCGACGAGGACTCAAACCGTCCGAGCCACATCAGCAAACCCCTCTACGTAGAGCTGGTCGACCAGTCTGGAAATGTGATGAACCGACAGATTGTGAGGCTCGATCACGGCGAAGGACACGGACAGATATCGCTGGCCGATGCTCTCTTCACCGGCTACTACGAGGTGAGAGCCTACACAAAATGGATGCTGGCCTTCTCGGACAATCCCCAGTACTTCTCGCGCACTCTGCCTGTCTACCGCCGGCCTCTCAACCCCGACGAACCGTTGCGCAGCATTGCCGAATACCGTATGGACAAGAGCATGAAGCAACGGCCTAAAGAGAAGTTTTCCCGGCTCGATGTGAGGTTTTTCCCTGAAGGCGGGCGGCTCTTGCGCGGACAGCAATCGGTGGTAGGCTTCGAGATACTGAGCGAAGACAGCGGGTGGGTCAATCTCACCGGATATCTGCTCTCGGCTGAAGGACAGCGCACGATGCCCGTTGCAGCTCTTCACGACGGAATGGGCAGTTTTGTCTACACTCCGGGAGAGAAACCGTCCGAAATAGAGTTCGACTACGACGGGAAAACCCGCCGGTTCCGTCTTCCCGATGCCGATGCCAGCGGATATACTCTGACAGTCAGTACAAAAGACGAATCTATTGACGTTGCAGTGTCTCGTTCGGCCGACCTGGCCGACTCGGTCGCACTCTTTGTATTCACCCAGGCACAACCGCGTACCTACATACCAATCGACTTCAAAGGCAGAACTTCGCGCCGCATCAAGATACTTACATCCGACCTTCCTGGCGGCGTTGTCCGTCTGTCGTTAGTCAATGATAAAGGACAGACCCTATCCGACCGTTTCTGCTTCGTCTACCCATACGACATGCCAATCATCAGCGGCAAAGCAGACAACAGGTTTTACGCACCGTTCGGCAAGGCCTCATGCAGACTGGAAGTTACCGACGATACCGGCCGACCGGTCAGCGGAGCACACCTGTCAGTGGCCGTACGCGATGCCCTAGACACCGACATTCTGTCTGACGGATCCAACATTTACACCGACCTTCTGTTCACATCCGAACTCAAAGGCTACATCGACCGTCCTGCGTTCTATCTGGCAGACCGAAGCGTAAACCGTCGACGGATGCTTGACAACCTTATGATAATACGCGGATGGAGGAAATACGACCCGGAAAACCAGTTCGGCCTGAAACCGTTCAGACCAAAATACATACCCGAATCCAAGCTCAACCTCGACGGACACATCGACTCGTGGTACGGCAAATCCCAGGCCGGAATAGGTATAACGATTCTCGCACAGCGCGATTCGCTCTACATCACCGGTTCTACTCACGCCGACTCGTTAGGCAACTTCACTGTTCCGCTCGACGACTTCTACGGACGCATGGAAGCACTGATACAGACCCGACGAGAAGGCAAAAAATTCAACCGCAATAGCATGGTCAGCCTGTTCCGCAACTTCGGGCCTCCACTCCGCCAGCTCGACTATCGTGAGACAAATCCGGTATGGGACATTCCCAAGGACACTGTCACGCTGAGTGCGGCTCTCGACAGTTTTGAAAAATTGGCAGCCGACTCGGGAAGACTCACTATCGACGAAGTAGTGGTAAGAGGTAAGTTTCGCCGTCGCAGTCTTCTGAAGGATACGGAAAAGTTCGAGCGCGACATTCTCGGCTTCTACAACATACGTCAGATAGTCGACCGTATGCGCGATGAAGGCAAATTCGTAGCCGACGATGTACCCTACCTAATGCACACCATCAACAACCGCATCGACCGGGAGGGCACTGTCTATGGTGTCAATCCGCTGAAATTCAGTGCCAACGGCCACGACATAAAGATTCCGTTCCTCAAAGGATGCGTGGACATGATAGAGACTGCCATGCTCTATATTGACAGGACTGGGCTTTACTTTTACAAGATTGGCAAGAACTATAGGGTGGACGTTGACGAAATGACCGACATCTACACCGGCAATAATGCAGAAATGGATACGGTGAGCCAGGCCAATCTTAGGAAGATGTTCGTCAGGTGTGCCCTGCAGATGTCCGAACGATGGGATGCGGGCAAGAGCTATGCGCCCACTCACGGAATACGCCGCACCGAGATACAGGGTTACAGCACACCAGCCGAGTTCTACTCGCCCCGTTACAACGACGCGACGATGCGTAGTAGCTACGACGACCGACGGCGCACGCTCTACTGGAATCCGTCTGTAGTGACCGACAAGGACGGCGTGGCTACGGTCGAATGCTACAACGGACGTAGAACGACCTATCTGAACGTATCGGCCGAAACGCTCGTCGACGGAAAACCGGCCGCCGTCAATTTCAGTTCGTATTAGAAGAAATAAGTGTTTGAAAAGAATTATTGTTGAATTATAATAAAGAAAAAAATATGATTACACTGAAACCAGCCTGTAAGGAACATGCCCGCGAAATAGCACGGGCTGTGATGGCAGCAATGGGCACAGATTGCTGCAAATATCTAATTGGGGCGAATGGTACGCTCGACCAGTTTGAGGAAATGATGACCGATCTTGCCTCGCTCGACAATTCACAATACAGCTACACCAACGCCATTGTCGCCCTCGACGACGACGGCGCCGTCGCCGGAACGTGTGTGGGATATGACGGAGCAAGGCTCAATGAGCTGCGGCCGTTGTTCCTCGACGCTCTGCTGCACTACTTCGGAAAAACATTGGAGCACATTACCGACGAGACCGTCCCCGGCGAATACTACATAGACAGCCTCATGGTAAAACCCGAATACCGATGTCAGGGCATAGCTTCGCGACTGATACAGGCCATGACCGTAAAGGCAGAAGAGGCCGGACTGCCAGCTGCCCTAATAGTCGACACAGCCAACCCTAATGCCGAACGGCTGTATACTTCGCTCGGATTTGTCTTCAAAGACTATCGCGACTTCGGAGGGCACAAGATGAAGCACATGGTTCGTGAGTCAGGAATAAAGCAATAGAATTGCTTATCAGACAACCGGGAACAATCAATCGTCGACATGTTTCCCCTCACCTGTCATTTTGTATAAAGGGATTTCAGAAAACACCTTATCATACATTCCAGTTCTGAGACGGCGGTATTCTGTCCATCCCTGTCCGTCGTGGAACGGCTCTACGCGGTCACCGTTACTGTCAAGAGCCGTCAGGACGTAGGCAGGCGTTATCTGATTGATATCACACGAAGGCATAAATGACTGTTCACCTTTCTCCATGTACACTTTCATCAGAATTCCGGCTTCGGCCAATTCGTCGGTTATCTCGGTGACGATACGCAGATGCACCTTCTGGTCGTGGGCCAGTGTTTCGGCCGTGAACGGTGTCTGCGACTTGGCAAACCTGCGGCACACGGCAGCCGTAAGCTGCAAACAGATGCAGTCATGGTCGAGACGACAGATATTTATCACGTCGTTCCCGTAATAGAAATTGCCGATGTTCTGGTCGACATAGTTCAGCGTTGCGCCGTAGAGACACACCGTCCAGCTTATCTGACACATTAGCATGAACAGCGGAAGAGCAGCAAACGAACCATAGATGGTGTTATAGCTCGTGAGCCAGACCTGGGAGTGGACGTAAAGAGTCTGTACTATCTGGAAAGCGATGCCCGTAGGCACTCCGGCCATGATGGCACTGCGAAAGCTCACTTTGGTGTTGGGCATAAATGCAAACAGAGCGGTAAAGAAGCCGCATACAAAGACGTAAGGCAGCATCTGAACCATCTCGACAGCCATAGGGCGCAGCAGCATCACATTGGGTATTATCTTATCGGCCACAGTATATGCGAGAATACTGAGGCCGCTCGACACGATGATGAATACCGGAAGCAGGAAGATCATCGCTGTATAGTCGGTAATCATGCGCAGTGCCGGACGTTTGCGTTTCACCTGCCAGATGTCATTGAACACGCTTTCTATCGAACCAGTCAAGCTGAGCAGCGACCACAGCAACACCAACAAACCGAAACCCAGGAATATACCACTATGAGTGTGGGTGAGATAGGACTTGACAAAACCCACGACTACATCGGTTATCTCCGGCTTTGCAGCTATGCTGTCACGAAAGCTCCGCTCTATGTATCCGCCCAGACCAAAACCTTGGGCTATGGCAAAGACTATGGCAAGAATAGGCACCACGGCAAACATTGACGAATAGGTCAGAGCAGAAGCACGATAGTAAAGGTCTTCGCGCAAAAACAGACGGGTCGTAACAAACAGCCGACGCGTCAAGCCGACGAGAACAGAACGCACCCGGCCTGTCGTCGGCTGCCACAGTCCGCGTCGGATGAAGCGGAACATAAAGCGGTAGAGAATCTTTATTTTTTTCATCATCGACATGTTTCTGTCTTTTCTTTCAACGATAAATTGCCATACAAGCCATAGCCTCTGTTATAATTGGAATCAATTACGGAACAATTGCTGATCCTCCATATTTGTCCTGCACCGATTGAACTTGGAGAGGATTATGATATCACTTTTGCAAACTTACCGAAAATATTTGAGAAAACAAAACAAGGCAGCCTGAAAGCTTTCGCCATATATTCTGAATTATGGCGAAAGCATCCAGGCTGCCTTGTCCTTATTACGGTCACGCTACCGTCCTGCTTCTATCTATCAAGAACGGTCATACCCGTCTATGAGAGCATTACCAGATGTGGGCACGCTTGTTCTTAGGGATGAAGAGCTTGTCTCCTTTCTTTATGTCAAATGCCTTGTACCAAGCGTCTATCTGCGGCAGAGCTGCGTTCACACGCGCTTTGCTGGGAGAATGGACATCGGTCTTAAGCAGATAGTCGACCATTTGCGGAGTAGTGTTTGATTCCCATACGCGGGCCCAAGCCAGGAAGAAACGCTGTTCTGGAGTAAAGTCTTCTATCACGCCCAGATTGCGGTTCTTCATTTCGTTTTGCAGTGCATGGAACGCAATGTTCAGTCCGCCGTTATCACCGATATTCTCACCGAGTGTCTGCTTGCCGTTTATTTTCTTTCCGGGAAGAATCTCCACAGTACTGAAATAGTCTTCAAGCACCTTTGTGCGAGCGTCGAAGTTCTTCTTGTCGGCAGCCGTCCACCAGTTGCGCTGGTTGCCGTCCTTGTCAAACTGGCTTCCTTGGTCATCGAAACCGTGGCTCATCTCATGGCCTATCACCGCTCCGATGGCTCCGTAGTTGACTGCATCGTCGGCCTGAGGGTCGAAGAAGGGAGGCTGCAGTATGGCTGCAGGAAAACAAATCTCGTTAGTCGACGGATTGTAGTAGGCATTGACAGTCTGCGGTGTCATACCCCATTCTGTCTTGTCGACTGGCTTGTTGACGTGTTTGGCTATGTAGTCATGAGTGATGAACAACATTGCCCTCGCCATGTTTTCGTAAAGCGAAAGACTGTCGTCTATCTGCAGTCCGCTATAGTCTTTCCATTTGTCTGGATAGCCAATCTTGATGATAAAGTTAGACAACTTCTCCTTAGCCTGAGCCTTGGTAGCCTTGCCCATCCACGTAGCCTCATCGATACGCTGTGACAGTGCAGTCTGAAGATTGTGTACGAGTTCCAGCATACGTTTCTTGCTCGATTCGGGGAAATATTTCTCCACATAAAGCCTGCCGATGGCTTCGCCCAGAACATTGCTTACAAGTCCTGTGGCACGTTTCCATCTCGGACGGTCTTGCTTGACTCCACTCAGAATCTTACTGAACTCGAACGAAGCAGCCCGGCACTTGTCGTCGAGTCGTCCGCTGGCCGAATTAAGAGTCTGTGCCTCGGCGTATGCCTTGAGATCGTCGAGCGGAACCTCTGCCAGAATCTTCTCGACCTCGTGTATAGGTTCGGGCTGACCCACGTCTACGTATTCGAAAGCCGGGAATCCTTGCATCAGGAACGTATTGCCCCAGTCTATGCCCGGGAATGTGCTTACAAGCTGAGCGTAGGTCATCTTATGGTAGTTGGCCTCGACATCACGCAGCTTCACCCTGTCGTAGCTTGCCCCGGCGATGCGTGTTTCTATAGTCATTGTGGCTTCAACTTTCTTTTTGGCTGTAGCCTCGTCGTTACCGGCCAACTTCAGCAGGGTGGTAAGATAAGTCTTGTAGGCTTCACGCACCTTCTTTGTCTGTTCGTCATTAGCAAAGTAGTAGTTGCGTTCGCCCAATCCGAGTCCGCCCTGCGACACTCCTACTATATTGTTCTTCGAGTCTTTCTGGTCAGAACCTACGCTTATTCCAAACATCAGTCCGCCCGCACCCTGTGCATCGAGCTGAGCCATAACGATCTGAAACTCGCGCCGGTCCTTGATGTCAGCAATACGTCTGAGCACCGGCATGACAGGGGCCATGCCCTCATTGTTGCGACGCACACTGTCCATAGCCAGTCGGTAGAGGGAGCCTATCTTCTGTCCGAGCGAACCCTTTGGCTGAGGTTTCGAGGCGTATTCGGTTATAAGTTCGTTGATACGTTTCTGGTTCAACTCCTCCAAGTCGACGAACGCACCGTTCATCGGATGTTCCGCATCCAGAGGGTGACTCTTGAGCCATCCGCCGACTGCATACTCGTAGAAATCATTACCGGGTTTGACGCTGAGGTCCATGTTGGCCTTGTCAAAGCCCGAAGCGGCAGTCTGCGCCATAGCCGAAGCGGCAACGAGCGACAGACTGAGCAATACAATCTTTGTCTTCATAAGTTATGATTTTATTGTTTTATCCTGTTTTTATATTTTCCTTTCTACACCGTTGCAACAGACATACCACACAGCATCGCTCTGACAACATTCCTATAAGACAACGGATTTTATCGCATATTATTATAGCCAAAAGGAAAAGGTTTGAAAATTCACCAATAGGAAATTGATAGTTAAAAGTGACTCCAACTCTTCTCTGAAATCTTCTTCCTCATTCCTTTTTCTCGTCCCAAGCCTGTTTTATGTCTTCCACCGTCAGCCCGAGCAGCCGCATGTTGCGGAACACATCAGGCAGAGTGTTGCGAAGCTACACCTTATTAAAAGGAAGGTTTCCTTTCAATTAAAATACCCTACCCACACCTTGGTTCAGACTGTTGTCATTACAAAGCGACACGCCATACTCGCGTTGCCTGTCCGGAATAAAGAAAAGAACCGTTTCCTCCATTTGCATTGCCGAACATGGGTACTATTCCGGTGGAAAAACCGTCAAAAAAAAGATGCTTACAATCTGTAAGTACACTCCGGTAAAACAGTCTTGAAGAACTGACAGAAATGTCATAAAATCTAATATGCCTCGTTTCACGTTCCAATATGCGGCTTTTCAGCCTCCAATAAGGTACTTTTCATGCTCCAATATGCCGCATTTCAGAACGCAAGAAAGGTCATTCCGCAATTCGTTGATTGTCAATCTGTTACAGAACGGATTCGGACTGACAATTCTGTCAGTTACAAATTGTAAGCACGTCTGTGAAATATGGAATCACGAAGCATACCACCCACACCATAAATAACAAGTCACTGCCAAAGCTAAAAATTATCCGAACATAGCAAAATAAAATTTCCGGAGCCGGGGGATTGGCAAAGGGAATAGAACTTGCAGGAGCCAGTCATCGGGCATTTGTAGAATGGAATGCGGATGCCTGCAAGACTTTAAGAGCCAATTATCCTCCAGAAATTGTACATGAGGAGGACATCCGCAATTTCACATTTTCAGGTTACAAAGACATAGATGTGATTGCTGGAGGTCCACCTTGTCAGCCGTTCTCACTTGGAGGAAAGGCAAAAGGATGGAATGACGAACGCGACATGTTTCCACATGCGATTTCATCCATAAGAAGCTTTGCGCCAAAGGCCTTCATGTTTGAAAATGTAAAAGGATTGTTAAGACAGTCTTTTGCCGAATATTTCAATTACATTATCTTGCAATTGACATATCCCGAAGTGCCGCTAAAGTCTGACAATTGGAAGCAAAATTTATCAGCGTTGGAAAGAGTACATACAACAGGAAACTATAAAGGACTTAAATATAATGTCGTCTACAGAATGGTGAATGCAGCAAATTACGGTGTTCCGCAAAAAGGGAGCGTGTAATTATTGTCGGAATCAGGGACGACTTGGGCGTATCATGGAATTTTCCGGAGGAGACACATTCAGAAGATGCACTTCTGTGGGAAAAATATGTCACGATGGATTATTGGGATAAACACAATCTGACTCCTAGCGAGAATGAAATTAAAAAAGGATTGACAGAAAAAGAAAGACTTAAATGGAAATATGGAATGTTTGAACCTGACGGCAAGCCTTGGGTGACAGTAAGGGATGCCATATCTGACCTTCCAAGCCCGGCTTTGTATGTAAACGGGGCTATCGGTGAGCATTTCTATAGGGATGGCGCAAAAGAGTATGCCGGACACACGGGCAGCGATATAGACATGCCTTCTAAGACAATAAAGGCTGGAGGACATGGAGTTCCCGGAGGGGAGAACATGATAAGATTCGATGATGGTTCTGTACGATACTATACTGTTCTGGAAGCAAAACGAATACAAACATTTCCTGACGACTACCCTATTGTAGGTTCTTGGTCCGAAGCAATGCGCCAGCTTGGAAATGCGGTTCCTGTAAAACTGGCTTATACATTGTCGTCATCCTTATTTAAGAATGTATTCGGCTCAAGCTGCTAAACATTCAACTAACAGAGGTCTTGATTGCGCCATGACCTACTTTTTTATCTCTTCATATATCTAAATCGACATAGACGTACGGTCTTTAAGAACCGAAAAGTCGAAGCCCGGACATGCTTTCTGTTGTCCGGACTCCGACTTTTTTACATGGTTTGGTCAACTAACAGCCTTCAGCTTCAGTCGTCATCATCGTTCTGGGCGTAGGTGAGGAAGGCCGAGCGGCGCAACGACGGGTAAACGGCCAGGTCGCCTTTGATGCCGTGCCACAGTACTTTGTTGAATTCGACATCAGGCACGTCGTCCTCGATATCGAAGTCCCAATCTTCGCACATGGCCTGCCATTTGCTGCGCTTTTCGTTAACGTCGTCGAGCGACACGTTCTCTTTCTGGCAGTTGAAAGGCGTCGCGTCGGGCTTGCCAGAGAAGCACCGCCACATCGAGCGGGCCGAAGCGTCGTACTGGGTCATTGGCGGCAGACCGAGAATAAGCTCTATCGTCCTCAGCATTGACGTTGTGGTGTAAGGCGTATGATCCACGAAGCCGCGCTTTACGTACCCACCGGCCACGTAGGCCGTGCTGCGGTGGGCATCCACATGGTCGGAGCCGTTCTGCGCGTCGTCCTCGATGATGAACACTACCGACTCTTTCCATATAGGCGAGTGGCTGAGGTGGTCGAGGAACATGCCCACAGCCAAGTCGTTGTCGGCAACGTAAGCGAATGGAGTTGGCTTGCCCAGTCTCATGCCTTGCGTGTGGTCGTTGCCGAAACGCACCGTGCAGAACTGCGGCACCTGCCCTTTGGCCAACAGCGAATCAAAGTCCTGCTCCCAAGTGCGGTAACGGAGCGTGTCGCGGTAGGCAAGGTTGAATGGTTCGTAGTCGGTACAGAAATGGCCGTCGAGCGACGGAATGGTTGCGCGCAAGGTGCTGCTTATGCGGTTTCCCTTCTTATCCACGGTAGTGCCGGAAACAAATTCGCCATACGTGCGGTAGGAAACATTGAACCGTTTGCACAGATCCCAGATGAATCCGCTCTTGTTGTTGCCCATGTGATGGCCACCTTCGCCTGAATAAACATCGCCGCGCTTGCTGTAATTGGTCGGCCATGTCTTTTCAAGCCAGTCGGTAGCGTAAGCACCCGTGGTCCAGTTGTGGCCGTCGCAGCTCACCTCGGCGTTGACATAGAAGTTGTCGAGCAGCACGAAGTCTTCAGCAATCTTGTGCTGGTTGGGCGTATAGCGGCGACCAAAGAGCGTCAGCGTGGAGTCGCCGTTGCCTTTTGCAATGTCTCCAAGTACTTGGTCGTAGGTGCGGTTTTCCTTTATCACGTAGAACACGTGCTTTATCGGGCTTGGCATCCCCACCTTAGAAGGCACAGGATTGCCTTTTTCACCTTCGGCGGACAGCTCTTTTTGCTTTTCATACGGGGTGTTGGCAAACACCTGGGCGGTGTATTTCATCAGCAGAGCCTTGTCGGGCGAGTCGATTATCGACATTGCGCCAAGGAACAAGCCGGCGATGTACTGCACCTTGGTGTGGTTGGCATCGCCCGAGTGATGTCCGAAGTTTTCGCGTCTGTCAATCGGTTTCGGGCCGTCGGGATTTGGCATCGATGACAGTCCCTTGCCGTTGGTGACCCACAGTTTGCCGTTTACAAACTTGACGTTGGTGGGATACCAGCCCACGGGGATAAAGCCCTCGGACCGGCTTTGACCGGGTTTAGAGATGTCAAAGATGTTAAGACAGTTGTTGTCGGCGTTGGCTATGGCCAGCCGTTTGCCTCCGTCCATGAGGCAAAGTCCGTTGGTAGTGCTGCCCGAAAGCGAATTTTGGAACAGTGCCGCGTTGAGGATTTCCTCCACATGGTTGTCTTTCAGATTCACCACCGACACGCTGTTGTCGTTGGCATTGGCCACAAACAGACGGTCGTTAGCGTAGTCCATACAAAGCTCGTTGGGATGGCTGCCCACCGGGATACGCGCAGTCCAACGCTTTTCGGGTACGCTCCACACACCCACTTCGGCACTGCCCCACACCGAAACGTAAGCTTTAGAGAAGTCTTTGGAGAAAACCACTTGGTAGCCTTCGCCTCCAAGCGGAGCCTTAAAGGCCAAATGTTTCGACGGAAGGTCGTAAATGTAGAGCGAATTGTCCCACCGCGTCACGACGAACAGCTGGTTTGTCTTGGCATTGACGGCCATTCCGGCAGGCGAAATCCTATTTGGCCACTTCTTGCCCATCACGATGCTGTCGGACAAGGCCAGCTTTCCTTTCGGACTTACGTCGTAAATCTTTATCTGGTTGTCGTTTCCGGCGGAAGCGTAAAGCCTCTTTCCGTCGGGCGCGAAACATAGACCGTACCAACTGGCATGAATCGTCTGGTCGTCGGTTTCGGCTTCGGCCCTCGTGTCGAACAGCTTTATGCACTGGCGGCCGTAACCGTTATTGGTCACCGCCAGCCAATGATTGTCGCGACTTACGGCCATGTTGAGAGGCAAGTCGCCCAATGGCAGCTGCTTGCCCGCAGGTGTCAGCTTCCATCCGTTAGGCAATGTAACGGGGCGGGCTTGCAAGGTTGCCTGCTTCACTTGACTGCTTGCGGCGCATGGCACGAATGCCAACGCTGCCAAGCATAACGTTAATTTTGATACGATACTGAACATATATTATGTTGTTTTTGAGTTGTTTCGAAATTCTGTTTTGACTTCTTTGGAGTTGAGCTTCAACTTCCTTTTTATACGTTTGCCCTGACAACACACGGCAGCCATGGGTCGTCAGGGCAGATGCAGCATAAAGTATTCCAATCTACGTAGCCTAGTGGCGTTGCGGCTTAAATTTCGCTAAATCGCCAACCGACATCCGTTAGCCATTGGAAGAAGCTCTTAGAATCCATACCTCAGGCCGATTTGAAATTGATAGGGGTTTCCGTTGCCCGACGGGATGCCAGCGTTGGTGTTGACGGAATATTTGTATTCTTTGTTCTTAGCGTCGAAACCTTTGATGTTGTAGATGTTGGTTTTGCTAAGGTAGCGGCCTGCCCCCCAGTCTTTGTTGAGCAAGTTGGCCACGTTGAAGATGTCAACCGACACGTCGAGGTGCTGAGTGCGATACACCTTGAAGCTCTTTCCGATGTGCAGGTCGAACACTCCATAGAAGCCGTTCACGCCACCGTTGCGCTCTGCAACCTTTCCGAAGCTCTTGCGGATATACTTTTTCATGCTGTTGGAAACATCAGGATTGGAAAGTATCGCGTTGATTCCGTCGCGGATATTGGCCGGAGTCTTGGGGTCGTTGGGGTCGTAGATGTAGGCAAGGTCGTTCGAATCGACGAAGTCGCCGTTCACATTTCCGTTCACTGTAAGCGAGTAGCGGGTGCCGCCAAGCCCGGAGAAGCGCAGTCCGACGTTGATTCCCCAGAAAGTTGGGGCTGTTCCGTAAACCACAAGTTTGTGGCGGAACTGGTTGTCGGAGTAAGTCATGCGGCTAAGGTCGCGCGGATCGCCCGGAACATAGTAATAAAGGGTTGACGAATTGGCCACGTTGCCGTTGTACGAAACATTGTCTTTGGTGTCGTTCCAAGTGTAGCTGACCGAAATTTCACCGTCGCGGAAGTAGCGGTATGTGCCATCTATGACGAAAGCATAGTTGTTGTTGCGGCCTTTGCTTATCAGTTCGAGCACGCGGCCCACTTTGTTTGTCTTGCGGCCTTGGGTCCAGTCGGTGGCTCCGTTGGCAGTGTTGATGCTCTCAGCAGGCACGAACACTGGCCTGTTGGCTTCGTTGGCAAGGGTGAAGTAAGGCTTGTCAACCATGTTGCGGTCGGCATAGAAGTAGTTGTTACGAGCCCAGTTGGCGTATGCGCTGATTCCAATCTTCAAGCGGTCGGAGAAGAAATGGGTGTAAGAAAAGTTAGCTTTGTAAACCACTGGCACACGGGCGTCCTTTCCGTTGGTGTTGATTGTGGTCATCTTCGGGAAGTTCGGGTCAGCAAGAAGGTCTTTTCCAGGAACCGTGCTGGGGTCTTTGCGGTACGAAGGGAAGTCGGGCGTAGGCACGTATTTGCCTTGCACGTCGATGGAAGCAACCTTTGTGCCGTCGAAAAGCATGTTGTTGATCATCAAATAGTTGTTGATGTCCGAGCCGAAAATGCCGCCGCCAAGCCTGATTACGTCCGTATGCTTGTCGTTTATGTCCCATGTGAGCTGCAAGCGAGGCGAAGGTTGGAACGTCTGGATGATATTGTCGGTGCGCAGCCCAAGCTCGTCAAAGACGGTTTGGTTGAAAGTTGCGTGGTTGAAATAGCGCGTGTAGTCGAAGCGAAGGCCAAGCATCACGTCGAAACCATTGAACACGCGCGTCTGCACTTGGCCGTAAACAGCCGAGTTGAGAGTGTTCATCTTCACGTAAGGGTCGTCGGTTATCCTCACCTCGCGGGCATACCTGTAAGGCTTCAGTTGCTCGAAAGCGTCGAGGCCGGTGAAGTAGAAGCGTCCGTTCATTTCGCTTCCGTACTCCGAATTCATGTGAGTGTACATCAAGTCCGTACCGAACGTGAAGTTGTACTTGCCCGTATTATAATAGAGGTTGTCCATAAGCTGCACCACGTTGTCGGTGAAATTCTCCGGAACATAGCGTTGTCCGCCAAGCTGGACGGACGTTGTCATTTCCTCGCCAGTTGTAGAATTCTTCGAAACGATGTTCTGCACGATGGCACGCGGAATGCTTGACGAAGGAAGCTCGGCGTTAGGCCGCGTTCCTTCATAAACCAAGAAGTGCTGCAGTTTAAGCTCGTTGGTGGCCTGCGGAGACAGAACCGAGCGCAGCGAAGCCATTACCGCATTGTTGTGCGACATCCGGTCGGGGTAAACTTCGAATATGTTGATTGCCGTATTGTCCCCTTCGCTCTTCCGGTTGTACTCGGCCACGAAGTTGTCTTGCAATGTGAAGAGGTTGGTTGGGTTTATCTGCCAGTCGAAACGGGCAAAAACAGCGTCGGTATTTTTCGTTTTGCCGAACTCGCCGAACTGAGGATTGTTGGACACTCCATACTTTGAACGCGCTATTTCGAGGAATCGGTCCTCAGTGGCTTGGGTTATATTGTAAAGGTTTTCGTCCGATGGGCCGGTGATGTTTGCTATCTGTATCGGCCTCGAATCGGCTTGATGGTCCCAAGCCAAGAAGAAATGAAGGCGGTCTTTGATAATAGGCCCGCCGAGGTTGAAACCATACTGGTAGGTGGAATAATCTGAGCTGATTTTGTTTCCGCGTATGTTGTAAGGGCTTGAAAGCCAGTTGGTGCGGCCATATACGAAGGCCGAGCCAGTGAGTTTGTTTGTTCCCGACTTGGTTACTGCGCTAATCGTTCCGCCACCCGACCGTCCTTGCGTGACGTCGTATTGGTTTGTGAGAATCTTAAACTCGCGGACGGCCTCCATTGTGATGGTGTACGCGCCCGAAGTGGTGCCGCTAGAAACGGTGCCTTTGGCCGTCATGCCGTCGATTGTGTAGTTGGTGGAAGAAGCGAGCTGGCCTCCGAGGTTGCCGCCTTTGCTAAGAGGCGACAGGTCCATGAGCGATGTGAAGTTGCGGCCGTTTACAGGCAGCTTCTTTATATCGTCCGAAGAAACCGACGTTCCGTTTCCTTCGGTCTGGATGCCCTTCTTCAACGAGTTGGCCACCACTTCCACTTCTTTTATTTCCTGAGCCGCTTCTGTCATCTTGAAGTCAACCCTCAGCGCGTCGCCTTGGTTCAGCGAGTAACCGCTTTTCTTTTGGTCGCCGTATCCGATGTACTTGGCCGTCACGGTGTAAGGCGAGCCCAGAGGAACTTCCCTTATCGAATAAAAGCCGTCCTCGCCTGTCGGCGCACTAAGCTGGAAGCCTGTCGATTCGTTCCTCACAGTAACGACGGCCCCTATCAGCGGTTCGTCGTTCTCGTCGGTTATTTTTCCCGACACCGTGGCCCGCGTTGTTTGAGCCGCTACTTGCATTGCGTACAACACAACGACTAGCAGCAACAGTAGCGATTTACATGTTTTCATTTCTATCGATATTACTGATTAATAATGTTTTAAATGGTAATGTTAGGAATGCGGAATGCCTCAATCGCGCTTTGCCGAAGACAAAACCGGCTGCTCCTTTTCCACCATCCGCTCTACGTCGGACACTATTTTCTTCGAGCTTTTGACGCTCGACTTAGCCATTTCGGCCACGCCCTGAGGGTCGAACGACGTGAAATACACCGAGCCGCCGCCAAGTTTCTTGTCGTTGATGTCGTAAACAGAATAGCTTACGAAGTGGAACGTGGTCTTTAACGGTTGTTCTTGGTATTTAAGATAATGCTGGCCGATGACGAGCAAGTATTTTGCTCCGAGCCGTTGCATTTCGGCGTGGAGCGCGTTTTTGTCAACCGCCGACATGTCGGCTGCCGCGTCCTGCCCCGAGCCACTGATTCTCATGCTTCTGGCAAGGCTGTTGATTTGCTTGTCTTTGCTGTCGCAAGCGTTCAACAACACTACGCCGTTCTTTTGGCTCAACTTTTCGAGGTTGCTGCCTATCACATTATTATAAACATAACTGATGCTGTCTTTGTCGATGCCGGTGCCTTCGGCGAGCATCTCTTTAACATAATAATTAGATTTAACGTTGTCCGACGGAGCCATAACAAGCACTTTCGGCTTTTGCATTGCTGCCGAGGAGCCTTTGGCTTTGCCTCCTGCGGCAAACACATTGGCCGCAGACACGCAAACCAATAAACTTAACACTAATTTTTTCATACCTGTCATATTTTACCTGTTCAATCTTTTTACTTTACGAGGATGGCCTGCTGGCAACGCGCATCTGACAAGCCAAACCATAAATTCCAATCTTTTCACAGTGCAAATTTATCTTTACAATGTTTCATTTTTGATACGTCTGCATTTAAAAAGAATTATGATTCGGCTGACATTCTGCCGACAGGCCATCCATGCGCGGCATGTTTTTCAGAACATGTAGGTGACAGTCATCTTAGCATTGCGTCCCGGTGCGTCGATGCCCGAAGCATGATAGCGGTAGCCCTTGTCCAAGATATTGTCGAACGTGGCCGCAAACATGAAATGACCCAACCTGTAAGAGCCGTCCAACCGCAGCACAGCCCAACCCGGAGTGCCGCCTTTTGGGATGCGGGCATCTTCTTTATCCTGCGGCGACAGGCGGTCCTGGCGGCGCGCCATGTTGGAAACCAGAGCCAACGAAAGCCGCTTTGCAGCGTATTTCAGACCGACCGAGCCGAACAATGGGGGTATCTTTGACAGTGGCTGATGCCCGGTAGTGTTTTCGCCATAGGTGTAAGTCATATTACCAGTGAGCCACATAACCGTGCAAAGCTGCTGTTCGAAGGCGGCCTCGAAGCCCATGACATAAGCCCTGTCAACATTCGATTTCATCCTCACTGGCATTCCATCTACTTCCGTTTTGTCGTCAGAGGTCTGCCCTGGAACAAGCGACATGATGTTAGACAGGTTGTTGCGGTAGAGGTTGACGGACGCTTTTGTGCGCCGCCCGTCGTATTTCAGGCTGACCTCCATGTTCAGTCCTCGCTCAGGGCTAAGGTTGAAATTAGGCACGAAATACCAGCTGTCTTCGGCTCCGAGCTTGGCCAGATCGTTGATGTTGGGCGCACGGAACGAGCTTCCCATTATCCATGCCGCCGTGAAGTGGCGGAACAGCTCGTAAGATATGTGCATGTCGGCCACCACAGCATCAGGAGTGAGGGTGACATCGCCAAAGTCTTTTGACGAGATTGACAGCCGGTGACCCGAATAACGAGCACCTGCCCCGACCTTCAGCTTGCCCAATGTGGCCTCGGCTTCGGCAAAGGCGGCATACGTCAGCATAGTGGAGCCGTCGGGGTAGGATCCTGCCACGGACTCGGACATGCCTGTGGAACTGTCGGAACGTGTGCCAGAACTGAACACCTTGTCGTTGTAAATGTCGATGCCCGCCTTAAGGTTGGCCCAAAGCAGGGGCTGGAGGCTTATGTCGGCGGTCAGCCCGAGGCTCCTTACATCGTCGTCGGCAAATGTCGAAACGGTGCTGCCCTTGGGTATGCGCCAGTTTGTCCCGGCCATGCGGGTGTAAGAAACGGTCGATTCGATGTAGTTGAGCTTTTCCGACTGCGGCGTATAGCGGTAAGACAAATAGCCCAGGTCGCGGACTTGTTTTTTAGTTTCATACTTGTCGAACTTACCGTTTTGTATCTGCAAGAATGTTGGAATATGGTATTGTCTCAGTCCTTGGTAGGCAGCCGTCAGCACCGAATTGGCTCCGATGCGCCGCCTAAGCTTGAAGTCACCGGCCCATTCGGTGTATCCCGATGGTCTTTCGATGCCCAGTCCGCCGCCAGCATGAACGTCGCCAAACCGCTTTCCGTCAAACCCGGCATGTATGGCCCAAACGTCGTTGGCAAGGTCTATCTCGCCGCGTCCGACATATTCCATGCCGCTTGTGGCGGCACGCCCGGTGACAGCTCCATGCACCGAGAAGCCGTGCGAGAGGGTGAACATGGGCGAGACGGTCTGGATGTTGATTACTCCTCCCATTGCATCGCTTCCGTAAGCCACCGACGACGCGCCCGGCACCACGGCGATATCGGATATCGACATGCCGTCGATGGTGTTGAGGTAAGGCAGCGGTCCTCCGGGGAATGAGGCGTTGTTGATTCTTATTCCGTCAACGAGCATAACGGTTTGGTAGCCTATCAAGCCACGGATAATAGGCGACCCGCTACCGTGGTTGGTCTGCTGCACCCACACTCCCGTCATGCCTTGCAGGGCTTCGGGAGTTGTGCGCGGCTGAAGGTCGAACATCTGCTGCCTGTTGTGCGAGGTGTTCAGCGCGGCGTAAGAATATTGTATACGGCGGAACGGAGCATTTACTATCACGTTTTCCAGCTTCACGGCCTTTGTGGTGTCTTCCAATGCCGTTTTGCCGGTATCCGTATCAGCATCTTCGGCGTGTGCCGCAACGGCAGCGGAAAGCAAGACTGTTGCGAGTATCACTTCTTTCATAGTTATCCTTTTGAACATTATTAAATCCGTGCAAAAGTACCTTTGTCATGTTGCAATTATGTTTCAAAACATTTAAGATGTCAATATTTTGACGGTCTATCATCTTCTGGTACATTGCCGACAATATACGGCAATCACATAAAAAACTATTACAATAACAGGCTTAGCATAGACAATAGACTGAGCCTCAACAAGAATTTATTAAATTATATTTATTGAAAAAAATAACATGTTGCAATCTTCCATTTTTATCAAATATTCATTATCTTTGTAAGAATAAAAAACAGGACTGCGCATTCAGGCAACCTCATACTGTAAAAACGACAAGTCAGACTATAACATAATGGACAATAAAGAAACAAACCGCTGGAGCGAAAACGTCATAATCGCCGACGGCGAATATATAGATAAGGTGGCGTTTGACCTAATCGTCAATTTCGAACGGATGATAGGACGGCGCATTCCCAAGGCCGACACCGCACGATGGATAGACTGTGTGGCTCTCGACGGAGGAATACGCGAGGGCGAGAACAACACCCAGACCGTATTCGTACACGAGAAAAACAAGACCGAGATGGAAAACTTCAATCCCGGGAAATATGCTGACGAGCTTGACGGCAAAGCGTTCAAAGACCATCTCGGCGAGTTTGTCATGACATCGGTGAGCACGGAGAAGATAGCGTCGAAGCGCGACCTGATACTCGACATCATCGCCGCCGTATGCTCGCAGAAAGACGTGAAGCGCGTTATGATCGTGCCCAACGCCGATGACGGCGAGCTGTATGAGCTGATACAGCACACGCTGCGCGACGTACCAGACGAGAAGCGCGTCACCGTATTCGCCATGCAGCCCATGCCCGGAGGCAACTTCAGACAGGAGATTCTGGGCTATTCGCTCATGAACGCACTTGGAATAAAGGCCGAAGAAATACACGACTAAGGAAATAAGAAAAAGACAAGAAATAAAGTAATAACTATGGGAAAAGTATTGATGATCGGCGCCGGAGGCGTCGCAACAGTTGCAGCGTTCAAGATTGCGAAGAACGCCGACGTGTTCACCGACTTCATGATAGCAAGCCGCACCAAGTCAAAGTGTGATAAAATAGTAAAGGCAATAGGCAATCCTGCCATAAAGACGGCTCAGGTTGATGCCGACGATGTGGAACAGCTCAAAGCTCTGTTCAATGACTACAAGCCCGAACTGGTGATAAATCTCGCACTGCCCTATCAGGATCTCACAATCATGGATGCCTGTCTGGCTTGCGGATGCAGCTATCTCGACACTGCCAACTATGAGCCAAAAGACGAAGCCCACTTCGAATACTCGTGGCAATGGGCATACAAGAAACGCTTTGAAGAAGCAGGACTGACCGCAATTCTAGGTTGCGGCTTCGACCCGGGCGTGACGAGCGTCTTCACCGCATACGCAGCAAAGCACTATTTCGACGAAATACAGTATCTGGACATTGTAGACTGTAACGCAGGAAACCATCATAAGGCTTTCGCTACAAACTTCAACCCAGAAATCAATATCCGCGAAATAACGCAAAAGGGACTTTACTGGCAGGACGGCAAATGGGTGGAGACGGAACCGCTCGAAATACACCGCACGCTCAACTACCCAGAAATAGGACCAAAGGAGAGCTATCTGCTCCATCACGAAGAGATTGAAAGCCTGGTAAAGAACTATCCGACAATAAAGCGAGCCCGCTTCTGGATGACCTTCGGCCAGCAGTATCTGACCTACCTCGACTGCAT
>CALBJK010000289.1 GCA_937892695.1 uncultured Prevotella sp.
CAGCAGGCAATGCAGCGGTTTATTGAGAAACACTTCGTCTTCCCGTCCGAAGCGTGGAAAGATACCTCATACACCAAACCGTCGTACGGCCTGTGCATTATAAGAAGAGACGGTGTGCTGTGTGATATAAAAGTAGCAAAGGCGCATCCTGCAGTAGAGAAAGAACTGAGAAGAGTGTTCCTACTTATGCCAAACTGGGAACCGGCTATGATTAAGGGGAAACCGGTAGACGTTCAGCGAACGATTCAATTCTCGCTATACGACTGGACGACAGGACAACCTTTCAATGTCGTGAAGATGATGCAGAAGTCAAAAAAGTATCTTGGCGAGAAAGTATATTCTGACGGTCTAGGCAAAGACGATGCTTCGACGGCAATCGACAATCTCACGCGGATAGCCGACTACACTGCGGACAACATTGTCGTGACAACGGTTCTTTCCCGTCTGCAGGCAGCAAAAGGCGATTACGACGAGGCGATACAGATGTTGGGCAAATGTGAGAAAAAATATCACAGCTATGCGTCGGGCAGACCGAGTCCGTCGATAGGCAACAACTTTTTCCGTGTAGGTTACGATGCCAAGGCTGACATTAACGGCATCGTCACCAAAGCCCTGCTGTGCGACGCGGCCGGACACAAGGAAGAAGCACGAGCAGCCTACGCCGAAGCCATCGCCCGCATTGACTGGGCGATAGAAGGTGACGAATTGCGGACGTTGCCCAAGAAGCGTTCGAACTTTGAGACAGCAATGCAGCGCGACTTGATGCAGGAGAAAGCTGCCATAGCTCAGTACAAACGTGGCGACGACATCAAGCTAAACCCCACAGAGCGAGCCATGATGGAACGTGAGAAATTGCTCGGGCCTGTCAACGAAATGATAGACGAGAAAATAGAGGAAGGAAAAATAAGCAATCCACGCATAATACAGATAAACGCACAGCTGCGCAACATGTCGCTGCGCAGCTACACGCTCGGATTGGCCGAGAAGGAACTGAAGATGCTCGAAATACGCGCCATGCTCATAGGACTGCGTGACGGGGCTGATGCAGAGAGAGAATATCTGACAGCGGTATGCGAGAACGACTCTGTGAACAGAAAGCTCAAACGTCGTTTCAAGAGATTGCTTAGCTCTCTGCCCGCCGACGCTTCGTCAGACCGTGAAAGTATGGTCCGTAGCCTCGCTCAATATGCTCCCTTGCAAAGCGGCGACGCTGCAAAGGACAAGGAAACGGCAGAACAGTTTTATGCCAGGAGGAAAAGCATAGCCGACCGTTACCCGATTGAATGGTTGTGGAAGCAGGATTGATGGGTTGAAACAGGTTTGTAACATCTTTGTCACTTTCATTTAACTATCGGATAATCTGATTGAAAAGAAATAGTACGAACTTTGTAATCAAAAAAACTGCAAAAGAAATGAGCAAATACTCTTTCGCGATTGTCGCTGTCATCGCACTGTCTTGTTCGGCCGGAGCGTACGCACAGACAGAAGAAAAGGACGACTACAAACTGAACGTCCACGGAACAATAAGAGGAAAGTACGAATACCAGACTGAGGAAGGCGCAGGACGTTTCCAAGTAAGAAACGCCCGTGTGAGCGTAGACGGAAAGATAACCGACCGCGTTTCGTATAAGGCAGAGATTGACCTTTGCGACGAAGGCAAAATCAAGATGCTCGACGCATATACGCGCATAAAGATACTGAACAAGAAAGACATGCAGTTTACTATCGGACAGATGCGTGTGCCGTTCACCATCGATGCCCACCGCTCGCCTCATCAGCAGTATTTCGCCAACCGTTCGTTCATAGCCAAGCAAGTGGGCAATGTGCGTGACGTGGGTGCTGCTCTTGGCTACAACCTGAACGTCGGTTTCCCGATAAAGCTCGAAGCAGGAATGTTCAACGGCAGCGGACTGACCGACCAAAAGGACTTCTGGACAAAGAACATCAACTTCTCGGCCAAGGCACAAATGTTCTTTCCTCACGGATTCAACCTCACGCTCAGTACACAGAAGATACGCCCCGACCACATCAACGTTATGATGTACGATGCCGGTGCTTACTTGCACAGCCGGGGATGGCACGTCGAGGCTGAATATCTGTTCAAACACTACTCGCACGACGCGTTCAAGAACGTACATGCCTTCGATTCGTTTGTCAGCTACGACTTCCCGATACGTCGCGGAGCTATTAAATACATCACGCCGCTGGTACGATTCGACTATATGACAGACCACAGCGACGGCATGAAATACAAGGACGGAAAAACCGCAGAAGACGGAAGCTTGATTATCAACGACTATCAGCGTTCGCGTTTGACCGGAGGACTGACTCTTAGCTTTAAGAAGCCGTTCCTGAGCGATATCCGCATTAACTATGAGAAGTATTTCTACCGTGACGGTGCTATCGCAAAGCCTTCAGAGAGAGACAAGATTGTCGTAGAATTCATGACAAGATTCTAAAGTGACGCTTCCTTACAGAATATATGACATAACAAAAATAATAAACACTACTCAACCGCAATGACACAAAAAGGCTGCGCCTATATCGGCACAGCCTCTTTTTATGAAACAATTCTTTTTCAGAATTTGTTTGTTGTCATAGTCACTTCGATTCTACGTTTTTGCTTTAATATCTGCTTTGCAAAGTCGCGGATAGAATCGACGGTTAGCGCTTTGACACGTTGCACGTAGTTCTTGTCCATATCGAGACCGTTGAACAAATCGTTGTACATGATGTACTGCCAGTAGTCGTTAAGAACCTCAGCCTGACCGTAAGTCTTCACTTCATACTCCTTGACTTTGTTCAGATTGGTCTGTGAAGGACCTTTAGCGGCCATTTCTTCAAGTTGGGCATAAACGATAGGTATAAGTTCCTTGTACTTGGAAGGATCGGTGCGGAAGCTTATTTTCATGTAGCACTCCTCATCCGGATAGCGTTGGAAGTCGCCACTCACACTCACACCGTAGGTACCACCTTTCTCTTCTCGAACTTTCTCGGTGTATTCCATACGCAGAAGTTGGCACAGAGCGTCGAGCTTCAGGTCATTGTCGGCCGTGTATGGCATTTTTGCCGTAACAAAGATATTGGTCATTGCCGACGGCGTTGCCTGTTCCTTGACGAACACGTGAGTTTCGGTCACAGGACGGACGCGCACGTTATCGTCGGCCACCTGTTCGGCTTTACCTTTTGCCGGGAGTGATGCCAGATAGGTGCAAAGCAACGGCCGCAACGAGTCGATGTCGACGCTTCCTGTCAGAATCACCGTGAAGTCTGCGGCGTTAGCGAAGCGTTCTTTGTATATCTGCATTATCCGGTCGAGACTGACATGGTCGAGCGACTCTACAGTGATAGGCTTCAGACGTGGATTGTTGCCGTAAAGAATGGCTTTTACCGAGTCGTTGAAGGCCACCATCGGACTGGCATTGCGGTTTTTAAGGAAAGAACGCTGACGGTTCATAAGACTCTCAAAAGCCTTTGTATCGCGACGTGGCGATGTGAAATAGAGATTTATCAGTTCGAACATCGTCTTCATCGAGGCGCGGTTGGATACACCGCTCATGCCTTCGGTTTCTTCGCCGACCGAAGGAGAAACCCTGACGGTCTTGCCAGCGAGCATCTTTTCGAGCGTCAGTTTGTCGAAGCTGCCCACTCCCGATTCGGATATAGTCGATGCGAGGTACGTCATGCTGGGCATGTCGGAATCAGGATAAAGCGATCTTCCGCCTGGGCTGAAGAGCTTCATACGCACAACATCAGGTTCGAAGTTGGTGTTGCGGACATACACTTTCATTCCGTTAGAAAGGCTGAACAGAGTATAGCCGTGAACTGCAGGTTTCTCACTAAGTATGCGTCCGGGCTTCGGGGTTTGGGACATCAGGTTCTCGGGCAACGCCTTGTCTTGGTAGGCTGCGTAGTCTTTGGCCTGGGCTGCGAGAATGGTGCTCTCTATTTCGCTGTCCGAAGGCATCGTGTAGCCTTCTTTTTTAGGTCCGTAGATTGTCACGACCTGGTTGTTGTCACTTATCAGTTCTTTAGCTGTCGCGTTCACATTGGCCAGAGTTGTGTTTGCTTCGAGTTTCTTGACAAGATTCAGTTCATCTTCAGGCGACATCATCGGCTCTTCGCCGACAAAGTTACGCACACACAGCCCTACGATTTGTCCGTTTGTACGCTTCTCCCGGTTGTCATATTTGTACTGAGCGCGGCGCAAAACTTCAGCTTTGGCGCGGCCAAGTTCACTCTCGGTGAAGCCGTGACGACGTGCCCGTTCGGTTTCGGCTACAACGGCCGACATGCCACAGAGCAGATTGTCGGGCTTCAGCATTGAATAAGCTCCGAATGCATCTTTGGTCGTTGCAAGGAAGAACGAACCGTCACGAACCGACGCTGAAACAAATGGAGGATTGGGCTGACTTGTTATTTCTTCCAGACGGTCGTTGAGCATAGCTCGTATCAGACTGCTTTTGTAGCCTCCGGCATAGTCGGCTTCAGTGTTGCGCTGACCACGCGGTGACGCATCGCGCTTCATGTAAAGAGTGAAGTTGTATGTAGGCTGTTCCTTGTCGGTCTCAGTGAAGACAATCATCTTTCTGTTGTCCGGCACGGGATAGTAGATTCTTTCTGCAGGATTCTTGGCAGCCGGAATCTTTCCGAACAGACTCTTTATCTGGGTTTCTACTTTGTCAACGTCGATATCGCCGACGACAATAATGGCCTGGAGGTCGGGACGATACCATTTGTGATAGTAGTCGCGCAGGTCTTGGTATTTGAAGTTGTTTATAATATCAAGATTTCCGATAGGGAGACAGTCTTCATATTTAGACCCTTTGTACATCACGGGCGTAGCGTTTTCCATCATTCGCTGTACGGCCATGCCGGCACGACGTGTACGCCACTCTTCTCTGATGACTCCGCGCTCCTTGTCTATTTCCCTGTCGGTGAGCAGAAGGTCATGGCTCCAGTCGCTCAGAATCAGCAAGCAGGTATCGACAACGCCCTGTCGGCTGACCGGTACGGCAGAGATATTGTAAACCGTCTGGTCGACGCTGGTGTAAGCATTGAGGTTCTGACCGAACTTTATGCCCACCGATTCACACCATTTGACTATTGAAGAACCCTTATCACCACCAGGAAAATGGCGCGATCCGTTGAAAGCCATGTGTTCGAGGAAGTGGGCCAGACCTCGCTGGCGCGGTTCTTCAAGAATCGAACCTACACGTTGGGCAATATAGAAGTCTGCCACTTTGGGCGTTTGCGTGTTTCGGGCCACGTAGTAGGTAAGACCGTTCGTCAGCTTGCCTTTCCTCACCACGGGGTCGGATGGCAACTGTTGCGCCGACACGGAGGAAAGACTGCACAGCAGAGCCAACGATATGAACAGAAATTGTTTTTTCATAATTATTTATGTGAAATTTCTTCGAATTTAAAGCCGAGAAGACAGGCCGACTTTCAACAACAGGCATGCCTCTCGGTACTTGTTTATGTGCTGAAATATTAAAAGGTGGGTTATAAAAATTCCAGCAGATTATTAACAGAAATGAGTTCTTTAATCTTTTTGCTGTCAAATCAGCTTTATCAGGCTCTTTTCATCACCGGCTGCATTCATTAGTCTGCTACCCCCTCAACAGCTGACCAAAACAAATCGGATAAATTCCGATTTTACAGCAATGCGATTTTTAGAACCCACCTATAGTCATTTGAACAACGAAGGCACAGCATCGGCCTCGAAGTCGTTTGTCGAGTTGTTGGTGTCAACCCATTTGTTGCCGCTCTTTTTGCGGACAACAGCCTTGCCGAAACGGTTTTTGTCCTGGTCGACAGCTCCACAGTGAGTCCATCCGGCATCGAGCGACGGCGATGTGACAATCCAAGCGAATCTGTCTGCGATGCTAAGGTTGACGGCATCTATAATCCACGAGTTGGGGAACTTATATCCGTTTCTGCTGACATCGCGCGAACCGGTCGGCAGATTCATCACGTATGAGTATTGGTACTGGTAGTCTTTGAGGAAAGTTTCCTTGTCAACAGTGGGTCGTGCGATGGCGTAAGCCTTGAAACCACGGTTGTGCAGCACGAAGTAAGAGTTGGAATAATCGTACCAGTTGACCATATCGGGCACGTCTGGATTCTGGGTGTCGAGGCGCGAAGGGACGTTCGACTCATCGTATATTTCAAAGTCGGCCTTACTGAGGTCTATCGACTGTGGGTTCTTTTCTTTGTGGTCGATTGCAGAGAGAGCTACGACCTTCTCCTCTCCCGGCTTGATTGGATAGTCGTGTCCGCTTCCCGGAAACAGGTAGATGGCATCGATGGTCATGGCTTTGTCCATGATGTCGGGAGTGTAATCGTACTTAGTGATTGTCATGAAATCCGACTCCATGAAAGCAACGCCGTCAAGATAAAGTGTCGAGTCGCTATTGTTGGCAATTTTGAAATACTGGTCGTTGGGGTACGACTTGCCTTCGGGCGTTTGTGTTCCGGTGAAGAATATCTCCGAAATCACAAGACCTTCTTGTGCGTTCCAAACGTTAAGAGCCAGAGGGTCTGTCTTGGTTACTGTCTGCTGGTTGATTGTCACATTCTCGCGTGTGGCCTTCACGGCCTGCGTTACGGTTGTCGTGTCGTCGAGGGCGTAGCTTATTTCGCCTTTGATGTCGATGTTATAGGTTCCGGCTTCGACTGACAGAGTATCGACATACTGGTTGTTCACCATGGTGAACTGGGTTGTGGAGAGCTGCTTCTTGGTCTCGATATTGGTCAGCGTCACTGTTGCCGACTTCAGCGACGGGTCGGTAACGTTGAGCGGAAGCTCAAAAGCGACGGGATACTGTACGTCTGTTACCTTTTCGCTGTCGTTGTTTTCGTTGTCTGAACATGACGTGAACACGAGTCCCAGCGATGCAAAAGCCATCAAGGACAGGATGAAATCTTTCTTTAATTGTTTTTGTTTCATATTATAAAATTGAATTGTGTATAATATTTTCTTTTGAGGTTTGCTTTTCCATTCCATGCAACACACAGTCAGAAGGTCACACCTACGTTCATACTGAGTGCCACACTGTTGTAGTATCCGGCCGAAGTCCAACCACCGGCAATCGTAGCAAACACCGATTTTAGCCCGACAACGCTGAGAGGTATGTCGAAGCGAACAGTGGCGTTAGCTGTAGCAATGTCGGCCTTAGCACTAGCGTATGTATAATTCATCAGCTCTGTACGTGCTTCGTCCATCGATGCCAGCGGCATGGTCATCGCGTCATCGACATTGCCGTACCAAGCTGCCGACAGGGTACAGCTAAGAGTTTGTCCGTCTTTGAAGAGGCGTTGCCATTGTCCTTGTGCTTCGCTATAAACTTTTTTCAGAGACATATTGCGATGCGGAAACTCATAATCGGCGGCGTAATCGTTATATCCTCCTTTTACGATGGCTGTCCAGTTCGATGCATCCAGCTTTTTTGTGAAGCCCCATCCGATACAGTAAGTGGCATTGTGGGCACGGTACATGGTCATTTTCCCGATTACATCATATTCGTTTGCCGACGCGCTTCCTGCAATATTTTCATCACCGATACGTCGTTCGTAGTCGGCTTCAGCAAACAAACGCCAAGCCGAAGTGGTTCCTTCATACCGCCATCCAGTCTGCAATGTGGCTTTTTCGAGATAAAGTGTACTGATTGGCAAGGCGTTGACATCAGTCAGCACACGTTTGTAGGGTGTGTGGCTAAAACCGGCCGAGGCATAAGCGCCGCTTTCGATAGCAGGCCGAAGGTCTGCGCCGACTGTCCATCCTGTAGCCTTGTAATAGGCAGAAGAAAAGCTTCCGGAGAATCGTTGATAGTCAGCACCAAGTCCTACCATCTGGTATTCGGGGATGATACCGGCTTCGCGCATGAATTCGACATCGTTGGTCTGTTTGTAAAAACGTCCTCCGAACGTAGCACCCATGTAATAGTTGCAGAATTGCCACATAGCTCCCAGACTGACGCTGAGGTCAGTAACGATGCAGCGTGGTCTCGGGTCGCGAGTACGGTACTCGTGTTCGGCACGGAAGTTGATGTCTGCACCGAGACCCAGACGTTTCATACGCCTGACCCATCCGCCGCTAAAGGTATATCGCTCACTGCTCAAATCGCCTCCAATCGTGTCACCCATGACGTAGGGATAAAGCAAAAGGAAGTCGGACGTGGAGTTCCATTTTTGCTTCTGCCTTTTGCCTGTACGGTACGACGCATTGCCCCACACAGCCGAGTTCTCTGACATTCTTATATACGAACGAGCCTTTACCTGTCCGAACAAGTGGCCTTTGCCGAGCTGATAAAGCAGAGGCTGGGCGGCGTGAGAGTAATCGCCGCCTACCTCAATTTCAGAGAAGGACATACGGAACAACCCATTCTGCAAGGCAGGATTTTCGCTTAGCCTCAACTCTGTGGCTTTCCAAAGCGACACATGCTCGGCAAAGGCAACAGAGTCAATGCCTGACGAACGTGCCGACAGAACAGACAGGCACAAAAACAATATGATTGATATGCGATTGTACATTGGCTTCTGTTACATTAATATGATTTTAAGGACGACGCGCGACGGATGTTCCATCACCTCACAATAGTCGGTCACGGCACGGAACGAGCCAGTTTGTTCGCGTCCTCGGCTGTCAACATATCGAAGCGAGCCTTCGGCTGTGACCGAGTAGGCTCCACGAAACACCTCGATGCTGGCCGTGTTTCCGTTGAACGCCGAGGTGGAGAACGTTTGACGGTTGTTGATGTTATACAGCTTCACCGTTCCTTGAAGTTGCTTAATTGATGTTCCTTCAGGGGCAGTAAACTCTATCTGCGCCGTGGTGTAATAGTCGTCGCTTTCTTCGTGACACGCAGCGAAAGCCGTACAAAGGCTTATCATCATCACGATCATGGCAACCATGCGCCATGAGCAGAATTGTATGCGACTGTCTTGTATGCTGTTCATAATCAGAATTTCATATTTAGTTCGAGTCCGAAATAAGGCGTTACGTACCTGCGGATTTTGAAATTGTTACGTACATAATCGGGATGAGCGTCCCACAGTTTGTTCACGAACAGAGCGACCATAAGCCTGTCACCCATCAGTTTCTTAGTGGCTTTCAGATTGAGATTCATGCTGAACGGCACGGTCTGTCGTTCGAACATCGAAGCCGTATTTGTCCGGACAAGAAACTTCAGTTCGGTGTCGGTAGCATCGGCTTCTGTGAAAGGATGTATTTTTCCGTCACTGTCCATATACGAGACCGGCATATTGTCCTTCTCCATATTTTGGCTGGCCGTCAGCCACACACACTGTGCCGAGAGCGAAATGCCGAGACGCAGCTTCGGTATGTCGGTGTCAAACGTGAAGTTGGTGTTGTACATCTCTCGGATATACCCGTCGTCGTCACGATATATTCCGACAAGATTTATCTGCTTGCCTCCAAGGACGGTGCTGGGACGTTCCATGATGTCTTGCGAGTTGCGGTATTCGGTCTTAAACCACGCTCCCGTGACGGTGAGCCGCGTATTGATGACCGGGACACGGCGTGAGGAGAAGGTCAGCTCAACGCCCCTCTTCAGGGTACGGCTGCCGTTAGACGTGCGACTGTAACCGCGCAGGTCGGTCTCATCGGTATAGGGCAAGTCGGAAGGATTGGGAGGAGCTGTGAGTGCCGACGAGTTTATGCCCGACGTGTCGTAGACCTTGTATCGGTACGGCGCATAGATAGCCATACTTCTGAATCCCGACTTCATATCTTCGCGAAAGTAAGTGACGTTCAATCGGTTGCCCCACCAGTTGGCATCCATCGACACCTCCCATTTAGTATTGCGCGCTGCATGAAGAGCCGTATTGGTAGGGTCGATGACGTAAGTTTGCAGATAGATACGACGGTAGTTGCGGTTTTCGTGCCAAAAGTTCATCTCTACGATGTCCAGATAAGCCTTGTCGGGATACAGATAGTCGAGGGTGGGCGTCTTGGTGTGCTGGCCTACTCCACCGAGGAAACGCACAATCATGCTGCGGCCTGCGATGTCGAACTTTGGCATCGTCAGACCGAGATTGACGCGTGGGTCGGCATAGACCTTGCCGCGTAGAGCGTAATCCGAAGGCAGATTGAGCATCGTCGTAGCTCTGACACCGGCTTGTATGTCAAACCGGAAAGGTCCTACCGGAACACCCGTAACAAGTTCGGCGTATGCGCCGAGGTCGTGAGTTGCCGGGATTGACGAATATTTACGAGGCCGGGCCGACACTTCAGGATACAATGGATGCAGAGGGTCGAACACCTGTCCGTCGCCGTAGTTCTTGTCCATCTGCCAGTCGGTTCCTATCTTAAGCGTCGAGCTGACACGGTTGAGAAACGGCAAGGCAAACTCGGCACTGGCCTTTGCATAGACCGTCGTAGGTCGACCGTCTACCGACTGGGTAGCGGTGTACTTGTAAGGATAAATCAGCACGGCGTCTGATTCGCCAGTGACGGTAGACGTTGCGGCAGCCGTTTCGCGACTCAGTTGCACCAGACGTGTACGCTCTGTATTATCGCTCTCGGTCGAGACCGAAAGCATGGCCGAGAAAGAACGAAACACATGTCCCGGTCGGTTATTACGGATGTTGTATGAAACGCTGGCAGCAAAGCGGTTATAGCTCGACTTATACTTGTCCACGCCGCCATAATTGATTTCGGGGTCAACCTTGTCGCGGTCGAACGAGCCGCCGTAGTCGGCGTTCACACCGAGGTCGGACGTAGTGTTCTCCATTGTCCACTTTTTGAAAAGCCTTGCCGAGAACGTTACGCGTGAATAAGTTTCGAGTATGTTGCGCGGGTCGGCGCGGTTGTCGAGATAGTCGGCACTGAGGTTGAGCGACAACTGTCGTTTTTTCCATTCCATGCCTTTAGCCAGATAGAACAGTTTGGTGTCCATGTCGGCCTTGAACCGTACACTGATGTCGTTGCCGCCTCGCCGTCGGTTTATTTTCACAAGTCCGCTGGTGAGGTCACCATACTCTACCGAAGGTATTCCGCGTACTATTTCTACGTTCTGTATGTCGTCGGTAGAGATAGAGCGCATGTCAACGCCCTCGTTGGTGAAGTCGCGCGACGTAGACTGATTGTCCGAAGCTCCGGCGAGATATTGCATGTTGGCGTTAGTACTGATAGGTGCACCGTCGACCACAAACGATGTACCGAGCGACGACGTAGCATAGTCGCTGCTCGATACAGGCACTTCGCGTATGCGTATAGTGTTCGGCGACGACAGCGAAGGGTCGCGGGCCATACCGCCCGGCAGCAGCTCTAAGATGTCGGTGAAGCTCGACGGCTGCAGGTGTTCCATGGCATGTCGGCCTATGTTTGACGCACTGGTTAGACTTTTCGACTCGGTAGCTGTCACCACGATATCGTTCAAGCTCTTCACTTGCGGATGCATTATGTAAACCTTGCCTTGTTGCAAGATGATAGGCAGCACACCGTAACCTATATAAGATATGGTGGCTGCAGTTCCTTGTTTGGCATTGATGGTAAATGAGCCGTTTGCATCGGTGGTCGATGTCTGCGACTTACCGGTGCCAATCCTGATTATGGCACCCGGCAAAGGCTCCTTTGTCTCGCTATCAACGACTGTGCCTTTCATTATGGTTTGAGCTTCGACAGTAGCGCAAAAATACAATAATAAAAAGGCCACAATACCAAAAGCCGTATTTCTATGCATCTTTCATTATTTTATTTTGCAAAGGTACAATGAATGTTAAAAGGCAACAATACTCAGCAATAATGATTTTAAAACGGAAATCACAACTCAAAATACCCATTTATAATTACTCAAATGTCGAAGTTAGAATCTGAGTGGCTTGTACGTAGGCTGATAGCCGACACGTCATGATAGTAAATTGGCATCAGTATGTTGTTAACAGCTATTAACCAAACGCAGAGAATCATTGTTAAAAACAAATCGTCATAACTTAAACGTAAATCAACACCGTGAATTTGAGACTGATATACGCGAAATGCGGAAGAAGAAGTAATACGCTGATAATTAGCGTTTTATAGATTACAACGGAAAGCAAACGCCTGAAACAAAAGACAAAGTCGCTGTTTTTAATGCAAGAACTGCCTGTTTATGACTTCTGATTTGGGGCATATTGGATTCTAAGACGATGCTTTTTGCATTCTGATATGCACTGTTTCAGCAGACAAAGGCAATGCTTTCTACTTTTCATGCCGTTCTGGTACGCTTTTGATATGGTTTTACAGCTATTTCAACAGAATCAGTCGTGTTAAATAAAAAGACGAATTCGTTAATATAGTATAATTGACATCCCGTCTCCATAATTGAAGTTCAAATTTCGGAACATTAGTCGTATTGCTTCTACGAAATAGGCTTAACTACAATTCATTACCGGGAACAATTGAAAGAAAAGCTTAACTTTTCATCATGGAAAGAATCAATTATCAAATTTTATTCTTAAATTTGCAACTGATGGTTGACTCTTTGCACAACCTTTCAAAAAAGTGCATGAATACCGACCTACAATCTATAATAATAATTAAAATTTAAAATAAATTCTATGAATCAAAGAATCAAGACGATAACCGGTGTAGCGATGATGCTGACACTGACGGCTGGAAGTGCTACCGCAGCACCTATTACTGACGACAAGGCTTATATTCAGCAAGCAGCTGTAAGCACCCGTTACGTATCTAAACGACCTGTAGAATCGGAACGTCTGTTCAAGTCGGATGTAATAGAAAAGAAAATCAAAGAAGTGAAAAAACTGCTGAAAGACAATCCCTATCTGGCTTGGATGTTCGAAAACTGTTTTCCTAACACGCTCGATACTACAGTACACTTCGACGGCGACGAGGACACGTTTGTCTATACAGGTGACATTCACGCCATGTGGCTGCGCGATTCAGGCGCACAAGTTTGGCCTTACGTACAGTTTGCTAACAAAGACCCAAAGCTGAAGAAGATGCTGCGCGGTGTGATTCTGCGACAGCTCAAGTGCATAAACCTCGACCCTTACGCCAACGCATTCAACATGGGTCCGGTAGAGCATAACGAATGGGCTTCGGACTTGACCGACATGAAACCTGAACTGCACGAACGCAAGTACGAAATCGACTCGCTGTGCTATCCGCTTCGTCTGGCCTACCACTACTGGCAGGTGACAGGCGATGCTTCCATCTTCGGCGAAGAATGGAAAGCTGCTGTACGCAACATACTGAAGACTTTCCGCGAACAGCAGCGCAAGAACGGACTCGGTCCGTACCGTTTTCAGCGCCGCACCGAACGCCAGCTCGACACCATGTGTAACGACGGCTACGGAGCACCCGTTAAACCGGTAGGTTTGATTGCATCTGCCTTCCGTCCTTCCGACGATGCCACAACATTCCTCTTCCTCGTACCGTCCAACTTCATGGCAGTCTCCTCATTGAAGAAGGCAGCCGAGATTCTGACCAAAGTTAACAACGACGCTCAGACAGCTGCTGAATGTACCGCTCTTGCAACAGAAGTGTCTGATGCTCTTCAGAAGTACGCCGTGTACAACCATCCTAAGTACGGCAAGATTTACGCTTTCGAAGTAGACGGTTTCGGCAACCAGCACCTAATGGATGATGCCAATGTACCCAGTCTTCTGGCAATGCCCTATCTGGGTGACGTTGATGCCAACGACCCCATCTACCAGAACACCCGCCGCTTCGTATGGAGCGAGGACAATCCCTACTTCTTCCGTGGGAAAGCCGGCGAAGGCATTGGCGGTCCGCACATCGGCTATGACATGCCATGGCCTATGTCAATAATGATGAAGGCATTCACAAGTAAGGACGACGCAGAGATAAAACAATGCATCGAGATGCTCCAGAAGACCGATGCTGACACCGGACTGATACACGAATCGTTCAACAAGGACAACCCTTCCAAATACACCCGCGCATGGTTTGCATGGCAGAACACACTGTTCGGCGAGCTGATTCTCAAACTTATCGACGACGGTAAGGTAGACCTGCTCCGCAGCGCGAAAGTGAAGTAATGACAAGAAATGTCGGCAAAAGATTTTTTTCTTATAATAATACTTATGCTCATGCCGTCTGCCACTCTTATGGGGGCAGACGGCTTCGCTGCATATTTCCGCACCTACACGGTGTCCGACGGACTGTCTGACAATTCGGTTCTGTGCGGAATACGCGACAAATACGGATTCGTCTGGATTGGTACAGCCAACGGTCTGAACTGTTTTGACGGAAAAAACAACTCAATCTTCCGCGACATACCCGACCGCCAGTCATATTATGGAAACAACAGAGTCGTATCTCTGATGGAGTCGGGCGACGACATTATTGTCGGCTGTAACGACGGACTTTACATATACCACCGTGAAAAGAATTCTTTTTCCCGCTTCAGGAAAAAGACACGATACAACGTCATTGTAAGCACAACAGTCCAGAAGCTGCTTCACACCAGAAGCGGTACAGTCTGGATTTGCACCATGGGTCAGGGATTCTTCGTTTACAACCCACAAAACGGGAAACTCGCCCAAAACTCCCGCAACGGAGGATTTGTGACCGACGTCTGTCTTTGCCCCGGCTCAAAAGTTGCCATAACAACACTTAACGGCAAAGTGTGTATATTCGAAGAGAACGGCCGTTTCGTCCGCTCCTACAACATTCCTGGCTACGTCAACGAAAAAAACAAGCTGAGCATCTGTTATAACAACGGATACATCTGGGTCGGAACCGACCGTGGCCTATATCGGCTGAACCCGTTAAACGGCCGTTTTGAAACATTCACTCCTCCTTCCCGTTTCGGCAATGTCAACACAATAATGGGATGGGGCAAGGATGCTGTCATACTCGGCACCAACAACGGAATCTACACGTTCGGCATTTACGACAATTCATTCCGCCGTTTTGACGGGCCGGGCAAAGTTTCCGGTCTGCCCGATATAAGTATAAACGACATGAAGACCGACCGCGAAGGCAATCTGTGGGTGATGACCAGTGCCGGGGGCATAAGCTGGCTGCCACGGCACACAGGCATGACCGAATTTATAAGATTGCCAGACATAGCAAAAGAAAGCAGATCGTACGTCAACACCATGCTATCAATGCCAGACGGACAGACTCTGATAGGAACGACCACCGGACTTTACCGCTACGACCCTACCCTACACTCCGTAACACGATTCGGCAGCACCGAACCGGGACTTTCTGTGTCTGCATTGCTTCTTGACGGCCACGACCTGTGGATTGGAACATCGCATAACGGAATAAGGGTTATGAATCTTCTGACCGGGAAGCAAAAAGAATACCTGTATTCTGAAAACATACCCTACACGCTTACAAGTAACGAGATACGTCGCATCTATCGCGCACGGAGCGGAGACATTTATGTTGCTACGAGCTGGGGATTATGCCGTTTCGACCGAAAGCACGAACGCTTCATGGGCTTCGCACGTCTGAACGCCATGACCGAATTCACAGACATCTGCGAAGACAATGACGGAGGACTGTGGGCTGCCACAAGCAGTCGTGGAGCATACAGGCTCGACATGAAAACAGGCGAATGGACTAATTTCGCTTACAGCCGGATGCGACCAGGTTCCATAACAAGCAATACTATTTCCGGACTTTTCCGCGACCACACAGGACGCATATGGATTGCCACACGTGGCGGCGGACTATGCTGCTACGAACGGGAGAAGAACACATTTGCCAGATACGCTCCAAGCGAAGACAATATCTACTTCATTGAAGAAGACGGTAACGAAAGACTGTGGATTGGTACAGAAAACGGATTACTGTGTATTGCCAGAGAGAATCACACGGTTTCATTGATAATGAGTCCGTCAGACTTATGGCAGGGCAAAATAGCCCAAAACGCGGTCGTCAGGACAGCAAACGGGCTCATGCTTATAGGAAGCGAGGACGGGTTCTATTCGTTATGTCCAGACCGAATGACATTAGGGCGCAAACATGAACCCGTGTACGTTTCTAAAATAAGTCTGCCATACGTATCCGACTCGGACAGCGAAATATCCACCCTCGGACTAGACTGCCCGCCTTACATCACACGCAAAGTAGAGCTACCATACAGAGACAACAGCTTTACACTTCATTTTGCGGCACCGCGATTCTCATCGTCGGGTGATGTCAGATACGAATACATGCTAAAAGGCGTTGACAAAGACTGGGTGAAAGAGTCGAACAGTGGCGGTGCGACCTACACCAACGTACAACCCGGACATTACCGTTTCCTGCTGCGCGAAGCTGGTTCAAACCAGCCACCTTCGGTGATTGAAATAAACGTCCTTCCACCATGGTACCGCACTTATGCAGCCTACATTGTCTACCTCTTCATCATTTGTGCTGCCTTATATTTTGGAATAGAATATGCAAAGAGCGTAGTACGCAAACGCTACAACGAACGCATCGGCCACATAAAGGCCGAACAGGAAAAGACAATGTTTGAGTCGAAGATACGGTTCTTTGTAAACCTAATGCACGAGATACGCACACCTTTGAGCCTCATCTCCTTGCCTCTTGAACAGCTGGAACAGCATCACAACCCCGAAAGCAACGGCAAGTACATGGGAATGATACGCCACAACTTAGACTATCTGCTCGGAGTAATCAACCAGCTACTCGATTTTCAAAAGGCCGAAAGCGGAACAAAGAAGATAGAAAAGGCCAATTGCTCAATGCGCCAACTGATGCAGGACGTATACGACCGCTTCGAGTCATACGTCGACATTGCACATAAGAAAGTGGAACTATCCGTTCCCGAACACGATATAGTCACAGCCATCGACCGCGACTGCATTGAAAAGATTCTCATGAACCTTATGAGCAACGCCCTCAAATATGCCCGGACAAACATCGTGTTGTCAATGAAGACGGTCGGTGACAATTCGGTGTGTCTCTCCGTAACAGACGACGGTCCGGGCATTCCAGACGAAGAGAAAACGAAAATCTTCGCATCATACTATCAAGTTGGCGGAGACAAGATTGCCTCGATGCTCGGTACAGGACTCGGTCTGGCTTATGCCAAGACCCTTGCCGAAGCCAACTCGGCAAGCCTGTCAGTAACCGATACCGAAGGCGGAGGGTCAAGCTTCAACCTCACGCTCCCGATAGAGACCGTCAACGCGCCAAAGACTGAAGACAAGCCCGCAAGCGGAACCATGATGATAACCGACAACGACGTGTCACCATCTGATTCTTCTACAAAGGATTTCTGCATACTCATAGTAGAAGACAATACCGACTTGCTGAATATGATGCGCGACACTCTGCGACAATGGTTCAGAGTGCTGAAAGCCACAAACGGCGTAGAAGCCCTCAACGTGCTTGCCGGCGAAAACGCAGACGTGATTGTCAGCGACGTAATGATGCCTGTAATGGACGGAATAGAGCTATGCCGCAAGGTGAAAAGCGAAATCAACTATTCGCACATACCAGTAATTTTGCTTACGGCCAAGACATCGGTAGAAGCCAAAGTTGAAGGAATGGAGAGCGGAGCCGACGTGTATCTTGAGAAGCCGTTCTCCATACGCCAGCTCCATCTTCAGATAATGAGCTTGCTGCGCATGCGCCAAAACTTCCACAAGCGAATGAGCCAGATAGACGGCAAACTGGACACTGTCAAACCTTCAGAATACGGCATCACACGGCAGAACCTGGAATTCGTAGAGAATGTGCAGAAGATTCTCGGCGACAACATAAAGGACGAAGCATTCTCTATCGACTCGATGGCCGAGCAGATGAACATGAGCCGGTCGAGCTTCTATCGCAAGCTGAAGTCGCTCACGGGAATGTCGCCCGTCGACTTTCTCAAGACCCAGCGCATGAACAAAGCTTCACGACTGCTTCTAGACGGGTTGAATGTCTCTGAGGTGGCTGTAAAGGTAGGATTCTCATCTGCATCTTACTTCACAAAATGCTTTAAACAGCAGTTCGGAATACTGCCACGCGAATACGTCATCAAGGAACTCGAAAAAGTCACCGGCGAACAAAACAAATAAACTCAAAGCTATGGCAAGACACAACGATTTAGGCAAATGGGGCGAAGACATGGCAGCCAGCCTACTCACGAGCAAGGGCTATGTCATAATGTCCAGAAATTGGATGTCGGGACACCGCGACATAGATATCGTTGCACTAACCCCAGACCGTATCTGCACGGTATTCGTTGAAGTGAAGACACGTCAGTCTGACGTAGTGACACGTCCCGAAGACGCAATAACAGCAAACAAGGTACGAAACATAGCATTGGCCGCCAATGCATACGTAAAAAAGTTCAACGTGCTCAACGAACTGCGTTTCGACATCATTACGATTGTCGGAACCGACAGTGCGTCGGCACATATCGAACACATTGAAGACGCTTTCAACCCTATACTTATATTCAGATAAAAGAAACCATGAAGACAAAAATAATAAAACTAGAAGAGACCTCCTCCACTAACGATTATCTTTTAAGCATAGCGAAAACGTCTGCTACCGACGATGCCGACATCACAGTTGTGACTGCAGAAAAACAGACTGCGGGACGAGGACAAGGCTCTAACTCATGGGAAAGCGAAGCCGGACAAAACCTGCTTTTTTCCATTCTGGTGCGTCCACGACGTGTTCCTGTCGTTCGCCAGTTCATTCTCTCCGAAGCCGGAGCACTGGCAGTCAGAGACACTCTCCGTTCATACGTCGGCGACATAACCCTCAAATGGCCAAACGATGTCTACTGGAAAGACTATAAAATAAGCGGTACGCTCATCGAGAACCGCGTCCGGGGACGCGTCCTTAGCGACAGCATTCTCGGTACAGGTATTAATATAAACCAGAAAAAATTCGCCAGCGATGCCCCCAACCCTATCTCGCTAAGCCTCATCTTAGGCCACGAGGTTACACGAGAGGAGGTACTCGACAAAGTTGTAGAAAACTTTACCATGTACTACTCGATGGTACAGCGCGGCAACTACGACGAGATATCTTCAATATATCACGCATCACTCTATCGTCGCACGGGAATGCACTTGTTCAAAGACAGAAGAGGGCTGTTCAAGGCCAAGATAGAACGTGTAGACGACGACGGAAGGATAATATTGCGGGACAGCGCGGGGAAACAGCGGCAATACTATTTCAAGGAAATAAATTTCATACTTAACGAATAAAAATTATGGCAAAGTACAAAAGAATTCTTCTCAAGCTCAGCGGTGAAAGCCTGATGGGCAATCAGAGTTTCGGAATCGACCCAGAACGTCTCAGCGAGTATGCAAGACAGATTAAGGAAGTGAGTGAAATGGGTGTGCAGATAGGCATAGTAATCGGCGGCGGAAACATCTTCCGTGGACTGAGCGGAGCCTCAAAAGGCTTCGACCGGGTTAAAGGCGACCAAATGGGAATGTGCGCCACAGTCATCAATTCGCTGGCACTCAGCTCTGCTCTTGGGGAACTAGGAGTGAAAACCAAAGTGCTGACAGCTATACGTATGGAACCCATAGGAGAGTTCTACGCAAAATGGAAAGCTATCGAGGCTCTCGAAGCCGGATACGTCTGCATCTTCTCAGCCGGGACAGGATGTCCCTATTTTACAACCGACACGGGTTCGTCACTGCGCGGCATTGAGATTGAAGCCGATGTTATGCTCAAAGGCACTCGTGTAGATGGGGTATACACGGCCGACCCAGAAAAAGACCCGACAGCAACGAAGTTCTCCGAAATAACCTACGACGAAATTTACAACCGTGGGCTGAAGGTCATGGACCTTACAGCCACCACCATGTGTAAGGAAAACAACCTGCCCATTTACGTATTCAACATGGACATCGTCGGTAATCTGAAAAAAGTAATGGAAGGCGAGAACATAGGCACCCTCGTGCACAACTGATACAGAGATTGTTTTTCTATAATTCCTGATTATTAATCCCAATCAGTCATTAGAACGTGATACGGTCATAAAGATACTAAGAATTTCACTTTTAAAATCTAATGCCATTTGGGGCTGAAAGGCGGAGTCTGGACGACTCCGCCTTATTTGTTTGTCTGTATTACAACGGGATAAGATCGGCGACCGTGGATTTTTTCTATTTCGGAACAAGATTTTATTTCACCCCATGTTCCGATTCAGTCTTTTAATCCATTGGTAGTCCGCATATTACAGGAGCTATGATTTTACGTTCTGAAATTCGGAATATCGGGAATCAGGTAAAAATGATTGTTCTATTTGGTGTTTCTGGAATTTATATTCCGATTGCCTTGGAACGAAGGTTTGGCAAATCATGACAGATTTTCGGGTTGAAGGAAAAGGCCACTGCTAAATCTCGCAAGCAAACGCAGGATTTTGCAGCAGCCCTTTAAATTTAAAATGAATGTGGAAAAGTTAATGGTATGGTATTATCACTACCATTATTTCTCTTCCTCAAAATCGACGTATTCGCCTTCACTTTTTGGTATTATCTTTTTCTCTGCGCGTTCCGGTATACGGCTGTCTATGATAGTTTCAGCAGAATGCGAACCTGCATTATACCGTTGACTGTTCTGCTGTGTTTTTTCTCCACCCATCTGCTGTTTGAAATTCTCGGTAGCCTTGCGCAGACGGTTCATTATGGTATAAATGACAATAGCCAGACAAATGGCGAAAACAAGAATTATAAAACCCAAAACTTTGAATATAATCATGACTTCTAATCTTAAACAAAAACAGCTTAGCAAGACTTTACTGCCGGCCTTCTGTCCATTATTAGGGATACGACAAGGTAGAGCAATATGACAAGCCAAAGTCCGCCGACAAATCCAAGAAGAAGGATTATGGAAGCCGACAAAATCAGAAACATGTACTTTACTTCATTGCCTTTCCATCCCCAATGCTTGAACTTCAACGCGAACATCGGTATTTCGGACACCATGAGCCAACAGGACACAAGCACCATAGCGACTACAACGAGCACCATCCAGGCCGACGACTCAATAACGTCAGACACTGAGCAGATGAGCGAACCCCAGAAAAGGGCGTTGGCAGGAGTGGGCACACCGATAAACGATGTAGTCTGACGCGGATCAATATTGAATTTGGCCAAACGTACCGCCGAGAATGCAGCCATTATAAAGGCTACGTACGGCACATAGTCGCGGAGCGGTTCGAGCGACTCCGGATACTCCATTATAGAAAGTTCGGAAAACACCATGGAAGCAGGAGCCAGACCGAACGTAATGTCGTCGGCAAGTGAATCCAGTTCTTTTCCTATAGGTGACGACACACCCAACAACCGTGCACTCATGCCGTCGAAAAAGTCGAACACCGCGCCTATAATAATCCACATAAGAGCCACGCGCGGGACACCACTCAGAGCATACGCCGTCGCTATGCAACCGGAAACCAGATTGCAGCACGTAAGGGTATTTGGTATGTATTTGGTAATAGACATCCGCTTAATTAGTTTTGATATCAAATCGTAGTAATATTATTTCAGTTTCGCCAGAACCGTAAGGTTGCCCGTAGTAGTCTGCCCTATCTTGACGAGGATCTTGCTATCCAAAGGAAGGTATACATCGACTCGCGATCCGAACTTGATGAATCCGAGATGTTCGTCGATGTAGCATTCCTCGTCTTCCTTGGCGTATGTGACAATGCGCCGCGCAACAGCTCCTGCTATCTGCCGACACAGTATATCTGTGCCCTCCGGGGTGGTGATGAGAGTGTCTGCATGTTCGTTTTCCTCACTGGCCTTAGGTAGCCACGCCTTGTGGTAATTGCCATCCTGATGAAAAACCTTTTTCACCCTTCCGTCCACTGGAAACCAATTGGCATGGACATTGAACAGACTCATAAAGATGCTCACCATTATGCGACGATCATGGAAATAGCGCGTTTCCTCAACCTCCTCCACGACGACAATCTTGCCATCAGCCGGAGCCACGACCACCTTGTCGGTGTCTTCCTCGGGAAAATAGCGTATAGGACAACGGAAGAAGTTGACAACCACGCCATAGACCACAGCCATGACCGACACGAAACACCAGAAAGGTATTTTTGTGTCGACATAACGCCATAGAAGCAATGCAATGGCCGCAATCACTATGAAGCCATAGACAAGGGTGTCCGTGCCTTCGCGGTGTAGGCGAATCTTCTTGATTTTTTTTATTTTCTTTATCATAGAGTATTGGTCGTACGTCAAATGCCGACAGGTTTTCCTTTCATGGCAGAAATGCCCACCTGACAACAGTAATATACATAGTGCAAAGTTAAAAGTTTTTTGTCTATCGGACAAATTTTTCATTCATTCTTTTGCACATGTCATTTTATTGCAGTAATTTTGACTTCATAATTATACAAAATGGAAGATTTCGTACATCTACACGTTCACACTTACTACTCGATTCTCGACGGCCAGTCTAGCATTCAAAAACTGGTAGACAAAGCCATCAGCGACGGGATGAAAGGCCTGGCCATCACCGACCACGGCAACATGTTCGGCATAAAAGAGCTGTACAACTACTGTAAGGGTATAAACAAGAAGCGTAAGGAAGAAGGCAAAGAACCGTTCAAGCCCATATTCGGATGCGAGATGTACGTGGCACGGCGCAACAAGGAAGACCGCGAAGGCAAAAGGGACATGGGCGGCAACCACCTCATAGTCCTGGCCAAGAACTATAAGGGTTACAAGAATCTGATAAAGCTCGTGTCGCGCGCATGGGTGGACGGATACTACATGAAACCCCGTACAGACCACAAAGACCTAGAAAAGTTTCACGAGGGGCTGATTGTATGTTCGGCATGCATTGCCGGCGAAGTGCCGTCAAAGATAATACACGACGACATCGAGGGTGCCCGCAAAGCTATCGAATGGTTCAAGCGCGTCTTCGGCGACGACTACTATCTGGAGCTGCAGCGTCACGAAGTAAAAGACCCGAACATCCGAGCCAACCGCGAGACATTCCCGCTACAGCAAAAAGCCAACAAGGTGATAATAGAGCTGGCACATGAATACGGCATAAAGCTCGTATGCACTAACGATGCCCACTTTGTAGACCAGGAAAATGCCGAGGCCCACGACCATCTGCTCTGCCTGAGCACAGGCAAGGACCTCGACGACCCGACGCGCATGCTCTACACCAAACAGGAATGGTTCAAGACGCGTCAGGAGATGAACGATGTATTCGCCGATGTGCCCGAAGCACTGGCCAACACACTTGAGGTGCTCGATAAAGTGGAGATGTACAGCATCGACCACGACCCGATAATGCCGTTTTTCCCCATACCAACCGAATTCGGTACGGAGGAAGACACACGAAAGAAATACACAGAGAAACAACTCTACGACGAGTTCACCACAGACGAAAACGGCGAGAACCAGCTGTCACCCGAAGAGGGAGAGAAAAAAATAAAACACCTTGGCGGATACGAAAAGATATACCGCATCAAGTTTGAAGCCGACTATCTGGCCAAGCTTGCATACGACGGAGCACGACGCCTCTACGGCGACCCGATACCCAAGGATGTGGCCGACCGCGTGAAGTTTGAGCTGCACGTCATGAAAACGATGGGCTTTCCGGGCTACTTTCTGATAGTGCAGGACTTCATCAATTCAGCCCGCGACAAGCTCGGTGTGATGGTTGGTCCTGGACGTGGTTCGGCCGCCGGCTCAGTGGTGGCCTACTGTCTGGGGATCACCAAGATTGACCCTATCAAGTACGACCTGCTGTTCGAGCGTTTCCTCAACCCCGACCGTATATCCCTGCCCGATATCGACACTGACTTCGACGATGACGGACGTGGAAAGGTGCTCGAATGGGTGGAAGACAAATATGGCCATGACAAGGTGGCACACATCATAACTTACGGTACAATGGCGACGAAGAACTCTATCAAGGATGTCGCCCGTGTGGAGAATCTTCCGATTGAAATTTCGAACCATCTGTGTAAGGCCATACCCGACCGTCTGCCCGACGGATTGAAGATGAACCTGACGAATGCCATAAAGTGTGTGCCGGAGCTGCGCGAAGCCGAAGCGAGCAACGACCCGCAGCTGCGCAACACCATACGATATGCCAAGATGCTCGAAGGCACAGTACGAGGAACGGGCATACACGCCTGCGGAACCATCATCTGCCGCGATGCCATAAGCGACTGGGTGCCGGTATCGACAGCCGAAGACAAGTCAGACCCGGGGCACAAGCTGCTTACAACACAGTATGACGGACACGTGATTGAAGAGACCGGTCTCATAAAGATGGACTTCCTCGGACTGAGCACACTGTCGATACTGAAAGAAGCTGTCGAAAACATAAAGCTGACGCACGGTATTGACCTCGATCTCGACAAGATTCCTATAGACGACGAACTGACCTATAAGCTCTATCAGGAAGGCCGTACTATCGGAACGTTCCAGTTCGAGTCGGCCGGTATGCAGAAATATCTGCGCGAACTGAAACCTACCGTCTTCGAAGACCTTATAGCCATGAACGCTCTCTATCGCCCGGGACCAATGGACTACATACCGTCGTTCATAGCCCGGAAAAACGGACGCGAAGAGATAAAGTATGATATTCCGTGCATGGAAAAGTATCTCAAAGACACTTACGGCATCACGGTGTACCAGGAGCAAGTGATGCTTCTGTCGCGCCAGCTGGCCAACTTCACCCGTGGCGAGAGCGACGCTCTGCGTAAGGCTATGGGTAAGAAAAAGAAGGCCATCGTCGACGCGATGAAGCCGAAATTCATAGAGGGAGGAAAGAAAAACGGACACGACCCGAAAGTACTCGAAAAGATATGGGCCGACTGGGAGAAGTTCGCTTCCTACGCCTTCAACAAGAGTCATGCCACATGCTACTCGTGGGTGGCCTACCAGACGGCATATCTAAAGGCGCACTACCCCGCCGAGTTCATGGCCGGAAACATGAGCCGATGCTTTAACGACATCACAAAGATAACAAAGCTGATGACTGAATGCAAGGCCATGGGCATACACTGTCTCGGACCTGATGTCAACGAGAGCCGCCGTAAATTCAGCGTAAACAAGAAAGGCGAAATACGTTTCGGACTGTCGGCCATAAAGGGTATGGGCGACGCTGCCGCCATCAACCTGATAGAAGAGCGCGAGAAACACGGTCCATATAAGGATATCTTCGACTTTGCCCAACGTGTCAGCCTCTCGGCTGTAAACAAGAAAGCCTTTGAGGTTCTGGCACTAAGCGGAGGATTTGACAGTTTCGGAATAAAGCGCGAACAGTATGTAGGGAAGAACAACAAGGGCGAGTCGTTCATCGACTTGCTCGTGAGATACGGACAGCTCTATCAGGTAGGTAAGGCCCAAGCAGTCAATTCGTTATTCGGAGGATTCGATGACGTAGAAGTAGCCAAACCGCCTGTACCAAAGGTAGAGGATTGGAACACCCGCGAACGCCTGAATAAGGAACGCGAGCTTGTAGGCATATACCTCTCAGCTCATCCACTCGACGAATACAGTCTTGTACTGAAGAACCTCTGCAATCTGCAATGCAAAGAGCTGACAAGGGATGCAGACAAGAAAGAACTGGCAAAATTTCAGGAACTGACCTTCGGCGGCATCGTCACCAAAGTGGTCTCACGATTCACCCGTAACGACAAGCCCTTCGGCATTGTAACCATCGAAGACTATACCGGCGAAGGCGAAATAGCGCTCTTCGGCGACGATTGGACAAGATGGGAAAGCAAGCTCAAAGAAGGCTACGCCATATTTGTCACTGCAAAGAGCGAGCAGCGGTTCAGATACAACGAAGACCTCTACGACATAAAGGTTTCAAGCGTCGATTTTCTGAGTGATGTCAAGAGAAGCCGCATTGAAAAAATCACCGTAAACATAGAAGCCCAGTCGTTCGACGATACGATGATGAACGAACTGTCGACAGTGGTAAAGGACAACAAAGGCAACGTGCCGTTGTTCTTCAAGATACATGACGTAACGACAAACAACAACATCACACTGGCGTGCCGCGACTATCCCGTGGAACTGTCGACCGGACTCGTGGCATACCTCGACGATTGCCCGGAATTGTCCTACAAAATCAACTGACAGAACCGCGCCGCTGGCACTATAAAAAAATGGCATAATGTTTGCGACACAAATAAAAGAGATTAATAAGTAAACAAACTATAAAATACAAAAAAATGGAAGTAAAGGTAACAACCGAGAATTTTGAGAGTTATAAGAATGGAGAACTGCCATTCGTGGTAGACCTCTGGGCAACTTGGTGCGGTCCTTGCCGTGCATTGGCTCCAGTCATTTCTGAGCTGGCCAACGATTACGACGGAAAGATTGTTGTAGGGAAATGTGATATCGAAGAGAACGACGATATCGCATCCAATTTCGGTGTACGCACCATCCCGACACTGCTATTCTTCAAGAATGGCCAACTGGTAGACAAGTTTGTAGGTTCGGCCCGAAAGGACAAGCTGCAGCCTAAGTTTGAAGCACTGCTCAAATAAAATACTGCAAACTCAAAGCACACCCTTTAAGAAGACAATGCTGCTTCGGGATTTCAGAAAGCGAGAAGCAGCACTTCACACAACGGTCTGGCACGCATCGCCACGCAACACAAAGACAATGCCTACCAGACCGTCTGTGTTTTTTACGATACTAAAGTACCATTCCTTTTGTAATGAAATCCACCTGCACATCATTACTTCTATTGTCAAGTCTGTCATTTGCACAGAACACCCATTCCCAAACCTACAATGCAGCAGACTCAGCTGCCTTATCTGACACAATAGCGAGACAAACTGTCAATGACATATACAGCATCGGCAGTGAGACGGAATCAAACCTATGGGAGCATTCTCTTCATGTGACCGATTCGCGCATATACAAGCTAACATCGGCTTCACTGCCGATAATAGCAGGAGGATTAATTATGAAGACCCAAGACAAGAAGTTACACAGCCTACGTAACAGTTGGATTCCGTCTTTCCATTTCACTGCCGACGATTATCTTCAGTATTCGCCCGCAGTCGTGATGCTCGGAATGAAGGCCGCAGGAGTAGAAGGGCGCAGTTCATGGGGACGCATGCTGCTATCCGATGCCTTTTCGGTGACAATAATGGCGACATTAGTGAATTCGATAAAGCACACAGCTAAAGTGGAGCGTCCTAACGGGTCAAACAACCACTCGTTCCCTTCCGGACACACAGCCACGGCATTTATGACAGCCTCAATGCTCAGTCATGAGTACGGGTATGTCAGCCCCTGGATAAGTGCCGGAGCTTACACCGTGGCTACTGCAACCGGAATCATGAGAATGGCAAACAACTGCCATTGGCTCAGCGACGTTATGGTCGGAGCCGGAATCGGTATTCTGTCGACAGAACTGGGATATTTCATCGCCGACCTAATATGCAAAAATGAAGGCCTGACCAAGAATGGACAGACCAAGACGAAAGAATGGAATAAGAAGCCGTCGTTTGTAAGTCTTTACGTGGGCGTGAACATCCCAGTCAGCCAGTACACGGCCAATCATAACACCTACGACATGACATCTGGCAGTACAATGGGACTGGAAGGGGCATGGTTTCTGACCCCAAACCTCGGGATTGGAGGACGCGTAAGCATATCGGATACATACCTCAACATAGTTGACAGTAAAGTCAAAGACAAATCATTCAGGTCGGCTTCGATGAACTTCGGCGGTTTTGGCTCGCTGAATATCACGCAAAGATGGCTGTTAGGAGGGAAGCTGTTGCTTGGTGGTGTATATTATCCAGAACTAAGAATGACAGACCTATATGTAGCCGGACATTACGGAGCTGCAGCAAATACAGGGGTTTCCTGCACCTACAGATACAGCCGGAATTATGGAATGAAGTTGTTTCTCGACTATGACTTACAGTCGCTACACAACATTACAGGAAGCAAATACATCAGTCAGTTTTCCACTGGATTATCATTTTCTGTAATGTTGTGACCCAACCACAAAACCGACAACCATCAGATACATCAAATGAAACAGAGTCGCCTAAAAGCCACCAAGCAGAGTCGACAGACTGGAAAATCCCCAAGCTTTTCAGGTTTTTCGTTTTTTTAATATGCAATATCGTGCCTTTTTACTAACTTTGCAATCTGAAAACAATAAAAGTCAACGATATGGCAGGAACAAAGAAAATAAAGACCGCACTCGTGTCTGTCTTTCACAAAGACGGTCTTGGGGAGCTTCTGGCAAAGCTCAACGCTGAAGGTGTAAAATTCATTTCAACTGGTGGAACACACAAGTTCATCGAATCTTTAGGTTACGAATGCCAGACAGTGGAAAGCATCACAACGTATCCTTCAATCCTCGGAGGACGCGTCAAGACCCTACATCCTAAAATTTTCGGAGGAATTCTCGCAAGACGCGACGATGCGGGCGACCGTGAACAAATGGCTCAATACGAAATCCCCGAGATAGACCTTGTCATAGTCGACCTTTATCCGTTCGAGCAGACAGTGGCTAACGGAGCCTCCGAAGCTGAGATAATAGAAAAAATTGACATCGGCGGAATATCCCTAATAAGGGCTGGAGCAAAAAACTTCAAAGACGTGGTTATTGTTCCGAGTAAAGCCGAATACGGAGTACTGCTTGACATATTAAAGCGTAAGGGTGCAGAGACCGACATCGAAGAGCGCAAAATGTTCGCTGAAAAAGCATTCGGCGTAAGCAGCCATTATGACACTGCCATACACAATTGGTTCTTGAAATAATAGGACTGAAAACAAACTTGTAAATAACAATTCATTCAAAACTCATAAGATGGGATTTTTTTCATTCGTTCAGGAAATAGCGATGGATCTCGGAACAGCCAACACCATCATCATCAGCGATGACAAGATTGTCGTTGACGAGCCATCTGTCGTTGCACTCGACCGCCGCACAGACAAGATGATAGCTGTAGGCGCGAAAGCGAAAATGATGTACGAAAAGACTCACGACAACATACGTACCATACGTCCCCTGCGTGACGGAGTAATTGCTGACTTTACAGCCTGCGAGCAGATGATGCGCGGACTCATAAAAATGGTCCACACAGGCAGCCGTCTCTTCTCTCCGTCACTGAGAATGGTCATTGGCGTACCTTCAGGATCGACTGAAGTGGAACTGCGCGCCGTACGCGATTCTGCCGAGCACGCCGACGGTCGCGATGTATATCTGATATTCGAACCGATGGCCGCTGCTATTGGAATAGGCATTGATGTCGAAGCTCCAGAAGGAAACATGATTGTCGACATAGGCGGTGGGTCTACCGAAATAGCAGTCATCTCTCTCGGTGGAATCGTTTCAAACAATTCGATAAGGACAGCCGGTGATGACCTTACAGCCGACATTCAGGAATACATGGCTCGACAGCACAACGTGAAAGTGAGCGAGCGTATGGCTGAGCGCATAAAAATACACGTTGGTTCCGCACTGACCGACCTTGGCGAAGAGGCACCCGAAGACTTCATCGTGCATGGCCCTAACCGCATAACCGCCCTTCCGATGGAAGTGCCGGTATGCTATCAAGAAATCGCACATTGTCTGGACAAGACAGTCGCAAAGATTGAAAACGCTGTGCTATCCGCCCTCGAAAACACTCCGCCAGAGCTGTATGCCGACATTGTGAAGAACGGCATCTATCTTAGCGGTGGCGGTGCCCTGTTGCGCGGACTTGACAAGCGTCTGACTGACAAGATAAGCATACCGTTCCACATCGCCGAAGACCCACTTCACAGTGTAGCCAAGGGCGCAGGAGTAGCGTTAAAGAACATCGACAGATTTTCATTCTTGATGAGATAATTGTAAGGCCGGTCATTCACTGCACACTTTTTTATCAGTCTGTGAGTATCGTCCACATTGACTTCGGTTTATGTGGTAATGCTGGATTGCAGAGGAAATATGCAGCGGATTACAGGCTTTGAATTGGAGATTCAATGCGTAACCTGATAGAATTTCTTTCACGGAACAACCATTGGTTTGTATTCCTGATTCTTGAAGCGTTGAGCTTCGTACTGTTGTTCCAATACAACAGCTATCAGGGTAGTGTATGGTTTTCATCAGCAAATGCCGTAACAGGGAAAATATACGAATGGAGTTCGGCTGTAGAGCAATACTTTACACTAACGGAAACGAACCGCAAGCTTACAGACCGCAACCTGCAGCTGGAGCGTGAACTGTCTGCTGTATCGGCAGCTCTTACCCATCAGAAGAAAGATACCAGCTACGTTGAAAAACTCCAGATGAAAGCTGTCGCCACTTATCGCATGATACCGGCTAAAGTCGTAAGCAACTCGGTTGACAAAATTGACAACTTCATAACAATCGACAAAGGTTCTGCTGACGGTATAAAGAAAGACATGGGTGTCGTAAGCGGCATGGGTGTCGTGGGCATTGTTTATCTTGTTTCAGAACATTACTCGGTAGTCATCCCTGTGCTAAACTCTCACTCTAACATCAGCTGCACAATACGCGGACGCGGTTACTTCGGTTATTTACATTGGAACGGCGGAGCTGTCGATGAAGCATACGTTGACGGCATACCACGGCACGCCCGTTTCCGCACAGGTGACTGGATTGTGACAAGCGGCTATTCTCAGGTGTTTCCGCCAGGAGTAATTGTAGGACGCATTTACAGAGTGTACAACTCGGAAAACGGTCTTTCATATCGTTTGCGTCTGAAATTATCGACCGACTTCGGTCGTCTGCGCGACGTATCAGTTGTTGACGATGCCGTTCTTATAGAACGCCAGAAATTGATTCAAGCCGCCCAAGACTCAATAAAGCCACGAGAATAGGGGGCATATTCGGAAAAAAGAAAATCGTCCGGACAATTTTCTCCGGACAAGACACACATCATTTATCTGTCTCGGTCTGATGAGTATTAACTTTTTAAAGAAACTGATGTCATTTATCGTACTGGTACTTGTTCAGGTGCTGGTGCTTAATCACATACATCTTTTCGACTGCGCTACGCCTCTCATTTATGTCTACCTCGCCATCCCTATGCGTCGCGACTATCCGAGATGGGGTGTGTTGTTGTGGTGCTTCTCTATCGGACTATGCATCGACATTTTTTCAAATACTCCAGGAGTGGCAGCAGCATCCATGACACTAATAGGGCTTTTACAACCCTATCTGCTCTCAATGTTCATTTTACGTGACAGTCCTGACGACCTGTTGCCCACCTACAAGACCCTCGGTGTTACCAAATACATTTTTTACGTTCTGATGATTGTCATTGTCTATTGCCTGGCATTCTTCACAATAGAGGTTTTCAATTTCTACAATTCCTTACAATGGGCCGAATGTGTTGGTGGGAGCATAATAGTCACATCTATTCTAATTCTTGCTTTAGAGAATCTTGTAAAACGTAGATGAAAGATTACAATCTTGAAAACAGGAAGTTCATTATCGGAGGTGTTGCAGTTGTCATTGTACTTATCTATGTAGTACGCCTGTTCACACTCCAGCTGATGAGCGACGACTATAAAAAGAATGCCGACAGTAATGCTTTCCTCAAAAAAATAGAATACCCATCGCGCGGAGCTATTCGCGACCGTGCAGGCAGACTGCTTGTCTACAATCAGCCAGCATACGACATCATGGTAATCATGAATGAAGAAAGCGGGAGGCTCGACACCGCTGATTTCTGCCAGACACTGGGCATTACAAAGGAATTCTTCGTCAAACGCATGAACGATATAAAAGACAGGACCAAAAATCCTGGCTATTCACGCTTCACGCAACAATTGTTCATGAGCCAGCTGTCCAACGAAGAATTCAGCAATTTCCAAGAAAAAATATTCCGTTTCCCCGGTTTTTATGTCCAGCAACGCAGCATACGCCAGTACCAGACACCTAACATGGCGCATGTTCTAGGAGACGTGGCCGAAGTATCAGAAAGCGACATCGAAGATGACGACTATTACCAGCCTGGCGACTACATCGGCAAAGTTGGAGTGGAAAAATCATACGAGAAAGTTTTGCGTGGCGAGAAGGGAGTGCAGATACTTCTGCGTGATGCACGCGGACGAATTCAAGGTAAATACCAAAACGGTAAATATGACCGCCGACCTATCGCCGGCCGTGACATAACCCTTAGTCTCGACGAGAAGCTCCAAGCTCTCGGCGAGCGTCTGCTTGAAGGGAAAATAGGAAGCATCGTAGCCATAGAGCCGTCAACAGGCGAAGTGTTGTGCATGGTATCAGCCCCGACTTACGATCCGCGAATAATGGTTGGCCGTCAGAGAGGTAAAAGTCACAAGATGTTGTCACACGATTCGTGGAAACCCCTGCTCAACCGCAGCATTATGGGAACATACCCGCCGGGATCAACATTCAAGACCACCCAAGCACTCACCTACATGACTGAAGGCATAATAACACCTGCCACACTCTTTCCATGTCATCGTGGATTCTACTGTCGCGGACTACATGTAGGATGCCACAGCCATGCATCACCAATCAATCTTGTCAACGCAATCTGTACATCCTGTAACGGATACTTCTGTTGGGGACTGTACTACATGATGGGCAACCGTCGCAAATATCCCAATGTACAAACGGCCATGAACACCTGGCGCGACTACATGGTAAGTATGGGCTTTGGTTATAAGTTAGGTATCGACCTGCCGGGCGAGAAACGCGGACTAATCCCCAACGCCCAATACTATGACCGAGCCTACAACGGTTCATGGAACGGATTGACCGTAATCAGTATCGCCATCGGCCAAGGTGAAGTGACTCTTACTCCATTACAGATTGCCAATCTTGGAGCCACAATCGCCAACCGAGGTTACTACTACGTACCTCATGTGGTGAGAAAGGTTCAGGGATTACCGCTTGACACAGCATTTAGGCGGCGTCATCATACCAAAGCTTCACGCCGAGCATATGACTACGTAGTGGCAGGAATGCGTGCATCGGCCGAAAGAGGAACATGCCGGATGTTAGGTAGATACAATTTTGAAGCTTGCGGAAAAACTGGAACAGCCCAGAACCACGGTCGAGATCACTCGATTTTCATGGGCTTTGCCCCGATGAACCATCCTAAGATAGCCATCGCCGTGTATGTCGAAAACGGTGGATGGGGAGCCGATTACGGCGTACCTATCGGCGGACTGATGATGGAACAATACATTAACGGCAAGCTGTCACCGTCAAGCGAGAAAATGGCAGAAGAATTTCAAAAACGACGCATTGGCTATGGTACAAGAAGCAGGTAAGAATCAGAGTCTTTTAGGTTCGGTAGACTGGTGGACGATAGGAATCTATCTAACACTTCTAATATTCGGATGGATCAGCGTTTGCGGCGCAAGCTATACCTACGGAGAGAACGACATTTTCAGTCTCGACACTCGCTCCGGAATGCAGATAATATGGATGGGAACATCGGTTTGTCTGGGCTTTATAATATTGGCCCTTGATACCCGATTTCTCGATACGTTTTCCTACATAATTTATGGAATACTGTTGTTGCTCCTCTTCGCAACCATTTTCAATCCCCACGATATCAAAGGGTCGCATTCATGGATAGTACTGGGACCTCTCAGAATACAGCCAGCCGAGTTCGGCAAATTCGCCACAGCCCTGGCTCTGGCCAAACTGATGAGCACCTTCGGCTACAACATTCATAAATGGAAACATTTCGCAGCAGCCTGTGCCATTGTCATTATGCCAATGTTGTTCATCATCGGCCAGCGCGAAACCGGTTCCGCTCTAGTGTACGCGTCCTTTTTCCTTATGTTTTACAGGGAAGGAATGCCAGGCAGTATACTATTTACCGGCGTTGCCATGGTGATATACTTTGTAGTCGGAATAAAGTATGAGAACGTGCTATTATGGGATACCCCCACATCAGTCGGCAAATTTGTTGTGCTGCTGTTGGTCCAGATTTTCTCAATAAGTATGATTTCCGTTTATTGCAGGAACAGCAAACAATCTTGGATTCTGCTTGCCTACTGTATCGGAATAACAATCGGCGGACTTCTGTTTTCCGAGTTTGTAATTCCATTCGACATCGAATGGGTTCAGCTTTTGCTGTGCATCTTACTTGTGGGCTATCTTGTTTATTGTCGTCTGGCATCCCGCATATCCTATTACCTTTACATTGCCTTGTTCGCTATCGGCTCAGTTGCATTTTTCTATTCTGCCGATTACGTTCTCAACGATGTGATGGAAGAACATCAAAGGGTGCGTATCAACGTTTTGCTAGGTCTTGACGAAGACCTAGCAGGTGCAGGTTATAACGTCCACCAGAGTGAGATTGCGATAGGTTCAGGCGGACTGAAAGGTAAAGGATTTCTCAATGGCACACAGACAAAACTGAAGTTTGTACCTGAGCAAGATACGGACTTCATCTTCTGCACCGTCGGCGAGGAAGAAGGTTTTCTCGGCTCTGCAGGAGTGTTGTTCCTTTTCCTTGCTTTGATTTTAAGGTTAATTTATCTTTCCGAACGACAACCGTTCAAGTTCTCCCGTATCTACGGCTACTGCGTGGTAAGCATATTTCTATTCCACGTATTCATCAACGTGGGGATGGTGCTCGGACTCACTCCTGTTATTGGTATTCCGCTGCCCTTCTTCAGCTATGGAGGTTCTTCGCTCTGGGGATTCACAATCCTGCTCTTCATATTTCTTAAACTTGATGCGAGCCGTAGTGCCGTTCCTGACTGACAAAGATACATGCACAAATCAGCGTCTGCTAAGCATAATACCTACATCGCTGATACCTGGAAGTATCTCTCTTTTCATATCATGGCGAACGCTCACATGAAGTGAATCGCCGACATTCAAGTCAGTTTCACTCACATCAAATTCATACTGATAATAGTTCACACCTTTACCTTCCGAGTTGCCCTCAGCATCTGAAAGCTGACAACGTAAAGTGTCACTGCTCACTTTACCCGAAGGATAAAAGTGCTGTTCTACAATCAATGTCAGCCCCATAAACGGATAACTCTCGTTGACGCGCAACCCTAGCTGGAGCGCGTAACGTCCTGCTTCCTTGACTTTAGGAATGTCAAACGACAGAGTATCGTTCTTTTCCCAACCTGCAATCGGGGTATGTTCATAACTGTCATAGACCTTTCCATCTGTGCATGAAGACATGAATAGAGCAGTCGCGAGAGTCACGATTATGGATGTTTTATGTTTCATTATTTATTATTCTTGGTCTGTGATGAAGACTGTTGCTGCAGATTTGTCTGCTTCTGAGACGGTTTTCTGTCATCTGCCGCCTTCTGACGATTCTTTGTTCCGCCTTTACCTTGTGTCTGCTGCCTGGCCTTATTGCCCCGGCTGGCACTCTTCTTCTTTTTCTTTGCCTTGTCAAAACGACTGATATCCGCATCGGCAAGAAGATCGGCCGGACGTTCTTCCTCTTTAGCACCAGAATCGCCCTGCAGACTGTCAGGCTTCTTTCCGTGCTTGTTCATCTCTATTATCTCCTTTGCCCGTTTCAGGCTTATTGTCACCGCATTGGCAGACAATGTCTTGTCTGTCGAGTAGGTCAGAAGTTCGGATAGAACATCGGTTTTGAGCAGATGATATTCACCGTCCGTCGTCTGAAGCGTAAGGTCCTTAGGAGGCATTTTCCTACTGGCTTCGACATAATTATCCACCTCATAATTTAGACAGCACTTCAGTTTTGCACACATACCGGCAAGCTTCTGAGGATTGAGAGAAATATCCTGAATGCGCGCTACGTTAGTGCTCACACTGACAAAGTTCTTCATCCACGTTGCGCAACAGAGTTCACGTCCGCATGGGCCGGTTCCTCCTATGCGCCCCGCTTCCTGCCGTGCACCTATCTGTTTCATTTCTATTCTCACATGGAAAGTTTCGGCCAAAACCTTGATAAGTTGCCTGAAGTCTACCCGTTCGTCTGCAATATAGTAGAAGATGGCCTTGTTTCCGTCGCCCTGATATTCTACATCGCCTATTTTCATCTGCAGCCCGAGATTCTTGG
>CALBJK010000290.1 GCA_937892695.1 uncultured Prevotella sp.
ACCGATGCTCCTATAACAGGCTCACCGTTAGAGTCGACGACCGTTCCTTTGAGTTGGCCACGTGACGCATCTGTTTGTGTGATGGCCGATTCTGCACCCGAAGCAAGGACAGTCAAAGGCAAAGCTGTCATTGCCGCAGCCAAAGCCAGCGTAGACATCAATGCTCTCGTTGGCAGATTAAGAGTTTTGTTTTTCATCAATTAAATTGTTTAGAACATTATGATTGGGTTATTACGTTAAAAGTTTTATTTCTACAGTCATTTGTGCCGGTCATGGCATTAGAGCTGAGCGTAGCTATGGCAGCCAAAAGAAGGATGCATGTTTTTTTGTTTCATCATGGTATTATTTCTTTTTCGTTAGTATTATCTGAGATTCGGGCACGTCTGACCCTCTCTAACAGGAAGGGTTTCTTGTTCCAGTGGAAAGCTGGGAAGTCATGATTATTTATTATTTTGTTGCGACGTATTGTCAGACCGTCTACCGACTTGGCATAGACTATAGGGTTGTCGAAAGTCCGGAAAACATTATCCTCAATGGCTATTCCTGAGTGGAAATACTTGGTCTGCCCTTTGAGGTCGGGTATTTCCGGGTATATTGAAATTATGGCGTTGGTAAACTGGAACATACATGTCAGAGTGTTGTCAAACACGTTGTGCCGTATCGTCACGTCGCGACACGCCCCTGTCTCGTACCATCCGTTGCAGTCGCCGCAAAGCAGAATGCCCGTGCCCGAAACATGGTCGAACAGATTGTTCTGGACTACCACTTTTCTCGGGGTACTGAACAAGGCTCCTCTCGCGCGATTGTTACGTATGATGTTTTTCTCAAACAGCACTTTGGGTGTCCATGTCAGATTCTCTATGCCGTATGCACAGCTGTCGGCCATATCGGGTAAGGGACGGTCGAAAACGATGCGGAACAGCTTCACACCTTCGTCTATGGGTTTGTCGACGGGCGTTATTGACGCGATACGGTTAGTTTTGCCTGTAATTTCCATTGTCGATGCCTTGACAAACTGAACCTTGTCGCCCTTCTGTCCCCAGTCGAACCCGTAGGCCTGTGGGTGCATGTAACGGGCTATTACAGAGTTGTCGCCTTCTTTGCCTATTATTTTAAGATATGTGCCGTGTACGTTGATGGCATCGTCCATCATGCTTTCGTATATTCCGTTCCTTACTACTATCTTGCCTTTACAACCGCTGAAGTGGGTAGCGTCGGCTTGGGTGGTGAAATAGCGAGGATCCTGCTTGCCTTTCAGACAAACCGAGAACGAGTCGAGCACAATCCCGTTGCATAGCTGAGCCAACAACCCCATGCCTTCGGCATAATGTACGCTGACATTCTTCACAGTGACATCCTTGTTGTATGAAAAAAACAGACCGGGGGAAGGCCTCTTCCAACCACGCATAGCCATGACTGTTCCGGGGCGTAGCCGCCTATTGTTCCATCCGCGTGCCCTGATACGTCGGTCGCCGATATCTTCCACTCCGGTGGTCTTCACCCATTCGTCGGCTGTGTTGTATATGATATGACGGGTGAGAGGGTCGAAGGCTATACATGTGTGCAGTGTCTCCTTCCATCCGTGCCCTTTGACATAGAGGGTAGAGTCGGTCACTTCATAATCTACCCACGGCTCCATCTTGTAAATGGTTTCTCCCGACGTAGTGTCGTTGGCCAATATCCGGGCCTGGGCTATTTGAGGGTCGGCAAAGTCGATGCTGAAGTTTGTAAGTGTACAGGCTGACGAACGAATCAACGCTATCGGTATCATTCTTCCATGGAAAACAAACTCAGAACCGCCTCCGTCGATGGTCACGTTCTCCATGTCGTCGAGCATCAGACCGATGGTCTTAGGATTGTCCTGTTCGTGGTTTGAAATATACAGTGTGCGTTTCACGGCTTTTTCGGGATAGAATTCATAATGGCCTTTTGGAAAAACAATGCGCACTTTCGTGCCTTTTCGCGTTTTTGCCTTTATTGATGTGATGGCTTTAGCAAAGAGAGGCGAGTTGTCATAGCCCGGTTCTGGCCGTAGGCCGAACTCGGAAACTATAAACACTTGTCTGTCTCCGGCGTAAATGCAGGGAGGAGAGAACCAAAGTAGAATCAATGATGTCAGAAAAAACAACAATGATTGTTCTGGCAGTTTGCACGATAAAATTTTTCCTTTGACTATCATTTTGAGTGTATCGAAGGTTTAGGTGGTATAATGATTCCGGATTGACAGATTTAACTGGTTGCCGGGTATTTTATAGTTAGGACTGTGATTGAACCCTTAACGGTGATCAATTGTTTGTCGTTTCCTCCATGACCTTTGGTCGGCAAAGGTCTAATAGATGTCACAAAGGTATTATAAATACGACACCACGCCAAAATCACCCCCCCCTCCGATTAAATTTTATTAAGATAATATCACATGCCTTAAATGTCACAAATCCTTGAATATAAAGGCTCAGTTTCAGAGATTTCGGGCATTCTGTAAAGGGCAGACCTTATGTCTGTCCGCTTTCGGTCGCTCGTATGAGACTGATACTCAACGCAGAATACGGACAGATGCAAGGTCTGTCCATACGGTGGCGTTTACGATTGTATGCAGAATGGTTGTGCAAGAGAAGAATTTGTGGACTTATTGAAGGCTGATGTGTGGACTTATTGGGTCGAATGTGCAAACTCATTGGGGTGGATGAACGATAATCACGGAAACGGACACACGGGCCGTGTGTCCCTACACGATGGATGAATCAGTATGAAACACTGAAGACCAATTGCTAAATACTAATTGCCAAATACTAAATATAAAACATTGTTCTATTTGCGAACAAGGCTGTTTCTCGAACAAATTTTGACACGTTTTTTTAGTATGCTGACAGTCAACGGGTTACAAGAGACGGTGAAATCGTGTTCTGATATGCCGCATATTGGACGCTAATATGCGGCATATCAGACGCTGGAATGCGGCATATTGGAACGCGAAATGGGGCATATCAGAATCTTATGAAAAAGATTGTTCTATTTTTCCGTATTTATAATGAAATATAAGTAGGAAATTTCCATGCTTTTTCGCCTTGTGTCCTGTGACTTGTCCCGGTTTTGTAATGGAATATAAGCAGGGCTTTTCACGGCTTTTCATCTTACGGTCAGCAGTTGCCAGTAGAGCGTCTGGGCCAAACGTCGGTGGCCTTCATCGTTGGGGTGGAGGCGGTCGGTGGTCTTGTCGCCGAAATAGATGAGCTGTTCGTTGACCATCGGGTTTAGTCCGCTCACAGCGTTCAGATCGATTACGGGCACTGCCCATACGTTGCCGGCCTGCTTGACGCTCTCCACGTAGGCGTCGACGTACTCGCCACAGGAGTTCTGGTAAGCTTCTGACGGCTGTATGTTGTCCGGGCCGAACGTGGCGTATCCGCGATGCAACGGCGTGAGAAGGACGATGAGTTTGGATGGGTAGGTGCGTTTGAGCAGGTCCAAGGCCGTGTTTATGCGCCCGCGATAGGTCGACGAGTCCATGCTTGGTGTACGCTTGAGCCGTCTGACTGTGGCCTTCGGTTTGCCCAAGGCAGCTTCGACATCAGCTGCGGTTTCGTCGTACCAACGGCCGATGGGCACTCCGGCGTTGAAGTCGTTGGTGCCTACGAATACTACTATCGCGTCGACATCGTCGCCGTGTTGGGCGCTGAGCTGCCGGGTCTGGTTGGGTATGTCGTTCCATTCGCGCCCGCTTACGGCATAAACGTATGGAGTGATGCCGAGCCATTGTTCCAGCCAATTCCAGTAGTGCTTTCTGGCAGCCTTATTGTTAGGGTCGGTCACTGAGTCGCCGAAAAAAGCGACTTTCAGGTTTTGCCATGGATGAGTTAAAACAATCTGACCAATCATGTTATTACATAAGGCGAGACACAGAACCATCAACAGGATGACTTTTAATAATGATGATTTTTTCATTTGATAAAAATTTGATTATACGGATTATTATGCGATTGTGGCTAGTATGATTGTTCTGCAAAGATAGCAATAAATCAAAGAAGTTTACCTTTTTGATAGGGGAAATATAGAAGTTGGGTAATATTATTCAATGTTATCGTCCACAATAGATTGATATAGGACATAATATGTGCTAGTGACCCGATAGAAAACAACCGGGCTACCACAGGACTGATTGTTATGGCAATCCCAGGTAGCCCGACCTATTTTACTTGTGTTATGAAATACTGTTTATTTCCTTACGCCCTTGCCATTACAAACTTGACACTATTTGTACCAACACAGCAACTGCACGCCGGAAGCCGTTTCTTTAGTGTACTCGTTCCCTTTGTGCCTTTTGCCCGTTCTTTGTAACAGTTTGTTTGTCGCAGCCTACGTTTACTTTTCCGTTACTTCAAGGCGCAATTCCTCTTGCATCTCTTTTGTTACCTTCCCTATCGTATAACGGTATGAAAGCAAGAACACATTTCTTGGTGCAAAGATAAACAAATGCAAATTACCTTATACAAGCCTAAACAAGATGTCATGGATTCTTAATTCTGCCGCAATCGCCTCGTTATTTATGATACAGGCGGGTGACATTTATATAAAAATTGTTTTCAACCGCAAGATGGACAAACAGGTAAAGGGTCTGAACATCGTGAAGATGTCGGATGGGACTGTGCACAAGCTGATTGTCGAGTGACATTCATTAACAATTTTTGCTTTTACTGTCAATCTGTCACTGTCATGCGCCAATATGACACGGATTGTCACTGGCACGCTTGTTGCTTACTGAAAGGTGAAATCCGAAGCGAAAGCTGAGGAGCCCGAAGCCGGAGGTTCGAAAGAGCTGAAGACCGAAGGAAGCCGACCGGCAAAGCCCGTAAGGACTGAGACGGAAGGCAGGACTAAAAACAACAATGGAGGTAAAAATTATGAGAGAGTTGATGAATAGAAACAATATGTGGATGCCGGCTGTATTTAATGATTTCTTTGACACGGATTTCCTTCCGAAAGCCAATGCTACAGCACCCGCAATAAACATTAAGGAGACAGAAAAAGACTACACTGTAGAGCTTGCTGCTCCGGGCATGAAGAAAGACGATTTTGAGGTCAACGTCGACCACGACGGCAATCTGCATATAAAACTCGAAAACAAGAACGAGCACAAGGATGAGAACAAGAAAGAGCACTATCTGCGCCGCGAGTTCTCTTACTCGAAATTCGAGCAGACTTTGCTTTTGCCTGACGATGTTGACAAGAACAAGATTGAAGCTAAGGTCAACGACGGTGTTCTGACTGTAGAATTGCCTAAGGTCGTTAAGACTGAAGCAAAACCCGGTCGTCAGATTGAGATAAAATAATAGATAGAGTTTTTATTGGTTAAGAGATAATCTTAAGCCCCGTCCGATTTTCAATCAAATCGGACGGGGCTTTTTTGTTTGTTGCGTTTTGTTGTTAGTGTTCTGTGCTCAGTTGCGAACATCCGCCGTGTATCGTTATGCTATGGGCATACGGTGTGCTTCATTATATTATGGACAGAAACGGCCTCCCTCCTCGCGAAGGGCGGCCGTTTTTATAAGATAACTAATAAAATATCCGTGCAGACATTCTGTACAAAGAACAGGGAATGTCACTTCACTGGCGAGAGCACGAACGTGAACACGCGATCCTTGTAGCCTACGCGATACTGCGGAAGAGCCAGAGCGTGCTGACTCCAGCTGTCGGCACCGCCGACACCGGTCTGTACAAGGTCGATGCACAGCTCGGTATATTTCGACTTGGGCACCTCAGGAGAGTGACGCTGCTCCTTTTCGTCACCGTCGTCGAGGTCGGCTATGTTATAGTGGAGCGCACTGGCCGAGAACAGATTGTCCGACGTGATGTTCAGTCCGAAGCCCTGCAGGTCGGTCTGCTTCCACCATCGTATGTCGCTGCGCGTGCCGTTCTCCTGCGGACGGATATATGGATAGAACATGCCGTCGGCTGTGTTCTTGTAGAGTCCTACGTTCTGAGAATGCTTGCGGTCGGAGTAGTTCTCGACAGGTCCGCGTCCGTAGTACTGGGTCTGGTCGATGGAGTAAGGCATGTCCATCACCATACCGAAGCGGAACATGTCGCTCACCTTCTTGCCCTCGTCGGCATCCATCTTCTGGGTGACGGCCAGCGAACCGTCTGGACGAACGGTGTAGACGAGTGTCAGCGTGGCCGAAACCTTCGGCATGTCGTAGACTGCTGTGACCGTAGCGGTCTTCTTGTCGGCTGTAAACGAACTGAGAGTCATCTCTGGTTCGTGCCATACCTTATACGTCTTGTTTGCTCCAGCACCCATGTCGTTGTCAGTGACGGCGCGCCAGAAGTTAGGCCGCAAGGTACCGCCCTCGCCCAGCAACTGCTTTCCGCCGACGTTGTAGGATGTGAGCAGACCGGTAGTCTTGTCAAATTCGACAGTGAAGTCGTTGCCTGTCAGCTTGACTACCGGCGATTTCTTCTTGTTCTCCATCTTGGGAGCATCGCCCGTAGAAGTCTTGTGCATATAGGCAGTGACAGGAATCTGGTTGATTGCCATCTGGCGATAGGCCACCATCTGACCAGAACTCATCAGCGGTTCGGCATCTTTCAGACGAAACTCTACGTTGAGAAACAGCTCCTTCTTGGGGTCTACCTTGCTCAGGTCGTAGGGCAGAGTCATCTCTACTGTCTGCTGCGGAGCTACGTTGAGGTTGGCTTCTGTACCGTTCTGCCGCTCCACGCCGTTCTCCATCAGGTGCCACGTGAGGCTGTAGTTGCTCAGGTCGCGGAAGAAGTTCTCGTTGTGTACGCTGATTTTCCCGCGCTGCAAGTCAATCGGTTCGGCCCAGATGTTCTGGTAGTAATAGGCCTGTTCGTAGGCATGGGGATTGGGCTTGCGGTCGGGACTGACCATTCCGTTGTTGTTGAAGTTGTTGTCGGACGGGTCGTAGTTGTTGTAGTCGCCGCCGTACTTGTAGATTTCAATTCCGTTCTTGTCCTTGCCGTGCAGAGCCTGGTCGACGAAGTCCCAGATGTATCCGCCCTGATACTTAGGATATTTGCGCACAAGGTCCCAATACTCCTTGAAGCCTCCGCCCGAGTTGCCCATGTCGTGGGCATACTCACACTGTATGAGCGGTTTGTTCGATTTGGGGTCGGCTGCGTACTTCTCGCATGCATCCTGGGGATAGTACATAGGACAGTAAATCTCGGTATTGTCGCCGTGACCGGCACGTTCCCAGTGGATGGGGCGGCTGGGGTCAGTCTGCTTTACCCATTTGAAAGCTGCGGTGAAGTTGGGTCCGTCAACAGTCTCGTTGCCGAGCGACCAGACTATGACCGAAGGATGGTTGAACTGCATCTCTACGTTGTGCTGGTTGCGCTCCATAATCTGTTTGGCGAAGATGGGTTTCTTTGCCTCCGACGAGTCCTCGTAGCCGAAACCATGGCTCTCCTGGTTGGCTTCGGCCGTGACATAGAAGCCGTACTGGTCGCACAGGTCGTAGAACATTGGGTCGTCGGGGTAGTGGCAGGTACGCACGGCGTTGACGTTGAGACGTTTCATCAATGTCAGGTCTTCTATCATACGGTCGCGTGTCACGTAGTAGCCCTTGTCGGGATCCATCTCGTGACGGTTGGCTCCCTTGATGTAGACGGGCTGTCCGTTGACCAGAAGCTGGGCGTTCTTTATCTCCACCTTGCGGAAACCTACCTTCACCGGAACCGATTCAATCTCCTTCTCGCCCTTCTTCACCGTCGTCACGAGGGTGTAGAGATTGGGCGTTTCGGCTGTCCATTTGAGTGGATTCTCCACGTTGAACACGAGCTTGGTGTTGATTTCGGGCACAGTTTTCCCGGCACGTGCCTTCACGCGGTGACTGTTGAGTACCTTGCGTGAGACCACCTTGCCCTCCGGATCGATGAGGTCTATCTGGAAGATGGCGTTACCCTTGGCCTTCAGTTTCACGGTCAGAGAGCCGTTGCGGTACTGTGCGTCGAGGTCGGGCGTGGCTTTCACGTTGTCTATGTGGGCCTGGGTGTTGCGGCTGTACAGGTAGCAGTCGCGGGCGACACCGCTGAGCCGCCAGAAGTCCTGGTCCTCAGAGTAAGAACCGTCACACCAGCGGAAGGTCTGAAACGCTATGAGGTTAGCCCCTTTCTTCAAGTAGGGCGTGATGTCGAACTCGGCTGCCACCTTCGAGTCTTCGGTGTAGCCTACGTAGTGGCCGTTCACCCAGAGATACATGTTCGACGTTACCGAACCGAAATGGGCTATCACTTGCCGTCCGTCCCACGACTCGGGAATATCTATCACGCGGCGGTACGACCCTACGTGGTTGTCCTTGTCGGGCACCTGAGGCGGGTTGTTCTTGAAGTGGCCGCGCCATGCGAAGCCGACATTAACGTAGACAGGGTCGCCATAGCCGCTCATTTCCCATATTCCGGGAACAGCCATCGTCTTCCATGCCGAGTCGTCGAAGCCTGGCTTGTAGAAGTCGGTGGGACGCTGGCCGGCATTTGGCACCCACGCAAATTTCCAGTCGCCGTTGAGCGAAAGGAAGTTGGCCGAAACCGAACGGTCGCCTTTCAGAGCCGCATCACGGTTCTCGTAAGCGAAAAACGAGGTGTGCAGGGGGAAACGGTTCACTTGGTTGACCTGCAGGTCATGCCACTCGGTGAACGTAGGCTGCACACTTGTCGGAGCGGCCAGAGCTTGGACTGTCAGGCTCGAAAAAGCCGCCGCAAACAATAATACTTTCATAGAAAATGTAATGTATGATTTATGTTTTTAATTCTCTGCCCCGTCGTCTGCGACAGACTGTAGGACTGCAACGTCCTACCCTATCTGTCCCCTCGACGCATCAGCAATTACACAAAGGTACATATAAAACCTAATAACGTAATGTTTTTAAACAAAAATTAAGCTATCAACGTCAGAAATGAGGTAAAGAAAAACGCATCTGCCGTGGTACAAAGCCATCAGACAGGTGCGTTTCGGGTTCATGCCTATACTTTCTCAGTATAAAATCGGGATACCGTTCATCTGTCTCATTCCTTCACGACGATTTTCTTATATATTCATGACATAATCACATTCAAATAACGCGATTGGGACGTAATATTGGCAGAACGTGGACATTAGTCTATGCAAATTGCCGACAAAAAGAACAATTTCAAGCGGCTACTTACAACATACTGTTGCCTACATTTTCCAATAGTCATCTCTCATTTGTTCGTAATGTCTGTCAAGCAGAATATCAGGCAATACGTGTACAGAAGGAAACTCCAAGCTGATTTCTTCAGCCAATGTCGTCAACAATTTATTTGCCAATTTGTACGAGTAAATGCCTCGCAAGGCTTTGTCGTACCAAGAAACCAGATCGTTCTCGGTGACTACGCTCTGGATGTTTTTCTTCCATCCTATCTGTGTCAACAAAGAGACAATGACATCTTTTTCTGCATCTTTACACACAATAATGACTTTGTCACTCGAAATTTCGGAGACAATGTCCTTCGACAGCTCGTACAGACTCTTCCTAAAAGAGGAAGACACATATCGTCTCTCCACTTCTTGCTCTTAACCCTGTAATCTTCGAGATTAGACAAGTCTAAATCTCTGTACATTCTCTGATGGTACAGTATTCGGCTATCTGTATGGGTTTGTAAAGATGCACCCTCGACTTCCTTATTAGAGAGTCGAGAGCTGCCTTGGCTTCTTCTACGCTGATATGTTTTTCCATGCTGTCTTTTTACTGTTTTCAAAAGCTTTAAGTGCTTCTATCATTTGTCGTGCGACGGCTTTAATGACGGGAACAGCCACCGAGTTGCCGCACTGATGCCTGATTTTACCGTATGGCACAACAATTTTGAAGGTGTCAGGGAAACCCTGTATCCTCAACATCTCGCGCTCTGTAGGCCGCCGTTCGTCATTTATCAGAAGATAGTTGGCCGATGCTCCCGCCCTCAATGCACAAGAATAGGGATGAGGGGTGACAGAGCCTCCGACATTTTCGTGGGATATGTACGGCTTGGGATAGTTGGGGTCTTTAAGCCGTGCCAACCTGCTTTCACGTATTTCTTTTCTAACATAGTACTTTTCGTCGACCTCGGTTTCAAGAATATCGTTAAGCGACTTCCTTGAAGTACACGGCGAAGGAAACGAGAAGAACACGTTGTCTTTGAACCCGACAATGATTATCCGTTCTCGCTTCTGGCAGCACCCATAGTCGAGGGCGTTCAAGACCTTGGCATAAACAGTATAACCAGCCGATTCGAGATGAGAAAGTATCACCTTGAATGTTTTACCTTTATCGTGGGCAGTGAGGTTGCGCACGTTTTCCAGCATGAACGCTTTAGGCTGTTTCTCGCGCAATATTCGCTCAATGTCAAAAAACAACGTGCCACGAGTCTCATCGGAGAAGCCCAACTGTTTGCCTATAATAGAGAAAGCCTGACAGGGGAATCCTCCTAACAAGATGTCAAAGTCGGGTATATCCTTTGCGTCAATCTTTGTTATGTCGCCCGAAGGATGCTCCCCGAAATTGGCTTCGTATGTCTTGCAGGCATCCTCGTCAAACTCTGAAGAAAAGACACAGTGCCCTCCTACCGACTCGAAGCCAAGCCTGATACCGCCTATTCCGGCAAACAAATCGATGAATTTAAAAGAAGACCAGTCCATGAATATCCTTTATTTTGCTTGTTTTGCAAAGATAAAGTTTTTATAAGTCTTATTTGGTCTTTTTCAGTAAAATAACATCTGTAACAACAATGAAGAACAGAATACCCACGGCAAAGGGCGACCCGGAATTCCAGACCGCCCTTTGCCGTTGACGATTATCAATATGATATGAAGCGGACGATGCCGTTTTCGCTCAGAAGGCCGAGGTCAGACGTTCGGGCAGACGGGGCATGGCTCCGTTCTGGGTGCAGACATAGGCACTGACTTCGACGGCCAGCTTGTGGGCTTCGGCCATGCTTTTGCCGGCAAGGATGGCAGAGCAGAACGCGCCGGTGAAGGAGTCGCCTGCGCCCACGGTGTCGGCAACCTCTACCCGGGGTGTTGTCTGGTAGGACATTTCTGTGGGGGTGAAGACGTAGCTTCCGTTCACTCCGCAGGTCAGAACGAGCATCTTCAGACCGAAGCCCTCGACCAGCCGGCGGCACTTGTCCTCCATGCTCAGACCCGGAAGGTCGAACATACGGCTCACGACAGCCAGCTCCTCGTCGTTTATCTTGAGTATGTCGCAAATCCGCATCGAGTGTTCTATGATTTCCTTAGTATAGAAATTGAGTCTGAGGTTGATGTCGAATATCTTCAGGCATGTTGCGGGAGTCAGGCCGATGATGGTGTTTATTGTCTTGCGCGACACTGCGCTGCGCTGCGCCAGCGAACCCCAGCAGATAGCGTCGCAGCTGTGGGCGGCGGCTTCCATCTCGGGGGTGAGCGGTATGTTGTCCCAGGCCACGCCCTCCTTTATCTCGTAGGTTGGCACTCCGTGCTCGTCGAGAGTCGTGGGAACCGTGCCTGTGGGATAATCGATGCGAGGCATGATGAACTTCAAGCCCTTTTTCTGGAATTCGCTGACAGCCTCGTCGCCCAGACTGTCGTTGCCCAACGCGCTGATGGCCACTGCGCCGTTGCCGAACTGTGAGGTATGGAAGGCGAAATTGGCAGGTGCGCCGCCGAGTTTCTTCCCTTCGGGCAGGACATCCCATAACGCCTCGCCCAGACCTATGATATTATGTTTCATGATTGTATCTTTTGTTTTTATTGTTAACCTTAGGAATGTACGTGAGCTGATAGGCCATACAGTCAGCATGAACAATGTGCTGCTTAACAGCCGTTTCTTTTATTCCATTCGAAATTCTTATTTCGCGCGGACTCGTCATCTGGAATAACAGCCACCAATCAGTAAAACTTTTAGGTCGAGCCGACGTAACAGGGTCGCCAGCTTTATCGGTCGCAAAGTTATAAACGATTGAAATAGAGAGTAAACGGTCATAGGTTTTTATTGAGCATAATGTCAGGACACTGTGCCGTTCTTGCGCTTCAGCTTACGATAGAGCACATACATGCAGGGCACGAGGAAGATGTCGGCCATTATCCAGGCCACCGGGTCGCCGTAGCACACGCCAATGAAACCGAAGGCAGGAACAATCCACAGGCTTACACCGCAGCGGGCTATCATCTCCATCACCCCCGACACCATCGACAGATTGGAGTAGCCCAGACCTTGGATGCTGTAGCGCAGTATGGCCAGCACTCCCACTACGGGGAAGAAGTAGTTGCCTATACGCATGAACAGCGCGGCATGGGCAATTATTTCGGTTTCACCCTTCTGCACGAACAGGCTCATCCAGTCTTCGGCAAAGGGATAGATGGCGGCAAGGGTGAAGACAAAATAGATGAGCATTATCTTCATGGCCGCCCGCAGTCCAAGCCCTATCCTGTCGATGCGGTGCGCCCCGATGTTCTGGCCGCAATAGGTGGCCATGGCCACGCCGAGGTTCTCAAATGGACACATGAAGAGATACTTCATGCGCATAGAAGCCGTAAAGGCAGCCACGTAAGATGTGCCGAGGGCGTTGTTCGCGCTCTGGAGCATTATGCTTCCGATGGCCGTGATGGAGAATTGCAGCCCCATGGGTATGCCGCTGTTGAGCAGCCGCCCTACCTTGTGGTCGTCGTAGGCCCGTTCGTCGCCCTGGGGAATGAGTATGCGCATACGCTTCTTTATGTACACCGCACACAGCACCGAGGCAAACGCCTGCGATGTCATCGTTGCTATGCCCGCACCTTCTACTCCGAGTCCGCAGACGATTATAAGGATGATGTCGAGCAGAATGTTCAGTCCCGACGAAGCTATGAGGAAACAGAACGGCTGCTTCGAGTCGCCAAGAGCGCGTATGTAGCCGGACAGCGAATTGTAGGCAATGGTGAACGGAAGAGCGAGGAAGTTGAACATCAGAAACGTGTAGGCTCCGTCATATACATCGGCCGGAGTATTTAGAATCTCCAGAATGCGTCCGCACAGTATGGCCATGAGGATTGTGAGGAATACGGCTATGACTGCCGAAATGCGCATCGCGTTGGCCACGTACGAGCGCATGGCCGAATAGTCCTTGGCACCGAAAGCCTGAGCCACCGGGATGGCGAAACCTGCACATGCGCCGTTGCAGAATCCCATCGTCAGAAACAGCACCGACGTAGACGCTCCTACAGCTGCCAGACCATTCACGCCGACACACAGCCCCACGATGGCTGCGTCTATAAGAAGATACATCTGCTGGAGCAGATAGCCGCATATAAGCGGCACTGCAAACCGCAGGATGCCACGGGTGGGCGAACCTACGGTCATGTCATTCATACTTGCCATACCTATTCTCCGAAAAAAACAAATACAAACTGGCGGCAAGGACCGGTTGCCGTGTGCGTTGACTTTTTATGTACAAAATTAATGCGCTCCGTCCGGACGGCAAAGGCTGAAGCCTAAGGTTTCACCTTATTTAACCCAAAAAGGACAATAGAACGTTGTCTTGTCATATACGAAAACAGGTGGTCAGTTCTTCGCCGTTTTACACATCCGACACCTACGCACAGACACACGATTTGGGAAAAATATAACAATCTTTTCTTAAGCATTCACTAAGTTCTCGCAGGTCAGCGTGTTCAGCAGCTTCAACCAGTCCGAGGGCATCAGCATGTTGCCGCAGCACAAGACCCTTTGCGGCATCACTCAGGAAGAGTCCGAACTATACTTCTCAAAGCCTATAAAGGAAATGTCCCGATATTACGGCTACACAGTGGGAAAAATGAAAGAGCGGCTAAAAGCACAATACGACGGTTATAATTTCTCACGTAATATGACCGGAGTTTACAACCCTTTCAGAGTTCTCAACGCAATGAAGTAAAATGAGATTGACGACTACAGGTTCAGGACGGGCACACCGTCGTACCTCATCCGGCTGTTATGGATCACTTCAAAGAAAGGCTCAACGAGATGACAGGCAGATATTATCAGCCCGAAGAGTTTTCCGACTACAAGGCCGACGTGGAGCGGCCTCTGCCGATGATTTAACAGAGCGGATACCTTACCATCAAGGAAGAGAACAGGCGGTGCGGCTCGTTCCTTCTCTACTTCCCGACGACGGGGCGAAGCACGGGGTTCCCTTTCTCTTGTAGCCAACAACTATCTGAAGGCTCAAGACAGCGTGAACAAATGGCTACAGGATGCCACAGAAGCTTCAGGCCATGTCTAATCCCCGATTATCATTTTCCTGCGCAGCATGACAAAGTCCTCATAGTCAAGTCCGAGCTGCGAATAATCCACCGGACGGTTGTGGTCGTCAAGGTAACGCACGGGGCTACAAACGTAGGACGGAGACGCTACCGACAGTCTTTCTACACGGTACGGTGTGGCTATTCCGGCAAGAGAGAGCATAGTGTGGAATACCGACTCGCTCGTCTGAACCGTCTTGTGGCAGTTAGCAGACAAGGCTGAGACAACCGACGGATATGCGCTCCGGTAGCTGTCCGAAAGCCATACCATCAGGGGTACATGCAGCTCGTAATAGGTCGGGACCGGCGAAGCATGTAGAAACCTCCGGCGGCTGTCATCGAAGATATTCTCGCCGTGGTCTGATGTGTAGAGCATTGCCGAAACAACACCTCTATCACGCAGCATCCTTATCAGACGGTAAAGAAACAGGTCGGTAGCGACAATGGTGTTGTCGTATGCATTGACGAGCTGAGAACGGTTCTTGTATGTTGCTTTCGATTTGTCATCGGGCTTGAAACGAGCTTCGTCAGGGGTGTAACGGTCGCGGTAGTTGAAGTGCGACCCATACGTATGAAGCACTATAAGTTCCTTGCGACGACGGCGACACAACTCGTGCTCTACAAGAGGGAGCAGCCGCGTGTCGGGAACAATCGAATCGTCGGGCAGTCCGTCCTTTATGAATTTCCATTCGTCTGCCTCTTTGCCAAAGAAGTCGATGAACGAATGGTTAGGACGCTGGTTGGAGAGAAAGACAGTGTGGAAGCCAGCCTCACGGAACGCGGCAATTATGCCCTTCTCGCGGTAGATGCGGTTGAAATCGGTGGCCGAAGCAGCCGAAAGAAGCATGGGAACACTCTTGTGGGTAGTGTTCGACTGGGTGAGAGCCGATGAGAACACCGTCAGCCCCTTCTCGCGTGACATCAACGGCGTGGTGTCGCGGCCATAACCGTACAGTCCCAACTCCATAGCACGAGCCGTTTCGCCGATTACGAGCACATAGACCTCGGCAGCTTCATGGGAGTGAACGGAATGTGCTTTAAACGAGAAACCGGCCGAAGTCTTGTAATAATTGGCTGTGGCATGGTTGCGCTCGACGGCAAGCACAAGATTGTAGCCCACATTTACCGGATAGAGGTGGTTTCCAATGCGGTAGTCGCGGTCGGTCACATAGCACGAGACAAGACACAACACCCCTGCCCCTACCCCGTAAAGGGCAAGGCGACGCTGCCGCAAGACGAAGGCTTTACAGAAGCAATCCTTCCTCACCGCCGCAGCCACACCGAGCGCAATCACCGGCACATAGACTACGACCACCCCCACGACAGCCGGGAGAAGATTGTCAAGCAGCTCCATTGCTTCGCCAGCGTTTGTGGTGACAAGATTGAGAAACATGTCGACCGCTATGACCGAACGGTCGAAAAGATAGAGCAGCACCAACTGGAATGCCGCAAAGAACATCAGAGGTAACATCCACAGAACCGCCCTGCCCGACCACCGGAAGAAGGTCAGCAGCAACCAATAGACCGCGACCGGCAACACCACATTGCACAGCCCGGCCATGAAAGAGAAATGTTCGGTGAAGCACAGAGCCACATTTGGCAAAGCCAGAACGGAGAGAAGGATGAAGAACAAATGAGCCGGTGCTATGCACCAGTCATATAACCGTCTAAACATATCAGAAAGCTTCATTGATATTAAACATGAAACCCGACTGTCCATTCTTGCCGAAACCGTAGTCGAGCCGGACGTTCACGTCCTTCTTAAACTCCCAACGGTAGCCTATGCCGTAGTTGGGCAAGACACGGCGCAGCCTCAACGAGCCGAAACGGTCGAACACCGTACCGGCTCCTACCCACGCCACCAGACCGTTGCGCCGCCATACGTGCTGGCGCAACTCCACCTGGGCTTCAATCTTGTGCTTGTCGCGGTAACGGCCTTCGTAGTATCCCCGCATCGAATAGGAATTGCCCAGAAGAGCCATCATCCCCCACGAGGGATTGCCGAAGTTGAGCTGTGAACGCAGGTCGGCGGCAAGGATGCAGCCCTTCCACACCCGGGCATAGACATCTGCCCGCAGGTCTGTGGTGGAGAAGGCGTAATCGTTGCCCAGAAACGCGGGGCGGAATATCTCCGAAACCGACAGATAGGCTCCCCTGTGAGGATTGGTAAGCACGTCGCGCGTGTCGTAGGCTAAGGAGAAACCCACTCCCAGATTCCACGTAGAACGGTCCATCCCATCGAACAACTCGGGGCGTTCTATCTTCTTGCCTGTCACATAGTCGTAAGCCACAGTAGGCCCGGCATACAGTCCCTTGCCTATGCGGAAGAGGAAGCTCGCCTTGGCCTGAGCCTGCCAACGGTTCATCTTGCTCTCATTAGCGTCATTGTCGCCACGGCCGAAGCCGATGCCCCAGAACCGGGTGGGGAAGGAATAGAAATATACGGTGTGGTCGATACGATAACGGTCGTGAGGGTAAATGTGCGTACCGCGTATGCCGAGCATGTAGAAACCGACGGTCGACACGTCGCCGAACAGCGACACGTTGGACGGCGGAAGCAGCGTATCTTGCCTGTCTGTACGGTACAGCCCGGCGGCCACAAGCCCTATTCCGAGCTTGGTGTCGGTGCTGTAATGCGGACCTCCGATAATGCTGAAATCAAACTTCTTGTGATTTTTGTTCTTATTGGCATCATTGAAATAGTCGAGGAAGCGCGTTATCACACTTTTCTTCTTAGGTTTCGCTATATTGTCTGCGGGCAAAACGCCAGTGCTGTCTGGCACCGGGTCGGAATAAAAACCTGCCGCAACGCCGTCTCTGACCGTCGGACATAAGGTCGAAGCCACAACCGAATAGGTCAGAAGCAGCGAAGCGGCAGTCACAAAAAGCAGTCTCTTTATCATAGTGATGTAAGGATAGAGGGATTATATTTTCCGTTTAAAAGCATTGTTCCGATCTTGACCGTCAGTAGACCAGCTTCACATTGTCCACCCACAGCGTGTTGCCGGGTGTGCCGACGTATGCACCTCCATGGCTCGACGAGAACTGCAATATCAGATGGGTGGGGAATTCAGAAGCCGAAGCCCAGCCCGTTTCCTTTACAAGGACGTTCTTTCCCTTGCTGTTGCGGGCATAGTCGGTGGAACGCAACCCCATAAGCGAGGCATCGTAACCTGCCATGTGACGTATGTCACCGTAGTGGATGGTGTACGTGGCGTTGTCTACCCATCCCGAAGTAGAGTGGCCATACTTCACCACAACTGTCCCTACACGCTTGGCGGTGATACGTCCTTTAGAGTCTTCGTGACGTTTCTGCAGATACAGCACAGCCACAGCATAGTCGCGTCCGGACACAACCGACTTGCCGCTGAAGCCGGTCATCTTTATGCGATGCCCGACATTGGGCACCGACACACGGTAGTCGAAACGCAGAGCCTTGGGACGCGCCGTGAAGGGTATGCCCCAGTTGAGCGCACGCGGACCGTCCTTAGTACTGGTTATCGGCTCTTTCATGTCGCCCAGGAATATCGACCCGGCCGCCAGAACGTTGATGTTCATCATCCCGAGCACACGCACACTCTCGATATGGGTGGTCAGCTTGGCGCAGTAGCCGCTGCCGTGGCTGTCGCGAAAGACCGAGTTGTTGGTCTTCACCACACCCATCACCTTGGCCATGACGTTGGATGTACCCCAGGGCGAACCGCCCATGTTGTAATAAGGCGTATTGCCGTTGACAGTATGATCCGGCCCTATCTCGTAGAGGGTCTTGGTATTGCCCCCTATCACAGCCGACTCCTTGATGTGGCGCACCACCCAATGGTCCATATTGCCGTATTTTATCGGGACAGACTTCTCTTCCCCGTCTACGCCCAATGCTATAGAACTAAAGGCGACACAAAGAATTATATTGCAAAGTGACGACATACGCATTACATTTTCATTTCATTACAGTGTGCAAAAGTATGGGAAAAAACACAGAATAGAAAACTGTATTCTGTAAAATAGTTTTCTTTAACTGTTTTTATCTTTTCACTGTGAAGAAAAGACTATTTTATCGTACTTATAGAACAATACCGTACAAGCCATATTTTCATCACGTTATTCCAAGAAAAAGACATAACCGATTTTCCGAAACTAAAAACAGTCATTTAGCGACAAGAAAAGTACCGAATAAAGTGATTTTCATTGTAAAGCATTATCTGTAATAATGCCGAGATATGATGGAAAAAACGTAACTTTGCAGACAGTTGCTCAAACAAAAACCAGCAGATACAATTAACCATAAAGAAGGAATAAGATTTTATGACAGAAAGTCAAAAACACTCAATCATAGAAAGCGGTAAAGAATATTTCCGAACTTCTATAATTCCGAACCACATAAAGAACCTCAAGAAACTGAGGTTGAATGATTTTGATGTGAATCCTTTTCTTATAAACTATCTTGCTGCATTTCTGTGTGGTGATACGACCCCACTGTCTATGGCAAAAGCTCTTATTTATCCGCGCGTTTTGGGAACGAGCGTGAATACGAGTTTCGGCCAGAACATACAAATTTTCATCTCACAGCTGGCACAGATAGCCGGACATCCTTCAGGCATAGACGGGATTGACTTCGAATTCGTCGATGCCCTTGATGGTCGTAAAAAATACTGCCAGTGCAAAGCCGGGCCGCAAACAATAAACAAAGATGACATAAACACAATACTGGGACACTTCAAACGTCTGATAGGAAAGGCGCGTCTCGACCGGATGCCCCTACAGATGGACGACATGATTGTAGGAGTGCTTTACGGCGAAAGAATATCAGCCAACTACAAGACCATAGCGACAACCTATCCTGTTTATTGTGGGACTGAATTCTGGGAGCATATTACCGGCGACAGAGCTTTTTATTATCAGTTAGCCAAGGCTTTCGGGCAGGTGGTTGAAGAAGAAGGTATTGACGGAAGCTTGATAATCTTACAAAAAACAGAAGACATCGCAAAAGAAATAACAGAAAAGGGTGGTTTATAAACTTATGCATTTCATTTCAGAAAACAATTTTGCGGCATTGACAGGAACATCCAATGCTACCGTCCGTAAATGGGCGGCAAAAGGGATATTTCCTTCACATATAGAAAAAGGTCTAAAGGGGTTTTACATGGAAGAGCTCAAAACTTTTCCTGAAGTAAAAGAAATGCTGGACAGCCGCTGGGACGAAGAAAAAGCCACACGACCGATAAGGGAATACACATCTGTCGAACTTTTTGCCGGGGGAGGAGGACTGGCTCTCGGTATGTCTATGGCAGGGTTCAAACATGTATTGCTCAACGAGTTTGACAAGGCAGCCTGCAATACTTTGCGGACGAACCGACCGGAATGGAACATCATAGAAGGAGACGTGAGAAACATCGACTTCGCACCCTTGCGCGACAAAGTGGATTTTTTATCAGGCGGATTCCCCTGTCAGGCTTTCTCGTATGCCGGAAAACAAGGAGGATTCAACGACACTCGCGGCACACTGTTCTTCGAGCTTGCAAGAGCTGTAAGGGAGATACGCCCGAAAGTGTTCATGGGAGAAAACGTAAAAGGACTTACATCCCATGACAAAGGACGCACATTTGCCACGATAAAGAACACTATCGCAGAACTGGGCTACACTCTTGTGGAACCACGTGTACTTAAAGCCATTATGTACCAAGTACCGCAAAAGAGAGAACGCCTTATTCTTATAGCTATCCGAAATGACCTGGCAGGAAAAGTAGAGTTTCGCTGGCCATCGCCGTTCACTGAAGTGCTGACGCTAAGGGACGCTCTTTTCAAAAGCGTAATATACGACACTGATGTGCCCGAATCCAGTGGAGCCAGATACCCGCTGAACAAAAAAAAGGTACTCGACCTCGTGCCACAAGGAGGCGACTGGCGCGACCTGCCCGAAATGGTAGCTAAGGAATACATGGGCGGAAGCTGGCTTCTGGGCGGAGGCAAGACCGGAATGGCCCGCCGTCTCTCCCTCGACGAACCGTCACTCACTCTAACATGCTCACCATGCCAGAAACAGACAGAAAGGTGTCATCCGCTCGAAACACGCCCCTTGACGGTAAGGGAGTATGCCAGAATACAGACATTCCCTGACAATTGGCTTTTTGCCGGAACTATGAACGACCGATATAAGCAGATAGGCAATGCCGTACCAGTAAATTTGGCTTGGGCTGTAGGACGTTCGCTAATAAGACTGTTAAACGACATTCAGACCGTATATCCAACCCAGACATGCGATTGTTCTGACGCTGTAGAACAGATTATCGAACAGTCAAGAAAAAGGAACGAGACGTGCCCTGTTCCCTTAGAAACAACAGCAAGAAAGAAAAAGAATGACACTATAAAGCAAACAAAATTATTCGACCTTGTTGCAAAACATCCAGACGGAGGTTTGGCAGATTGTCTTTAGTTGTGGGAAAACTTGCTTACAAATTGTAAGCAATGATGGGGAAAACGCAGTCTCAGAGACTGACAGCGCCGGCTGTTTTCTGAAACGGGGCTTTTCTGGTTCCGATATGCCGCTTATTGGCTTCCAATATGCGGCATATCAGAACGCAAAACGGGCGTTTTCATCTTCTGAACGCCCGTTTTGCAATGTATTAATAATCAATATATTACAAAAGAGTAATGACTGACAGCTTTGTCAGTTACGATTTGTAACCTCTATTTGCCCGTGAGGAGCTGTACTCCCTTGCGGACTATGTGGTTGGTTTCGTTCACAATCTGGAAGTACTCGCTCATGTCCCAGATGTCGCGGGCCACGAGAGCCTTGAGCTGTGTGCGGAGCATGGGCAGCGTCTGCTGCAGTTCTTTATCGTCGCGTGGCTTCACCTTCTGCCTGGCGGCATCGGCTATGATGGAATCGGTCTCGCTCTTGGGGACGGTGAAGTCGCGGCAGAACTGATCGAACGAGGTATAGCGTCGCTTCAGCTCGTTACGGTGTTCGTCGACATATTTGAGCGAGGCGTTGATGATAAGGCCCTTGGCTGCGAGCTGACGGTGGAAGGCCGTGTACTGGGTGGTGTCGAGCGGCACGAAGAAGTCGGGCATTATTCCGCCTCCGCCGTAGACTACGCGATGACGGCGGAGGGTGTAGCACTTAAGCGAATCGGCGAAGTGGATGCTGTCCGCACTGTACAGTTCGCCGTGTTTGAAGCGTTTCTCTATGTCCTGGGCATAGTCTTCGATGTCGCCCTTGTGGTAGGGCTTCTGTATGCACCGGCCGGCCGGTGTGTAGTAGTGGGCTACGGTGAGACGCATCATCGAACCGTCATCAAACTCGATAGGACGCTGTACCAGACCTTTTCCGAATGTACGGCGGCCTACTATCTGTCCACGGTCCTGATCCTGTATGGCACCCGTGACGATTTCTGCAGCCGAAGCCGAGTATTCGTTCACCAGGACTATGACGCGGCCGTCTATAAGCCTTCCGTTGCCTTGGGCGCGGTATTCCTGCCGCCGGGCCATACGTCCCTCGGTGTAGACGATGAGGTCGTTCTTGTGAAGGAACTCGTTGGCTATCTGGACTGCGGCCTGAAGGTATCCGCCTCCGTTATCCTGAAGGTCGAGTATGAGGTCTTTCATGCCGTGACGCTTCAACGAATCGACCCCGGCCATGAACTCGTCGTAGGTCGTAGCCCCGAAGCTGCCTATGCGGATGTAGCCTATCGAGGGACGTATCATGTACGAAGCGTCGATTGTGGTGACGGGTATCTTGTCGCGTGTGACGGTGAATGAGAGTCGGTCCTTTATGCCCCGGCGCACGATACTGAGATTAACCTTGGTACCTTTCTTGCCGCGCAGACGGCGCATTATCTCCTCTCGCGACATCTTCACCCCGGCTATCGTGGTGTCGTCGACGCTTACTATGCGGTCGCCGGCCAGTATGCCCACCTTCTCTGACGGGCCGCCGGTGACTGGCTGGATGACGAGCAGGGTGTCGCGGTCCATGTTGAACTGCACGCCTATGCCCTCAAACGACCCTTGGAGCGGTTCGTTCATGGCCTTGGTCTCCTTGGCGGTGGTGTAGGACGAGTGGGGGTCGAGTTTTTCGAGCATTCCTCGTATGCCATCCTCGACGAGTTTCTGTTCGTCGACCGAGTCGACATAAAGGTTGGAAATCGCCATTTCGGCTATCTGTAGCTTACGCATCGGGCTGTTCTTGCCTAGGTCTATACGTACTTGGGCGGTACATAAATCGGGCAGCACAGCCAAAAGCAGAGCTATTATTACTGTTGTTTTCTTCATTGTCGTTGGGTTATATCCGTATGTCGGCAGCCATACGACGCGGCCGGCGTAAATTGATGTCATTCTTCGTTTAGTTCCGTATCCTCCTCGGGCAGGTCTTCTACCACGACGAGATTGTCGATGATAAAGTTCTGACGCTCCATGGTGTTCTTGCCCATATAGTATTCGAGGAGCTTCTTCACCTGGTCGTTCTTGTGCAGAGTGACCTGTTCGAGACGCATGTCCGGACCGATGAAATGGACAAACTCGTCGGGCGATATTTCTCCGAGACCCTTGAACCGGGTGATTTCGGGATCGGGTCCGAGGTCGTGTATGGCCTTGATACGTTCCTCGTCGCTATAGCAGTAGCGCGTTATAAAGTCGCTCTTGCGCTCGTTCTTGGCGCGATGGGCATCGGCATCGGCTACTACTTTCTTGTCGCGTATCTTGGTCCGGCGGTTGCGTACGCGGAAGAGCGGAGTCTGGAGCACATAGACGTGGCCTTTCTTTATCAGCTCCGGGAAGAACTGAAGGAAGAACGTTATGATGAGCAGACGTATGTGCATGCCGTCCACATCGGCATCGGTGGCAACGATTACCTTGTTGTAGCGCAGGGTGTCGAGTCCGTCTTCTATGTCGAGAGCGGCCTGGAGAAGGTTGAATTCCTCGTTTTCGTACACTACTTTCTTGGTCAGTCCGAACGAGTTGAGCGGTTTTCCGCGCAGCGAGAACACGGCTTGTGTGTTCACGTCACGGCTCTTTGTGATGGAACCGCTGGCCGAGTCGCCCTCGGTTATAAATATCGCGCTGTCTTCCTTGCGGTCGTTCTTGGTGTCGGAATAGTGGATACGGCAGTCGCGGAGCTTGCGGTTGTGCAGATTGGCCTTCTTCGCCCGTTCACGGGCGAGCTTGGTAATGCCCGACATGGCCTTGCGTTCCTTCTCGCTCTCCTGTATCTTTTGCTGCATAACTTCGGCCACATCAGAGTGTATGTGCAGGTAGTTGTCGACCTCGCGCTTGATGAAGTCGCCTACATACTTGTTGATGCTTTCGCCTCCGGGAGACATTTGCAGCGAGCCGAGCTTTATCTTTGTCTGGCTCTCGAACATCGGTTCTTCGACGTTGATGGCTATCGCTGCGACCAGACCGTTACGTATGTCGGTGTATTCGTAGTTCTTCCCGAAAAACTCTTTTATGGTTTTTGCGATGTGTTCCTTAAAGGCTGTCTGGTGGGTTCCGCCTTGGGTAGTGTGCTGGCCGTTGACAAACGAGTGGTACTCTTCGCCATACTGGTTGGTGTGGGTGAAGGCTATCTCGATGTCCTCGCCTACGATATGTATGATAGGATACAGCCCCTCAGTAGTCATTGTGTCGTTGAGCAGATCCTCCAGACCGTTGCGGCTGATGATGCGCCGGCCGTTGTACATGATTGTCAGTCCGGCGTTGAGGTAGGTATAGTTGCGGAGCATCGTCTCTACAAACTCGTCGTGGAACGAATAGTTGACGAAGAGCGTAGGGTCGGGTTCGAAGAAAATGAACGTACCAGTCTCGTCTTCGGTGTCTTCGGTGGTGTCGCTTTTGAGCTGGCCGCGCTCGAATACGAGCGAGCGCACTTTGCCATCGCGGTACGACCTCACCTCAAAGCGGGCACTGAGGGCGTTGACCGCCTTCACACCTACACCGTTCAGACCGACACTCTTCTTGAAGGCCTTCGAGTCGTACTTGCCTCCGGTGTTGAGCACGGAGACGGCCTCGACGAGCTTTCCCTGTGGAATGCCACGTCCATAGTCGCGCACGGTGACACGCAGATTGTCCTCTACGTCGACTTCGATGCGCTTTCCGGCGTTCATCTTAAACTCGTCGATAGAGTTGTCCACAACCTCCTTGAGCAGGACATAGATGCCGTCTTCGGGCAGCGAACCGTCGCCCAGACGGCCTATATACATGCCAGGACGGGTGCGCACATGCTCCATGTCCGACAGATGCCGGATGTTGTCGTCTGTATATTGAACTGTCGTGTTTTCTTCCATTGCTTATAAGATTATCCTGTATATGTTACGGTTGGTCTGTCAGACCCTCGGCACAGCCTTCCTGTAAGAAATGGTCTCACAGACTTTTGCGCCATTATACAAGCTGGAAATCCTTATCTGACATCAGGTTGTCAAATACGCTTGCTGTAGCACTTGCGGCGTTTGTGCAGCACAGGGGTGAGAACCTCCCACTGGCTCTGCACGCTGTCGTTGTGTTCAAGCTCCACTTGGGTTTCGCCCCACTCGAATCCGTACTCCTGATAGCGTGGTATGAGGTCGGCGAAGAGCAGCGCATTAGCACCCTTCTTACGGTATTCGGGCAACACACCTACCAGAAGCAGGTCGACGATATTGGTCTTGTGATACTTTATGGCCCGCAGCAGATGCCACCATCCGAAAGGCAGCATACGCCCACGATGGCATTTCTGGAGCGCATGGGCGAGCGACGGTATGGTTATGCCTACGCCTACGAGCTTCTTGTCGGCGTTCCAGTCTTCGATAAGTGTAATCAGACTGAGGTCGGCCAAGGGGAAGTACATGTCGATGTACTGGCTTATCTGACGGTCGGTAAGCTCCGAATAGCCGTAAAGATCTTTGTATGTCGTGTTGATGAGTTCGAATATTTTGCGACCGTATCCGCCTTCGAATATATCTTCCTTCGTGAGCTTCTTTATGTGAAGGTTGTAGCGTTTCTCTATCATTTTAGAGATTTTCGCATACTTTTCCGGCACTGTATCGGGTACGTAAAGCTTGTACTCGACATATTTATCATCGACTTTGTAGCCCTTCATCCGTTCCAGATGTTCTGGATAGTAAGGGTAGTTGTAGATAGTTGCCATGGTACCGAGTTGGTCAAATCCGGCCGTCAACATTCCTTCGGGATCCATATCAGTAAAGCCCAGAGGCCCGACTATCTCATTCATTCCTTTCGAACGTCCGTAGTCCTCGACGGCTTTGAGCAAAGCAGCCGAGACTTCTCTGTCGTCGATAAAATCAATCCATCCGAAACGAACGGCCCTGCGCTGCCAGCGGTCGTTGGCATGATAGTTGATGATGGCTGCAACACGGCCTGCCAGTTTTCCGTCCTTATAGGCAAGAAAATACTCTGCCTCGCAGAAATCGAACGCAGCATTTTTGTCCTTGCGCAGCGTGTTGACTTCGTCTGTGTACAGATTGGGTACGTCGTAGGCATTGCCTTCATACAAATCGTAATGGAAATCAATGAAGGTCTTCAAATCATACCGAGACTCAACTTTCTTTATCTCTACTGATGACATTCTTTATTTATGAAGTTTTACTGTTCTACTTTAAATATGCAAAATTACAGAAAACCGACGTATGTACAAAAGAAGCAAGGCAGATTTATGATTATTTAGTCGAATGGGAAAACGGAATCTGACATTATCAAGAATAGAATCAAGACTTTATAAGGACAGGTATCAATCCTTACGGGTAATGAAAAGCAGCTTGCGACCGTTATTGTCGGACGAAGCAAAGACATAAACATCGCCACCGTCGCGAAGCTTCAGACGTGAGCGGAGAGCCTCGGCAGACATCGGGAAATTGCGCACAGCGACATTGGCCCGGTCGATTCCGGCGAAAGCCTTGCGCAGATCTTTTTTATTGAGCGTGGCTACTGCTGTCACACAGAAGCTTCGACCAGGAAAACCGTCGACCGGACTATGCGAGAAGAAGACATGGCTGTTTCTGGAAAGGGCTTCTACTCCGAATACGGCAGCAAGCGCACCGAAACAGCCCGACTTCATAACCGACGCATCGGGGATATGAAGCCAGAGCGGTGCTTCGGTGTCGAGACTGACAATAGGACAGGATTTGCCCTGCTGTCCGGGCCGGATGACGAATCTGCGTCCGGCCGTACAGTCGGCGCACACTACCGTAGGACGCTCCGTCCCCATTCCGCTCCGCAAGACGAGAAGCAGCTCCTTGCATTCGCCTTCGGCCGAGACGATATGCACAGCCGAGACACACTGACCGAGGTCGGCCACAGCCTTGTGCCAGTCGAGCATCGGCGAGAGCTTCAACACGACGACCGACGACCGTGCGAGCAGTTCGTCACGCATAGCCAGAACATCGGGAGTACAGTCGCTGATGGCCACGGTCTTGCCGCCATAAGAGTCGCGTCGGGCGGGGTCAAGGAATATGAGCGACACCTTTCCTGACATAGAACGCAGTAAGGCAAGGCTTTCGCCGCACACGACCCGGGCGTTGTCCATACCTAGCAAAACGAAGTTGTGACGCGCGATGTCGCACAGACGGGGATTGCGTTCCACATATACAGCCCGGCTGAATCCTCTTGAAACAAACGAGAAATCGACCCCGAATCCACCCGTGAGGTCTACCATAAGGCTGTCGTCACCCGACAGTCTGGCTCCGACTTCTGCCACTGCGGCATGAGCCACGGCTGCCTTGTAGCGGGCGGTAAGTTCAGACGAGCACTGCTCCATAGACAGATGCGGAGGATAGACTATGCCGTCCATAGCCGCCCATGAAGGCAGCTTGCGGCGGGCGGTCTGTCGTCCGGCTATCTGGTCGAGGGCGTATGCCATGTCGACATCGGGATAACGGTCACGGAGAAAGGCCAGACGGTTCACGTCGCCGTCGGCGTTGGCAGCGATGAATTCTTCAGTCGTCATGCTTCTTCACTTTATAACTTTATAATATTTCCGGGCCGTGGCGCGGGAGACATAGTTGAAATGCCACCACTCTGTGCGCAGCGGACGGAATCCGGCGTAGCGCATCACCTCGCGCAGCAGACGGCGGTTGCGCAACGCCTGCTTGCTGATGCGCCTCCGGGCGACAAGCTGCCGCTCGCGGTCGATATGTGCCGCGCTGCCCATATAGTCGACCTTGGTACCCATGTCGAGGGTATCGCCCTTCTGGTTGCAGAGCGTTATGTCGACGGCCATGCCGTAGTTGTGCAGTCCGCCGCCGTGAGCGGGATTGCTGACATAGAAATACTTGGGAGTGTTCTTCACCTTGTCCCACATTTTCTGCTGTATGCTCATGGGCCGGGCGGCATCATACACCTTCAGACTTAGGTCTGGACGGAGCTGTTTGAGCCGCTTCTGGGCCTTGGCCAGAGCTGCTGCAGCCTTTGGGTGGAGATAGGCCTCGCGCAGGTCGCCGTAGAGTACGGTGCCCGTGAAATTGTCGGGGCGGGAGTACATCAGACTGACGAATATCGAGGGGTCGGCGGTCTTGACGTTGACATAGCCCCGACGCTGAAGCGACTGGGCAGTACGGCTCAGCCCGGAATGCCGCGTTTTGGTTTTGCCATCGGCCACGGTAGAAACAGATATCAAGACCCAACCGCAACATATCAAAAACAAAACAAGAAATTTCTTACTTAACTTCATATTATTTGCCTCTATTATTGAAGATGGGCTGCGTCATACTTCTTTTAAGACACAGCCCATCCTTCATTTATGAATTGCCGTAACAATTCTTACTTTTCAAGTCCTACTCGGCTCCGATTTCCTTTATCAGACGGTCGGCGTGACCCCACTTGTCCATCATGAACAGCACGTAGCGTATGTCTACGCCGATGCAGCGTGCCAGCTTGGAGTCGAACCAGATGTCGCTGGAGAGCGAGTCCCAGTTGCCGTCGAAGGCCAGACCTATGAGCCGTCCCTTGCCGTCGAACATCGGCGAACCGCTGTTGCCGCCCGTTATGTCGTTGTTGGTAAGGAAGCAGAGCTGCATCTTGCCAGTGGTCTTGTCCTGATACTTGCCGAAGTCCTTGGCCGACAGCAGTTCGTGCATGACAGGCTCGGCGAAGTACTCGAAGTTCTTGTCGGCCTGTTTCATCTTTGCCACGATGCTCTCGGCCGTGGTGTAGTAGCCCGAAGGTTTGCCGCCAAGGTCGTATCCGCCCACCTGTCCGTAGCTCAGACGCATGGTGAAATTGGCATCAGAATAGTGGGGCAAATCCTGCTCCATGCGCACTTTGGCATCGCAGAGATACTTCTCCTGCACGTCGATGCTGTCGTAGAGAGGTTCCATCTCCTTGCGTAGTGAACGCATGATGGCCAGCAGCTGTTGCCCGTACTGAACAGCCGGGTCTTTCTTGAACTTGCTGCTTGTGGTGCTTATCTTGGTGTCGTTCTTCATCAGAACAGACTTGCTCCAGAGATAGTCGACGTATTTCTTGTAGTCGCCCCTGTATTTGTTCTGTATCGTCTTGTAGAACTCGGGCAAAGCTTGGGCATCCTTCACCTGGTCGGCATAGTTCTTCAGCAGCACGGCCATGACTTCCTTGTCAAGAGCTGCGTCCCACTCTTCGTTGTTGTTCTTGAACGAAAGTTCCTTGGGAGCGTCTTTCGAAGCGGCACGCATGGCGCGGGTTGTAAGCTCGTTGGTGCGCATGAATGTCTCGCGCCAGTACATGAAATCGCGCTGGAGGTTGAACATCTTGGCGTAGAGGGCGGCGAGTTTGTCAAAGTCGAGCTTGCCCTTAAGGTATCCGGTCTTGTCCTGCCAGTCGCTGATACGCTTCTCAAAGTCCTTCTTCATAGAGATTATTCCGACCGAGTCGATGCACTTGTTCATGCCGATAGAGTTCTTCCAGTAGTTGGAACTCTGGGCATACTTGGAGTCGTACTTGATGCGCACGGCCTCGCTGGCACGCATGTGGCGCAGCATCACCTCTTGTTTCACACCGCGCACCTGGGCACGTGGAGCGTTCTCTGCATCGCGCATCTGCTTGATTCCGTACGACGACAGATAGCGTTCGGTAGAGCCCGGATAGCCGATAGTCATGGCGAAGTCGCCTTCCTTGTAGCCGTCGAGCGACACGCGTGCCCAGTGTTCGGGATGATAGGGTACGTTGTCCTTAGAGTAGGCCGCCGGACCGTTGGTCTTGGGGTCGGCATAGATACGGAACACAGAGAAGTCGCAAGTCTGGCGCGGCCACATCCAGTTGTCGGTCTCGCCGCCGAACTTACCCATCGACTTGGGTATGGTGAACACCAGACGCAGGTCGGTGAAGTCGCGGTAAGTGGTGGCGTAGTACTTGTTGCCTTCGTAGAAAGGCTTTATTTCGAGCCGGAGCGTAGAGTCTTTCTCGCTTATCTGCTTTGACATGACGTTTTCGATAGAGTCGAGGAAAGCTTGTTGCTGCTCGGGAGTGCGGTTGTTCAGCCCCTTTGCCACCAGCTCGTCGGTGATGTCTTTCTGCTCTACCATAAAGCTGACAAACATGTTTTCGTTGGGCAGTTCGTCGGCGTAGGTCTTGGCGTAGAAGCCGTTGAGCATGTAGTCGTGGTCTACTGTCGAATGGCTGCGTATGGCTTCGAAGCCGCAGTGGTGGTTGGTGAAGACCAGTCCGTCGGGCGATACCACCACTCCGGAGCAATATCCGGAGAAGTTGACCACCGACTTCATGATGGCGGCGTTGCCGCTGTACAATCCCTGATAGGGCAGTTCAAAACCGAACCCCTTCATCTGTTCGTAGACAGCCTGGGGAAGGTCGTAGAGCGTCCACATGCCTTCATCGGCGTGTGCCATCGGAGCCGACGCTATAAAGGCAGAAATCAATAATGCTTTTGTTTTCATATTTCGTTTGATAATGTTGTTCTTGTTTCTCTGAAGGCACTGACCTTATTTCCTGAACCTGCGTCCTATAACGGGCAGGCTGCTGAGCGGAAAGTCGCGCTTTACCAAAACAACAGCAAAGACAGCCAGAGCCGCTGTATTGACGGCAAGGGCGAGCCAGAGAGACAGCGCACTGTTGGCTGCGGTCATCACGGCGAACAGCACCACGGCGAGACCTACGTACAGCCCTATTTCCTTTAAAGGATAGTTGATGGGGTACTTCTTCTGACCGACAAAGTAAGACAACAACATGGCCGTAGCATAGCCGGAGAAGCCGGCCCAGGCACAAGCCATGTAGCCGTACCGGGGCACGAAGATGACGTTGACGGCTATCAGCACGGCGCAACCCACGCCCGAGAAGTAGGCACCCCAGATAGTACGGTCGATGAGCTTGTACCAGAACGACAGGTTGAAGTACACGCCCATCATTATCTCGGCAGCCATCACGATAGGCACAACCTTCAGTCCGGCCCAGTAGTCACGGCCGATGATGTGTTTCAGTATGTCCATATAGCCGATAACGGCGAGGAAGGCGAAGAGCGTGAAGATGATGAAATACTTCATGGCCTTGGCGTAAGTGTCGCGGTTGTTACGGTCCTGAGCCTTGCCGAAGACGAAAGGCTCATAGGCGTAACGGAAAGCCTGGGTGATCATGGCCATTATCATGGCTATCTTCGAGGCCGCTCCGTAGATGCCGAGTTGGGTGTGTGCGTCGGCGTTCTTGTAGATGTAGGGGAAGAGTATCTTGTCGGCTGTCTGGTTGAGAATGCCGGCTATGCCGAGCACGAGGATGGGCCAGCTGTACGAAAGCATCCTCTTCATGAGCTTACGGTCGAACACCGGCTTGACGGCTGTCAGCTCTTTCCAGAAGCAGAACGTTATAGAACCTGTGCAGAACAGGTTGATATAGAACGCATAACCTGCGCCTACGGTAGGGTCGTAAATAGGTCCTACGGTGTCGGGATGGGCTGCATAGAGAGCCGGAAGCACGAGGAAGAACATGAGGTTGAGCACTATGTTCATCATGATGAACAGCAGCTTGAGCGCGGCAAACTTCATCGGACGCTTCTTGTAGCGCAGATAGGCGAAGGGGATGCACTGGAACGCGTCTATAGCCACTGTGGCCGCCATCACCCATACGTAGGAAGGATGGTCGGCGTAGCCCATGAACGACGACACCGGCGATAGGAAAGCCAGCACCAGAAGCACAAACATCAGCGAGGTGAAGCCTACCGACAGCAATATGGTAGAATAGACCCGCTGCGGGTCTTCGTCTTGTTTGTTGGCATAGCGGAAGAAGGTTGTCTCCATACCGTATGTCAGTATGACCAGCAGTAGCGCGGTGTAAGCGTACATGTTGGTTATTACTCCGTAGCCTCCGCTTGCGGCCGAGAGTTTGGCCGTATAGAGAGGCACGAGCAGATAGTTGAGGAATCGCCCAACGATGCTGCTCATTCCGTAAATCGCCGTATCCTTGGCGAGAGATTTCAGATTTGCCATTATAATTTTTCTTTGTCTTTCTTTTGTTTGCATTAGGGCTGCGCCTTACCTCACGGTCAAAGCCTGAGAAGTCCAGACCGTAGGCTACATGCTGCTGTTGACTTCAGAAGAAGAAGTAGCACATACATATCGCGGCGATGATGCCGGCAAGGTCGGCGAGCAATCCGCAGGCTACGGCATGACGGGTGTAGCGTATGCCGACGCTGCCGAAATAGACAGCGAGTATGTAGAACGTCGTGTCGGTCGAGCCTTGGAAGATACAGCTCAGGCGGCCTACAAACGAGTCGGCTCCGTAGGTGGTCATGGCATCGACCATCATGCCGCGTGCTCCGCTACCCGAAAGGGGCTTCATAAGAGCCGTGGGCAACGCTCCGACAAAGCCTGTGTCGCCGCCACAAGCCGCCACAAACCACTTCACGCCGTCGACAAGCATGTCCATCGCACCAGAAGCACGGAACACTCCGATGCCTACCAGTACGGCTATGAGATAAGGTATGATGCGGACGGCGGTGGTGAAGCCTTCCTTTGCGCCCTCGATGAAAGCGTCGTAGACATTGACCCTGCGGCGCATTCCGGCGATGATGAACACCACGATGATGGTCATCAGCAGGATGTTGGCGATGCTGGTGCTGGCTACGTCCATCTGGTTCTTGCTCATCTGGCCGAAGCCCCAGATGATGGCAGCCACCACGGCGCACATGCCGCCGAGAGTGATGAGCATGGTGCGGTTGACGAGATTGATGCGCTGGAAGAGCGATGTCACTATGATGCCCGTCAGCGTAGAGAAGAACGTGGCGAGCAGTATGGGGATGAACACGTCGGTGGGCTGTGCCGCGCCGAGCTGCGCCCGGTAAACCATGATGGAAACGGGGATGATGGTGAGTCCCGAGGTGTTGAGCACGAGGAACATTATCATCGGGTTGGTGGCGGTGTCTTTCTTGGAGTTGAGGGTCTGGAGCTGTTCCATGGCCTTCAGACCAAGGGGTGTGGCGGCATTGTCCAGACCTAGCATATTGGCTGCAATGTTCATAAAGATGCTGCCGGTCACGGGATGTCCTTTGGGGATGTCGGGAAACAGACGCACGAACACTGGCGAGAGCAGACGCGCCAGAGCGTCGACCACCCCACCCTTTTCGCCTATCTTCATTATTCCGAGCCACAACGACAGCACTCCGGTCAGACCGAGCGAAATCTCAAACGCTGTCTTCGACGTTTCGAATGTCGACGACATCATAGCCGGGAAAACCTCGGTGTCGCCCATGAAAACGAGCCGCACCACTCCTATGACGAAAGCGATGAGGAAAAATGCTATCCAAATGTAGTTAAGAACCATATTGCGAAAAATGACCGTATTAAAAAGAAATAAATAAGCCGTGCAAAGTTATCAAATTGTTCCCAAATATGGAAATATTACGGACGGTTTATACTTTTGGGGAGGACAGTTTATACTTTTAGCAGGGTGTACAGGTGACTCGGATGTCTGACGAATCTGTGGTTTTAGGAAAGACATGTGTATGGCGAGAAGCAATATGCCGAGGGGGGATATGGCTGAACGCATCCTGCCGTGTGTCAAAGGATGACATCTTGTAGACGGCATTCCGTTTAGGAGACACCACTCTGGCACGTATAACAAACAACATTGGCGCGCCTAACGGGTGGAACTGTTATCAATAAATTTGTCTTTCCCCTGCTATCTGCTTTCAAATCGTAACTGCAATTCGACTGATTTCAACTGACTTTGTAACCCGTTGGCAAACAACGACCTTCAAGAAGCACGGTATTTGCATTCTGAAGCTGGGTTTTTAAGACTCTAATATGCGGCATATCAGAAGTTGAAAAGCCCAGTTTCAGGAAATCACCACGTTTGACGGTCGGAAAGAGGAAAACTGCTTACAAATCGTAAGCAATGGGAAATAGCCGCCGCAGACCTACGCATACTCGCGCACAGGCAGCTCGCCGTTGAGCGCACCGAGAGCGTTGTAGGCCAGCGACTCCATCTCGCCCTCGCCCGGCATAACCACTACCGGAGCAAGATAGCCCACGCGGCGGCGCAACACGTCCATGCAGTAGTCGCTGTAGGCAATGCCGCCGGTGAGAATGATGGCATCGGCCTGACCGTCGAGAGCCACAAACATGGCTCCGATCTGCTTGGCCACGGTATATAACATTGCGTCCAGGACCGAGCGGAAAGGCTCTTCGCCGTCGGCGGCGCGGCGCGAGACGGTTATCATGTCGTTGGTGCCCAGATGGGCCATCAGTCCGCCCTGGCCGCTGAGCATGGTCTTGATCTGTCGCAGGTCGTACTTGCCGCTCATACACAGTTCGGCAAACTGGAACGCCGGAAGTGTTCCGGCACGCTCCGGCGAGAAGGGTCCTTCGCCGTTGAGGGCGTTGTTCACGTCGATGACGCGCCCCTTGCGATGTGCTCCTATGGATATGCCGCCGCCAAGATGGGCCACGACCAGATTCATGTCCTCGTACTTACGGCCAAGCGAAGCGGCGTACTTGCGCGACACGGCCTTGGCGTTGAGGGCATGGAATATGGAGTGGCGCTGTATGCCGGGCAGACCGGTGAGCCTGGCTTCGGGCATCATCTCGTCGACGACAACAGGGTCGGCAATGTAGGCCGGACAGCCGCAGCGCGACGCTATGTCGTCGGCAATGAGAGCACCGAGGTTGCAGACGTGTTCGAGAACGGCGTTGCGCAGGTCTTCCTTCATCTTCTCGTTGACGGCATAGACACCGCCCTGGAGGGGCTTGAGCAGTCCGCCCCGGCCTATGACGGCATCGAAGTCGAGTGCAATGCCGGCATCTTCCAGATTCTTCAGGATGAGGTCGCGACGGTAGGCATACTGGTCGATAGTCCGGGCAAAGCGGAGCGTATCGGAGGCAAGATGATGGCCTCCCGACATATAAACGGCTTTGTCGTCCTCGTAGACGGCAGTCTTGGTGGACGTGGATCCGGGGTTGATGACTAATATTCTTTTAGGCATGATTTTTTAATGATGCTTGTTATTGGCAGGAATGGAGCCGATACTGGATGCAGACACTTACAAAGTCTGTCCCGGTTCTGAGGCATTATCCTTAACGGCACTGGCTACGGCACAAGCCATGACCAGACTGCGGAACTTGGACTCGGCCGAATCGGCACGCGAAGCCACTACTACGGGGGCGGTAGTGCCGCAGAGCATACCGGCGGTGGTGGCTCCGGCGAAGAGGGTGATAGTCTTGTAGAAGGTGTTGCCGGCCTCTATATTGGGGAAGATGAGTATGTCGGCATTGCCGGCCACAGGGGATGTTATGCCCTTTATGTCGCCGCTCTCGGCATCACATGCGGTCTTGACATCCATCGGTCCGTCGACAACAGCGTCGCCATAGCATCCCTCCAAGGCGCGGCGGCGCAGTTCGGCGTAGCTCAGAGTGTGGGGGAACTTGTCGCTGGTCTTCTCGGTGCAGTGGGTAAGAGCCACATGGGGCGTGCCGTCGCCAAGGATACGGAACAGATTTACGCAATAACGCACTATGGCATCAAACTGCTCTACCGTGGGACGGGGAATGACAGCTGCGTCAGAGAAGAGCAGCATCTTCGAATAGGACGGTATCTGGGCGGCGGCCACATGGCTGAGCACTGCACCGGGAACGAGCAGTCCGCGCTCCTTGTCGAGCACGGCACGGAGCAGCACGTCGGTGTTGAGCGACCCCTTCATAAGAACGTCGGCATAGCCGCTGCGGACAACTGCTACTGACTCTTCGGCGGCTTCGCGGTCGTCAGTGGCGGTTCGCACCTCGATGCGCGGCCCGAATGCGGAGGCAATGCGGTCGGCCAATTCGCGGCCACGGGGTGTGATGACAAGAACAAAGTCAGCTATCTGTTCGGCCAGACTGCGCATTACGACTTCTTCGGTGTGGGAGTCGGACGGGGCGGCCACGGCCACACGGATTCGGGACGGCTGGTTCTGAAGGCGCAAGGCCATCTCTTCAAAATTGATTTTTCGACTCATAGATTTTCAAAACTATTCGTTATGAAGAAAAAAGACCGTGACAAAAGGCAATAACAGATATGCACAAAACACGGTTGACTGTGCAAAGGTAGCATAAAGAAAAGTAAACTCAAAGGAATTGTAAAGTTTTTTTTGCAGACCACAATGACAAAATGTTCATTATTAACTCCAATCTGACAAGTTACAGGAAGAACAAAAAGAACAATCCTAACTATAATTACGAATAAAAATAAAAAAAATGTACAATTATGTAATGTTCAAAAAATAACTTCCGCAAAAAATCTGCGATCAAGAGCATTTGA
>CALBJK010000291.1 GCA_937892695.1 uncultured Prevotella sp.
GAGCTATTTTTCCGCCGTCCACTCTCATTGTTTCAACAAAGTTGCACATATACTTTTGCTTTCATTTCTTCATATTCGCTTCGGCACGAACTTCGAGAGGTTATGCCTCCGCCGGCCTTGAAAAAGAGTCGTCCTTCTTCCTTGTCTATAAATCTTATCATCACCGCACTGTCGAGCGACACGCCGTCGAACAGTCCCATCACACCGGTATAGAATCCCCGGTCGTAGGTTTCGGCATCGGCTATAATCTCCACGGTGCGGCGTTTGGGGGCACCCGTAATGGAACCGGCCGGAAGCTGGGAGAACAGTATGTCGCCCAACCTCGCACGCCATCCCTCGGGCAGCTGTCCGGTAATCTTAGAACTGGTCTGGAGCAATCGGCCACGGTTGGTTTGTAGTACGTCGACGTAACGGTATCGTGCCACTCTCACATGTGTGGCGACGATACTGAGGTCGTTTCGTATCAGGTCGACAATGGTGGCATGTTCGGCCGCCTCTTTCGGGTCGGCCATGAGCCGCTCCCTGGCCGCAGGCAGCGAAGCGTCGATAGTGCCTTTCATCGGAAACGAACTTATCTCTCCGTCACCGCTGATTCGCACGAATGTTTCCGGCGAAAAGCACACCAGCCTGTCTTTCATCCACAGCCGGTAAGGGGCGGCCGATGACAGGAAAATTTCCTTCATGCTCAAATCGGTCTGTAACGGAACGCGGCACGTCAGATTGCACAGATAGCTGTCACCCGCCATGATGGCATTTCTCACCTTCATGAACGACCGTTCATAGGCTTCGAACGACGGAAACAGCGGACTCCATTCTACCTTTCGTCCTATCTTTGTAGAACCGCTATGATTGCCCCGTCCCCGGAAGGAGTATAGCCATTCGGCGGGGTTGACAGCTTCGACAGGCGAAAGCATGAAACGCCCGCCCTCATAGTCGGTGACAAAGACAAACGCCAGGCCCGCTCCGCCCCATTTGTTCATCTGCAATACAGCCTCGTCCCTTGAATATTCGTGCATAAAAATTGTTTTTAGCGCAATCCATGAAGGAATGCATTGCAAATTTACACAAAAGATAAATGATGGACAGAAGTAATAATAAAAAAATAAGCATCTGATAAAAAATGCGTAATATTAGATTAGCTTTGGTGCATATCCGTACAAAATTATGCACAATATACACTCCAGTGTGCAGAGATTATGACCAAAATAAATTATTTTACGCATAAATATAAAATTATGGCAATTTTTCTTTGTAGATAATTTCTTTATGATTATATTTGCCGTCGATTAACATACAGAAACAAAAAAACGTACAGATAAACATATTGTAAATCATAAAAAAAAGGAGGATAAATAAAGAGAACTAAAAGAAAAAGGCCGATTAGAATTGTAGAATGTACAGGCTTCAGTTGTCTGTTTTCAGCCAGAATACGCCTTTCCTAAAATACAATCAATGCTGTTCCACAGTCGGCAAGTGCAAACCGGATTATCCGCCACCGTTAAAGTAAAGACGGCGGACAACAAAAAATGAATGTAATCATGCTGCAAGAAACCAACACCGGACATTTTAGCCACAACTTTCAGATTGTTCTATTTGCGAACACAACCCTCTGTACCTCAATATTTAGAAATGGTATTATAATCGGTAGAAAGCCAACGGATTATAAAAATATTGTTCTTCACGCCTTAGGGCTTGCTGAAACGCTCTGGTTGCCGGTTCAAGACAAGATGGAAACATTCATTAATCATTAACAAACTGAAATCATACAGGTATGAAAAGAAACTACGCTTATCTGCTATCAGGACTGATGGTTCTCGGCACGCTGGTGCCGACAGTGCCGTCAGCGGCACAGAAGAGTTCTGACAGCAGACCGCCCTTACTTCTGAGAAGGATTGTAGATAAGAAGAGCGGCAAGAAAAAAGTAGATGTAAAGAAACAGTATCCGTTGCTGTCTCGTATTATGAGCAAGAAAGCAGCGAGGTCTCCGTTCAAGACGGCTCTCATGGCAGCTCCTGGACGTAGAGCCACACTGGGCAAGGCACCCATGAAGCGTGCCGAGGGTACAGGACGTGAGCTGTGGGGCAATGTGGCCTATCAGGAAGGATGGTCGCAGGATAACGCCCCTTACGGACTTTATTCGTTTACGGCACAGAGTCCGCTGTCGGTCAACATGCTGTTCGAGAACAGCAGCATGATTGCGAACGGCGGTGCTGCCCTGATTGACGGAATGTACCATGCTGTGGAGCTGAATACCGACTATGCGTCGTGGGGAATGGTTCTCCTCTACCACACGGTTTACGACACAGAGACGGGCGAAATGGTCGGCTCGATGCAGGACATCAGCGACAAGCTTGACCTGGCAGCCACCGAAACGGCCCAGGACGCTTCGGGCACTGTCTACGGAGAGTTCTTCACGTCTGACCTTAGCAGTACTGAGCTGGGCGTGATAGACTACGACGACATGACGCGCACCACTATCGGCAGCTTGAGCCAGACGTATGTCGCTCTGGGTATGTCGAAGGAAGGCGTGCTTTACGGTGTTTCGTCCGACGGCAACCTTTACTCCATCGACAAGACCACGGCTGCCGAAACAAAGATAGGCCCGACCGGACTGACTATCGCCAATGACCAAGGAAGTTATTACGGACAGTCGGGTGAGATTGACCCGGCAACCAATACCTTCTACTGGGCGGCTATCGACATCGACGGCAATTCGGCCCTATACACTGTAGACCTGGCCACAGGAGCGGCTTCGAAAGTTGCCGACTTCCCGGCATCAGAGCAGATATACGGTGTTGTAGTGCCCAAGCCGGCTGCAGCCGACGCAGCACCGGCTAAGGCAGAGAATCTGACGGCATCGTTCCCGGATGGTGCGCTTTCAGGAACGCTGAGCTTCGACGTTCCGGCGAAGACTTACGGCGGTCAGAACCTGACTGGAGACGTTAGCTACACTGTCTCTGTTGACGGCGAAAAGGTAAAAGAAGGCGCTGCAGCCGCCGGAGCCAAAACCGACTGCCCCCTCGATGTTACCGAAGGCAGCCACAAATTTGTAGTAGTGCTGAGCAACGCTGCCGGCGACGGGCCTAAGGCCTCGCTCAATGCATATGTAGGCTATGATACACCTAAGCCTGTGGCCGATGTCAAGTTCGACCTCGACAAAACCACCGGCAAGGCCACTGTTTCGTGGACAGCTCCTACAGAAGGTGTACACAGCGGATATATGGGCGAACTGAAATACGACGTTGTGCGCTATCCTGATAAAAAGAAGGTGGCCGAGGGGCTTACCGCTACATCTTTTGAGGGCGAACTGCCCACCGACGAACAGCTCACGGCCTACAGCTACGGTGTGACAGCCGTAAACGGCGAGAAACGAAGCGAAGAAGTCAAGAGCGGAACGCAGGCCATAGGTTTGGCTATTGTTCCGCCCTACTTCCAGGGATTCGACGACGAAAGTTCGTTCAGTCTGTTCACCGTACTCGATGCCAACAGCGACGAGAAGAC
>CALBJK010000292.1 GCA_937892695.1 uncultured Prevotella sp.
TTCTGATTTTATGTGTGCTGAAATGCCACTACGAAAAATTTAACGGAGTATTGTTCATAATAATGAATTTTAATGATAATAAAAATTGTGTTGTATAATAAAAATTTGTGTTGTATCTGTTTCCCCCCCCTCACTCTATGTTCGAGAGAAGCTGTAATCTCCCTGGAAGGTGTCGAAAGACATCTTCAATGTTACAATTCGAAAGTAATATTAGCTATTATTCTCCCATTGCTTTCATCTGTTCCAGTATTTTCAGATTGTTTGAAGCTTCAGGTATTCCGGCATCAGCAGCCTTCTGCAGCAGTTGTTCAGCCGTAGTATAATCGTGTTTGAGCAGAGCGAGCGTGCCCCGTGCCAAGTCGGCCTGTGGCGAAGATCCTGCTTTTTTCAAGAAATGTTCGGCTGTGGTGAAGTCTCGGTTGTTCAGTGCTATGTTGGCAGCGTTCAGACAAGCCGTTTCGTCTTCTGGAAACATACGCGCTGCCGTGGCAAACACATTGTTATACTCTGCACTGCCCGGTTTGTAAGTCTGTGCAACCATGAACATCTCGTTGAGCGAGAGCTGTTTAGGTTTGGTCTTCAATATCTCTTTGGCCTCTTCTACTGTGAACGGACGCACAGTGTAAGTAATTACATAATCAGAGTGACGCAGAGCCGGATACCACGTTGAAAGCATGAAACGGTATTCCGTAGGATAGGTCTTCTTTATCTTCCATTCCTTGGGGTCGGGCTTCATGTCAGAGTTCACAATGTCAAGAATAGCTTCCTTGTTTGAAATGTTGCTTTCGCTGACATATTTCTTCAACCCAGCCCAGTCTTCAGGTGTAGAACTTACGGAAAAGAGACTGTTGTCCATGCTCATAAGGTTGCGCACATAGTTCTTAAGAGTCTTGGCACGGTTCTCGGCCAGCCATGCGTTGTGGTCGTATGGTGATTCGGGCGAAGCGTAACCGTGAATGTCGATGTGGGTGATGGTGAGGTTCTTGTCTTTCTTCACCTTTTCAATAGTCTCTATAATCTTTGCCAGTTCGCGAGGGTTCTTGCGATAGTCAGGATATAGAACTATCTTGTCAACAGGAAAGTCGATGAACGCACTACCCTTCTCTTCGCGCACTTTTTGAGCTTCCACTTGTGGTGTGACAAAAGCGGTGAGAAGATTCTTCGTCGGGTCAAAATCGAGAGGCAAGCCTACTAAGGTATTGTCAGCCAGTTCGTCGCCGCATCCGCAAAGGTCTTCGTCAACATATAGCCTTGCTCCATCCATCCACTCTTCAAAAGGCATTACGTAAGAATATTCGTACTTCAGGCCTTCGCCCTTGCTCCCTTTGCGTCGCCATACCTCTTCGGCATCGGGATAGCTCTTGTTGCCTTCACGCAGATAGCGGTAGTGCTCGTTGCGGCCAGTTATCAGTACCGGGCGCATTCGTGCCGTATTTGTCCCGTCAGAGACAAACGGGGTATAGGCGATGAGCATGTCCGACTTCAGCTTCAGACTGTCCATGCCAAGCCGCATGGTTACTACAATATTCTTTCCGGCCCGTCGGGCAGCAAGGGTTTCTATCTTTACCTTCGCGCTGTCACGGCAAGTCTCGGTAGCCGCCTCTGCCATACCTACTGATGATACGACGATGGAGAGAGCGAGAAGCGGTCGGGCTATTTTACTATAATATGTGTACTTTGTGTTCATAGCTTCGTTGTTTTTAGAATACGTAAACCAGGTTGACTGCGGCCTTTGTCGGTCCGACGTAGTTTTTTACACCGTCCTTGATTTTCTTTCCGCATTCCTTACACTCAAACTTGTCGTATTCGGCACGGACATAGCCGACGCCGACAGCTGCTTCGAGATTCCAATGCTTGCCCAGAATCCAAGAATATCCGTAGGTCAGTCCGCCTCCTACGTACCATCCTTCGTAGCGGTGGTCACGCAACTCAGGGAACGCCCCGAACGGCAGTTTCACCCCACTAGCATTGAACTC
>CALBJK010000293.1 GCA_937892695.1 uncultured Prevotella sp.
ACAGTGAAAAAAATCTCCGGTACGGTCGTTGACGAGAACGGCGAACCCGTTATCAGTGCAACTGTAAAGGAGAAAAACACTACCAATGCAGCTATTACTGACATAGATGGTCGTTACACCATCTCTGCTCCGGAAAGCGCAGTCATCACTTTCACGTACCTTGGTTATAAGGTTCAAGAGGTTCCGGTAAACTCTGTTAAGGGTAATACCTTGGATATCAAGCTTGTTCCTGATAACGAAACACTTGACGAAGTTGTTGTCGTAGGTTACGGTACGATGCGTAAATCGGATGTTACCGGCTCTATCGGCGTGGCCAAGGGCGATGACATGAAGAAGAACCAGAACTTTTCGGCTGTGGACAACCTGCGCGGTAAGGTCTCTGGCGTGAACGTCTTCTCTAACTCCAGCCAGCCCGGTGCTTATAATAATAAGGTGATTATCCGTGGTATCGCTACTATCAACTCGTCGAGCGACCCGCTGTATGTCGTCGATGGGGTCGTTATGGAGAACTTCGGCCTTATTAACCCTAACGACATAGAATCGATGGAGGTGTTGAAGGATGCTTCGGCTGCTGCTATTTACGGTGCACGTGGTGCCAACGGTGTCATCCTCGTTACCACAAAGCGCGGTCTTAAAGACGGCGAAGGCACACGCATAAGCTACGACGGTTCGGTGTCTGTAAGCACCATGGCCCGTAAGATGGACGTGCTAAATGCACAGGAATGGGTTGATGCTTTCATGGTCGGTCTGAAGAACGAAAACACATATCAGGGTACTAACTGGAATCTTAATAAAAATTATTGGTTTGACGATCCTGGCTTGTTCGACAAAGACGGTAATCCGCTTTATGATACTGACTGGCAGGACGAAGCTACACGCACAGCATTCTCTCACAACCATCAGATTAGCATTCAGCAGGCTGGCAAGAAGTCGTCGATGGGTGCTTATCTCAACTATACCGACCAGCAGGGTATCATGCTGAACACTTTCAGCAAGCGTCTTAATGCTAAGATGACATACGATGCCAATCCTACAGAATGGCTTTCTACTGCGGTCAACTTGACAGTAAACCACACCTGGACCCATTACACACCTGAAGATGGCGGCGGTCAGGATGCTCGCCGTACCATGATTGAGATGTTGCCGTGGCTGCCCGTCAAGGATAAAAACGGCAAATATACGACATCGCAGAGCATGGCTCTTACTCAGAACTTCGGTTTTGAGGGAATGTCAAATCCTGTTATGATTCTCAATGGCCAGGATTACGGAAACTATCGTACTCAGGTGTTCGGAAATGCTGCATTCACCTTCCATCTTATGGATGGTTTGGATTTGAAGACACAGTTTGGTGTTGATTATCAGCACGGACGTAACACTTATTATAGTTCTAGCGACCTTAACAATCTCTCACAGAACGAGCAAGGACGTGCATCTATAGCAAACACAGATGTGCTTTACTGGCAGGAAGAAACCTATCTTACTTATAATAAGGTGTTCGATATACATCGCATCAATGCTATGGCCGGTCTGTCATGGCAGGAGCGTACCTACGATTACAATTACATGTACACTCAGGGTTTCCCTGACGATTTTTTCAAGACTTACAACATGGCAGCAGGAACAAAGCCTAGTGCTCCCGAGTCGAGCTGGAACCGCTGGCGTATGAACTCCTACTTCCTTCGTTTAGCTTATACATTGAAGGATCGCTATTCCGCTACCGTTACAGGTCGTGTCGACGGTTCCTCTAAGTTTGGAAAGAACAACAAGTATGCCTTCTTCCCCTCTGCCGGTCTTGCATGGGTTATATCTCAGGAAGACTTCATGAAGAATCAGGATGTCATCAGCACCTTGAAGGTTCACACAAGTTACGGCCTGACAGGTAACTCAGAAATCTCTCCATATCAGTCATGGGCACGTGTCTCTTCTGGAACATTGTTGCAGAACAATACTTATGCTCCGTTCTCTTATCTTGGAACATTTGGAAATAAAGATCTTAAATGGGAAAAGACCGGCCAGTTTGATGTAGGTGTGAACCTCGGTTTGTTTAACGACCGCTTGAACTTCGACGTTTCTTATTACTACAAGAAGACTACCGACCTCTTGCTTGACAGTCCAGTCCCTTATTCAACCGGTTTCACATCTGTGTTCAAGAACATCGGATCGGTGAAGAATCAGGGTCTTGACATCATGGTAACTGCTGTCCCGTTCCGTAATAAAGATTTCTCGTGGATATCAACCATTAACATGAACTACAACAAGAACGAAATTTTGAGTCTTGGTGAAAACAATGCAGATATAGGATTGATGAACTGGGTTGGCGGTTATGAAGGAATACTCCGTGTCGGTGAAAGCATGGGTTCGTTCTACGGCTACAAACGTCTTGGCGTTTACACAGTTGAAGATTTTGAAGCTGGCCTTTGCAAGAAAACACAGATAGGACGCGCAAAACGTTCGGAGACAAAAGAAATCTTGGGTAAAGGTCTTCCTGACTGGACGGGAAGCTGGGTCAATACATTCAACTATAAAAACTTTGACCTGACTCTCGATCTTCAGTTTGTCTTTGGTGTTCAGACTATGCAGCAGTTCTTCCATTCTACATACGACCGTTTTGGTATCACAAATGGTCTTAGCGCCATCTACTACGATGCTTATGATGGAACAAACCCGAGCACAATGGAACAGATGATTTATCTTTCCAATTCAGACAATAACAATATGAAACATGCCGGACAAGACACCACAGTCGATTCAAGCTGGATTGTAGACGGTTCTTACTTGCGTTGCAACATGTTACAGATTGGTTATACATTCGATTCAAATGTCATCAAACGTATTGGTCTCTCAGGATTGCGTCTCTATGCAAGTGCAAACAACCTGTTCTTGATAACTTCAAGCAAGTTTAAAGGTTATGACCCTGAGTCTACTTCACAGACGGATACAATGGGTAGCAAGTTTGGCCAGAACGCAACGTTCTTCTCATATCCGAGAGCAAGGACTTTCACTTTTGGTCTTAACGTATCATTCTAACAATTATTTAAATTAAAGAAACAATGAAAAGAAAAATATATATTGTCGCAGCAGCGTGTCTGTGCATTATGTCGTTGGCATCATGCGAGGACTGGCTTGAAGAGGAGGTTCGGTCAAGCAAGACGGAGGATACTTTCCCTTTATCACAGGCAGACCTTGAAGGGCAGGTTACCTCATTGTATCGTACAGGTGCACCGAGCGAGTTGACCGGAGCAGGTAGTGCTTATATAGGCCCTGTTTCAACTTTGCCTGGAATGCTTACGGGATACTTCTCTAACGAATATGAAGGCCAGGAGCGTACATGTGCATACACACGTAATCTTACCCGACAGGAGAATACAAATACGGTCTCAGAAAGCCTGAGCAGCCTTTATGAGAATTGCTATAAGGCAATCCGTATCTCAAATACTGTTATACAGGCAGCTCCTGGCATTTCGGGCATACAGGAAGAAACTAAAGAGAATCTCGTTGCTCAGGCCAAGTTCTTTCGTGCTTTCAATTATTTTACATTGGTGAAATACTTTGGTGGAGTCCCTTTGAAAACAGAACCGTACGGTGACGCATCTGAGAACTTGCAGCTGAAACAGTCGACAGAAGCTGAGGTTTATGCTGTTATTGAAAAAGACTTGAAGGATGCCGTAGCTGTTCTCCCCGCTACGAAGTTCTATGACAACGGACTCAAAATAGGAAAGTATGTTGCCTCAATGCTGCTTACTTCTGTCTACATGCAGGAAGGAAAATATGCTGAAGCCGCTGAAGCTGTACGCCCTGTTTTGACTTCAGGACATAAACTTACAGAGAACGGAGATAATGGATTGAACAGCGCGTACAATCAACTCCGTACCACTGAAGGACTTGATGAGGTAATTTATGCATACGAGTACAACGCTTCTATCAGCACAAGTGGATGGTGGCCTTCTTATGCTTTTAATGCTTCTGCAGATGGAATGTTCGATACTTACAGTATTTTCCGTAGTGTTTACGGTCCTCAGACTCGTTATCTTAATATTTACGATGCAAATGACTTGCGTGTACAGCCTAACCAATTCTTCCATTGGAAATACGAGTACGTTAATAAAAAAGGCGAGCATAAGACTTGGCAGTCTTCAACTCCAGGATGCTGGTATTGGCTTGATAAGACCGCTGTTGAAAGTACGGGTCAGGGAACTAAGGATGTCAACTTCTTCCGCTACTCCGAGGCTTTGCTCGATGCTGCAGAAGCCATAGTTCAGTCAGGCAACACCGTAACTGCTGAGGCTGCCGGCTATCTGGCACGGGTTCAGGCTCGTGCTCTCGGAAAGACTGTCGCCGAACTGACAATTTCATTGCAGAGTTTGAGCAAGGATGAATTTATCAAGACTTGTTGGACAGAACGTCTGCGTGAGTTCCCACTCGAATTCAAAATTTGGGACGACTGCTTGAGAACGAAGAAGTTCCCGGTTATTCCTGAGGACGCAGCCAATCGTGGTTTTGTGGAATATGTGGATCTCATCGGTGCGCAAAACGGTTCTGGTGCAACATTCAAGGAGTCCGACCTTCTTTGGCCGTTCCCACTTACAGAGCTGCAGCGCAACAAGGATCTCGTACAGAACTCTGGCTACTCAGAGCATTAAAAACTTTGTAATTGATGTTCAGAACGCGTAATGTTATAAAATAAAAAGAAAGAGGGGACATTGTGTTTCCTCTTTCTTTTCTTTATAGAGTATCATGTTTTAAAATTTTGACACTGTCCTAAAAGATTAATTACGAAAATTATACAGGAATGAGAGACTGCTCTATTCCTTCTTATACCAATAATAATTACAATGAAAAAGATAAACGAAAAACTGAAAAGGGCTTCGCTGACTGTCTTGGCCGCTGTTGCCGTGACTTTAAGTGCAGTTGCGCAGAATGCGGTGCAAGGCTACGTCCACGACCAGTCGGATGCTGACGGATACGAATGGCCGACAGACAAGGCCGTACTTGACAAACTCGACAAATGGCAAGACCTTAAGTTCGGTGTGCTCATGCACTGGGGTCTCTACTCCGTTCCCGGTATTGTGGAGTCGTGGAGCATCTGCTCTGAAGATGTCGATTGGATTCGTCGCACGCCCGGCATGGCCTACGACGACTATAAGAAATGGTATTGGGGACTGAAAGATTCACTCAATCCCATCCATTTCAACCCTGAAAAATGGGCAGATATCATGCAGGATGCCGGAATGAAGTACATGATTTTCACGACCAAACACCACGACGGCTTTTGCATGTTCGACACCAAAGAAACCGACTTCTCCATCGCTCACGGTCCGTTCCGCAACGACCCACGTCGTGATATTGCCCGTCATGTGTTCGATGCTTTCCGACAGAAGAACTTCTATATAGGCTGTTACTTCTCCAAACCCGACTGGCATTGCCCTTATTTCTGGAGTCCGGAGTTTGCAACACCCAACCGTCGTATCAATTATAAACCCGAACGTCATCCCGGATGGTTCGAGAAGTATGTGTCGTTCACGCAGCGTCAGCTCAATGAACTCACATCCAATTATGGTCGCCTCGACCTGTTGTGGCTTGACGGAGGATGGATCAGCGGCGAACAGATCGGCCTTGACAGCATTCTGGTAGAAGCCCGAAAACGCAACCCCGGTATGCTTTCGGTCGACCGTATGATAAAAGGCCACAACGAGAACTACCAGACACCTGAGCGCGGAGTTCCCCAGACTAAACTCGACATCCCATGGGAGAGCTGCATAACTCTGTCCAATGACTGGGGGTGGACTCCGAACGCTCCTTACAAGTCGTCGCGCTGGGTTATAAACACCCTCGCTGAGATAACAGCCAAGGGTGGTTGTTTTGTGCTCGGAATAGGCCCTACAGCTCAAGGAACCTTTGAGGATGAAGTCGTGAAGCGTCTCCACGAAGTAGGGCAATGGCTCAAACGTTACGGTCGCGCCATCTATTCGACTCGTCCGGTCGATGTCTATCACGACGGTAATGTCTGGTTTACAGGTTCAAAAGACAAGAAAACCGTCTATGCCATCTACGCGCTTCCTGAAAAAGGACAGCTTCCGGCAGCAGTGTCATGGAAGGGAAATCTGCCTCGTAGGTCTGTACGTCTGCTCTCTACCGGCAAACGTCTTAAATATACAGTAAGCGACGGCGACCGTGTCTGTGTCACGTTGCCCGAAGGTATGACTACCGAGAGTTTTGCTTTAGAAATAAGGTGAGTACAACCATAATCGGTCATTCTTGTAGACTGCCGAACAAATCGGTGATTTGAGTGACCGATTTCTTATTACCTGCCAATATACAAGAAACTATGTTTAGAATATCAATAATTTGTCTGTCTTTAGTCCTTTCTGTTGCGTCTGCTAATACCGCTTACGCCCAGAAACCAGTCTACCGTCAAGCCGACAAACCCGTGGCCGAACGCGTGGCCGACCTGCTCGGACGCATGACTCTTGATGAGAAGATAGCTCAGTTGCGTTGTCCCCTCGGTTGGGAAATGTACACTAAGAATGGGAAAAACAGCGTAGAACCTTCTGAGAAATACGTGAAGATGATGTCTGAAGCTCCGATAGGTTCATTCTGGGCGGTGCTCCGTGCCGACCCTTGGACGCAGAAGACTCTCGAAACCGGACTGCATCCCCGGCTAGCCGCCAAGGCTCTTAACGCTCTTCAGCGTTACGCAGTAGAGAAAACGCGTCTGGGCATACCTGTCCTGTTTGCCGAGGAATGTCCCCACGGCCACATGGCCATAGGTACGACCGTCTTCCCCACATCGCTCTGTGCGGCATCTACGTGGAATCCCGAACTGATGCATCGGATGGGCGAGGCCATCGGTCTCGAAGCCCGGTCGCAGGGTGCAAATGTCGGGTATGGCCCAGTTCTTGATGTTGCCCGCGATCCCCGTTGGTCGCGTATGGAAGAGACATTCGGCGAAGATCCTTGGCTCACGTCTGTTCTCGGAACCGAAGTAGTGCGCGGAATGCAAGGCGACGCTCCCGACGCATCCCACGTCTACTGCACGTTGAAACACCTCGCCGCCTACGGCATACCCGAGAGTGGACATAACGGCGGAGCCGTTTTCATTGGTGAACGTGTTCTTCGGTCACAGTATCTGTTACCGTTTGAAAAGGCCGTCAAGGCCGGTGCCGCAACGGTGATGACTTCATACAACAGCATAGACGGTGTGCCATGTACTGCCAACCGCCATTTGCTCACCGACATACTTCGGGGTGAATGGGGCTTTCGTGGCTTCGTCTATAGCGACCTGCTCTCAATCGACGGCATCGCCGGAATGCGTGTTTCCGACGGACTGGCCGGATCAGCAGCTCTGGCTTTAAAGGCAGGACTAGACGTGGATCTCGGTGGCGGAGCCTACGGCGGCTATCTTAAAGAATGTCTCGACAAGGGGATGATAACCATGGCAGACATCGACCGCGCCGTGCGTAATGTTCTCACGCTGAAGTTCCGGATGGGACTCTTCGAGAATCCCTACGTCGACGAGAAACGTGCAGCCGAAGTCTGCCACTCTGACGACCACGTTGCCTTGGCTCGTCAAGTGGCCGAAGAGGGTACAGTTCTGCTGAAAAACAACGGCGTTC
>CALBJK010000294.1 GCA_937892695.1 uncultured Prevotella sp.
TGGTTATCTTGGCGTAGGGCAAGGGGTAGAAGTTCAGGTCGATTACGTTGTCGAGGGCGCGTACCACCGTCGCCACTTTCTCCTCCATTGCCGCATCGTCTTCCAAGGGCAGATGGCCGAGTGAGAGGCTGGCCAGATTGCACACCACAAAGTCGCCTGGCCGTGTCTTTGTCACCACCACCGTGTCGCCCTCTTCTGTCTCTACGGTCGTCGAGACGGTGCTTATCGGCGACATGTTCTGGGCTATCTCGGTGCAGAGGTTGGAACAGTATATCATGCCCCGATGGCCGTTGGGGTTGGCTCTGTTTACGGTGTCGCGGTTGAAGGTAAAGGGTGTGCCCGTCTCGACAGCAGAGCGCAGCACCAGACGCACAATGTCCTTTATCGTCATGCACCGCTTTGACAGACGCGTGTCGGCCACGCAGTCTTGATATCGTCGTTCCCACTCTTCTCCGTAATAGTCTTCGAGACAGTAGCCTTTTATTGTCATTATCTCGTTAGGGCAGAACATGTACCACTTCTGGTTGAGGTCCTTTTTGGCCATCCGCCAGAACAGGTCTGGATAGCACAATGCCGGGAATATGTCGTGGGCCTTCATCCGGTCGTCGCCGTTGTTGGTGCGCAGCTGCAGAAATTCGGGCAGGTCTTTGTGCCACACGTCCAGATATACGGCCACAGCCCCCTGTCTGACACCGAGCTGGTCGACGGCCACGGCGGTGTCGTTGACAAGTTTCATCCATCTTACCACACCTCCGGCCACGCCCTTGAATCCTCGGATGTTGCCTCCAGCGGCGCGTACCTTGCCGAAATATAGTCCCATTCCGCCGCCGAACTTGCTCACCATCGCGAAGTTGTCTATACTACGGTAGATGCCTTCCAGACTGTCGGGCACAGTATCTATGAAGCAGCTCGAAAGCTGATGATAGGGCTTGCGGGCATTGGCCAGCGTAGGAGTGGCCATGGTCACTTCGAGCCGGCTGAGCATGTCGTAGAACTTCCTGACCCATGTCATCCGGTCGTGCTTCTCCTGCATGGCCAGATGAAGGGCTATGCCCATGTACATTTCCTGTACCGACTCTATCGGCTCCTGGGCATGGGTGCGCAGTATATAGCGTTTGATGAGCAGGTCCAGCCCGGAGTAGTTGAGCAGCTTGTCGCGTTCGGGCTGCAGGAATGTTTCGGCTGCGGCTATCTCTTCGGGCGAATAGGATTGCAGGATATAGTCGCCGTACAGCCCTTCGTCGGTGAGGTAGCGCAGCTTGTCGTATAGCGAAGCTATGCCTTTGCTATCGGCCAGAGCCTTGAGCCTTCGGTTCAGACGGTATCCGAGCAGCCGGGCGGCTATGTATTCCCAGTCGGGAGCCTCCTGCGTGGTCAGCTCGACGGCGGCCTTGACGAGAGCCGCCATACGTTCGCCCTCCTTCATGCCTGGTTTGCAGAAACTGGCAAACTTGTCGGCCAGTACGGTCATGCTGTACTCTTCGCCCTTGAAGTCGCGCTGTATCTCGTGTAGCACTGCCGCGAGTTCTACGTCGCCGATGTGTCCGGTTATGCGGACTATGGCTTTGCGGCGTTCGGTGCGTTGCCAGCGGTATAGTATGTAGTTCTTGGCTTCGTCGTAGAAACCGTGCCCCATCAGCGTGCGTTCCACCTCGTCTTGTATGCGCTCTACGCTTCGGGCTGTCTCGTCGCTGCTGACTGTCTTCTCCACTTCGGCCACCATAGCGTAGATGTCGGCATCGGCAATCTGCTTGCCTGTGCTTCTGAAACTCTTGCGTATGGCGGTGGCAATCTTCTCGCGGTCGTATTGTTCGGACGATCCGTTTCGCTTTGTTATCTGCATTATGGTTTGAGTTTGTTGTTATCCTGACAAAGGTGTGTATGGTTGTTTCAGTCGCCGATTCTCCGGATCGGAGACCGTAGTTTGACACAACCGACAATAATTTTTGATGTGCAAAATTAGTAATAAATTCTGAAAGGATGTGTTGTAGACTTCGGTTTTACGTTCTGAAACAGTGCTTATCAGAGAATGAAACGATGCTTTTCACATTTTGAGAGGCTTCTTGTGCCGAAGCGGCAGCCGTATATGAGTAAGATTTTTCTATTTCGTTGTTTTTTGACGACATTTTTCTGATGTTTTTTGACGACATTTTTCTGATGCTTCTTCGTGCATATTTATGCAGAAAGCAAAGAATTATCAGTGTTAGGTTTTTAATGCTTGTTTTCGGACGTATATATTATCATTTGTGTTCGGCCAGTAGGGACGCACGGCTCTTGCGTCACTGTTGGGGTTTCCATCAATGTTATAATTCGCAAACAAAAAACGGCGGCCAGAAGAACCGTGTCTCCCAGCCGTCGTTATTATAATGATGCCGCCGTAGCTGTAGCGATGAGTTTGTTTTAGAGATTGATGCTCTTTTTCATCTTTATGTCGCGCGAAGAGAAACCGAGCATGATGTCGTAAAGCCCACGGTCGGTGGTGAAATCGTGCTTGTTCTCGTCATAGTACATGAACGACTCGCGGGGAAGGGTCAGCTTGACGGTCTTGCTCTCGCCAGGCTTAAGGCTTATTTTATCAAATCCGCGCAGTTCTTTGACAGGACGCTCTATGATGCTTTGCGTTTTCTTGCCTACGTAGCACTGCACCACCTGTGCTCCTTCGCGACGGCCGGTATTCTTCAGCGTGAAGCTGACCTCGGCTGTCCCGTCTGGCTTAACGTCGGAAACATTCATGCCGCTTAAGGAGAAATTTGTGTAGGAAAGACCGAAACCGAATGGATACTGTACGTCGCGTTTCAGCTTGTCGTAGCCACGATAGCCCACAAACACTCCCTCCTTATAGGCTACGTGCTTGTTTTCCTTAGACGGATAGTAGTAGCTGTCGTGGACGGGATTGTCCTCCCAACGCTTTTCCCACGTCATCGGCAGACGGCCCGAAGGGCATACCTTGCCGAAGAGGATGTCGGCTACGGCCGTTCCTGCTTCCTGACCCGAATAGCCGAGCCAGAGCAGCCCCTTCATCGACGGTTCCCACGACTGCATCTCTACGCCGCCGCCCGAATTGATGAGCCCTACTGTCGGCCGTTTGGCTTGAGCGATAGCATCGAGCACGGCGCGGTCTTTATCGGGCAGGGCGAAGGTGCGGTCGGCATCTTCATATTCCGTGTCGGCGTTGAATCCGAGCGAGGCTATTATGAGGTCTGCCTTGGCCAACTTTTTGTATGTCTCGGCAGGACGCTCGGCACCTTTGGGGGTGTTCCAATAGAAGCTGATGGCTGCGCCGCCTCCTGCCTGATACAGTTCGACGGTAACGTCATACTTGCGTCCGGCTTCGAGCCGTTGCGTCACGGTCTGCTTGCGGAATGCTCCGTCCTTCCAGTCTTCGGCTACGGTCTTGCCGTCGATTTTCAGCCGGTAGCCGTCGTCACCTCCGACAGTGAAAACATAGTCGAGAGTCTTGGGCGAACACAGCACACCGGTCCATCTGACGGAGAAATTGTTGGCGGGTAAACCCTTGAAGTCGCCGTTGCCCGGCCACTGGTAGGACACGTGGCTCTCTCGGCGTGTGGCGATAGGCGTACCTTCGAACTTCTGTCCGTTGTAGTAGGTGGCGTTGAAGCCCTGTTCTTTCAGAGTATTGTCGGTGTAGGCAATCGACGGGAGCAGCTCCCACGGGTCGACATACTCAACGCTCACCCCGGCTTCGCTTGCGGCCTTGCTTATGCCATCGAACACCGGTACGTAGCTGATGGGATTGACATTGCCGCTGCCTCCGCCGCGCACATAGCCCAGAGCGTTGTCTCCGGTGACTACGATGTGGCGTATCTTCTTAGTGTCGACAGGCAGAACCCCCGTGTTCTTCAGCAGCACTATGCCGTCGCGGGCTACGTCGAGAGCAGTCTTCGCACATTCGGCATCGTTACGCTCGGGCTGTATCTCGCCGTGTCCCTTGTCGAAGCCGAAAGCCAGTTGTGTGCGCAGGATGTGGCGTACCTTCGAGTCGATCATGGACATGGTTACGTCGCCGGTGGTGAGATAGTACTTCATGTCGTCGACGTTCATGTGTTTGGCCGACGGCATTTCGAGGTCGAGACCCGAGCGGGCGGCCGGTATGGCATGGTGGACGGCCTCCCAGTCGGACATGACCATACCCTTGAAGCCCCACTGTTTGCGCAGCACGTCGGTCATCAGATAGGGATTCTCCGATGTGTAGATGCCGCGCCAGAGATTGTAGCTCGACATCACCGAGCCTACTTCGGCCTGCTGCACTGCGGCGCGGAAGGCGGGAAAGTAAATCTCGTTCATAGTGCGCTCGTCTACATCGTCGCTGACGTGGTGGCGGTCATACTCGGAGTTGTTGAACGCGAAATGCTTCACCACGCTCATCACGCCGTGGTCCTGTACGCCACGGATGTATCCTACGGCTATGGCAGAAGACAGAAAGGGGTCTTCGCCCATGTACTCGAAGTTGCGTCCGCACATCGGGGCACGATAGATGTTGACAGCCGGGCCGAGGTGTATGTTCACGCCCTTGGCGTGGCAGTCGCGGGCTATGGCCGTGCCGTATCGGTAGGCGTCGGCCTTGTCCCATGTCGCGGCAAGCAGCACCGCCGAAGGATAGGCCGTGCTGCGGCCGTGTGTGCCCAGTCCTTGCGGGCCGTCCGACATGCGCATCTGGCCTATGCCCAGCCGGGGCACGCCCTTGGTATACATCCAGTCGCCACCGATGAGCGTCAGTTTCTCGTCAAGTGTCATTTTTGACATGATGTCGTCGACACGCTTTTCTACTGACGGCGTGAAGCGGCTTTGCGCCGCCGTTACGGCAACACACAGCACGAACAATAGTGCTGAGATAGTGATTCTTTTCATTTGTTTGTTATTTAATTAGGTATGTTTAGCAATAGATATCTTGTCGCCGTCGCCGGTCTTATTGTTTTGTCTTCATTTGAATATAAGATTGTGCACCAGATTTCGGCTTTGGATCGGACCCCGCTTGATGTACTGGCTGCCGGGATAGACGAGCCGGCGGCCTGCTATCTGTACGTTGTCGAAGGTTATGTGCTCGATGTGTTTGTCGGGTGTACCATCTTTGTGCCATCCGTAGAGCAGAATGTCATTGGCGATGGAGCTGCCCGAGGTGTGGGGAGAGCTGACGTTGCGGAAGGTCACGCCGTCTATGCCACCGGGGAAGGTCTGGTCGCCTTGTATCGTGCCGAACCAGAAGTCGCCCTTGAACCCCATGCTGGCCAGACGTTCGCAGCGATTGACGAGAATGTTCTCAAACACGATGTCGCGAAACCACGTACCTTGCAGGGCACAGATGTTCATGGCTGCGCGTTCGTCGAGCTTTTCGTGGTAGTTAGGGTCGTCGTAGGAGAAGAGTATTTCGCTGTCGGCCAGACGTATGTTCTGATAGGCAGAGGCCCGCGTCTCGGCTCCCATACCGAAGGCGTTGTTGCAGTCGTTCCACAGCTGCATACGGGTGAACGTGAGGTTTTTGTTGGGCGGGCAGTCGGTGGGTTTGAGCTTTGCATCGGCCAGCCCTTTTATGGCTACGGCGTCATCGGCACTGCGTATGAACACGTTGTCCCACGTGCAGTCCTGGCAATGGTTTATGTCGAGTCCGTCGGTCGATGCGTAGCGAGTGGTCACGAGGTTTACGTTGCGGTAGCCGCAGCGTTGCGACGTGCCGACGATGGTGTTCCAGCACTGGGCACGGTGGCCGTGGATGGTGATGCCTTCGATGCGACTGTCCTGCGAATCGGTGATGGTGGCTGTGACGTATGGTTCGGCGTTCATCAGCATACCGCGTCCGCAGATACGTGCACCGTTTGCTTTAGAAATGTTCATCTGGCCTTCTACTACAGCTCCGCCGTCTATGTATACGGTCCAGTCGTGGCCTATAGTCAGCGTCGACGAGGCCATGCCGGGCTTATCCTTTATGCGATGGAAGCCGGATCCGAAGTAAACCGTGCGGGCTGTGCTGTCGCATACGAAGCGCGGACGAGTGTCCTTGACGGCGTTGTCGCGTATGTGCCGGACCGCTTCGGGTACATCCTTGTCGATGCTGTTGCAGAACAGGTGGAGTACGTCGCCTCGATAGTCGCCATTGATGACGAGCGTAAGTTTCTGGTCGGCGGCTTTAATTTTGAATTCGATTGTTCCGTCTTTTAGCCGTGGGCGGCTGGTGAATGCTGCGTTGTGTGGCAGAATCTCAAAGAATTTCACAGTCTTTGTAGGCCTTATGTTTATTGCAATCTCGTGCCCGTCAGCAAACTCGAAGGAACCGAACGTGACATTGCCTCCCCAGTAGTTGGTATCGTTGTAGAGTGCGGTAGTCTCGTCGTTGACACTGACAGAAAATGCCGGCCCGTCCTTTTCTATGTATGGGTAGCCCTTGGCAATGGGGTGGGTGCACACCTTTGTGGCGTCACAACGCTTTTCATCGTATGTGTCGTCATGGATTCCAGCTTGAATTTGGAGATTTGCTGTCATAACAGCAAAGGCTGTAATAATGGTTATAGGTTTGTATTTTCTCATTTTGGTAATCGGGTTTTGCATCAGAATTTCTGTCATTATACCATTCTATGTCGTGCAGTAACATCTGGCACGCATGGCACTGTGCGGCTTCCATCCTGTCACTATACATTCTATGTCGTACTGTAACACCCTTGTTTCCGCCGATAGCACAAAATTACATAAAAAAAAACGGTTTCTCGTCATCTTATCCTTCAAATGCATGAAAATGCATGATTTGAATACAAAAAACTTTGTTAAGGAGCTTGTTTCAAATTGAATGACTCTGAAATAACATTGAATAAACAACTGAGTGTGTAAGAAAATATTATAAAGTTGTTTAATCATACAAAAAGAGGCAGTGTTGTTCTGCTGCCTCTTTTATAGACTGACCATGGTTCCGGCTCCGGAATGTCCCAAACTCTCGGGATTGGTGATGATGACCTTCTTTACACCGCCTTCCAATGCCCTAAGGGCGTTTTCTATTTTAGGGATCATTCCGCCCGAAATGGTGCCGTCGGCCTTTTGTTGAAGGAATGATATGGGCGTTATGGATGGAATGACGCTGGTGTCGTCGTCGGGCGAAGCTAGCACCCCCGGTTTCTCAAAACAGTAGATGAGCGTCACTTCTGATTCTGCTGCCATTGCTACAGCTGTCTGCGAGGCTATTGTGTCTGCGTTGGTGTTGAGCATAGAGCCTTTGCCGTCGTGGGTCAGCGGTGCGAGAACAGGGGTTACGCCTTGCCCTATGAGCGCGAACAGCCGGTTAGAGTCTACTCTTTCGACATCGCCTACGAATCCGTAGTCGATGCCTCCAGTTACGGGGCGACGGTGAGAGCGTATTATGTCCATGTCGGCTCCGGTCAGTCCGGCCGCGTTTATGCCGCGCGATTGGAGCAGTGCGACGATGTTCTTGTTGATCAGTCCGCCGTAGACCATCGTCACCACTTCGAGCATTGCTTCGTCAGTGATGCGCCGTCCTCCTACCATGCGGCTTTCTATGCCGAGGCTGGAAGCAATCCTAGTGGCGCGCCGTCCGCCTCCATGTACGAGCAATTTGTCGCCCCCAATGGAGCAGAAACCGTTTAAAAGTACGGACAGACGGCAGCTGTCTTCGACTACCGCGCCGCCTACTTTTACTATCGTTATCTTTCTTTCCATTTGTTGCAATGATTCAGAAAAAGCCTTGTCTGGCCAGACCAGTGAGAAAACTGTCGGGTTGGACAAGGCTTTTGTTTATCAGCCACGGGTGGCTTTTTCTTTATTTTATTCCAGATAAGTGTAACCGTAAAGTCCCGAACGGTAGTTTGCCAGGAATTCCTTGCCTTCGTCGAGCGTTATCTTCCCGGCTTTCACACTCTTTGTAACCCACGTCTCGAGTTGTCTGACGAGCTTTTTCGGGTTGTACTGGACATAGTCGAGCACTTCTTCTACTGTTTCGCCGTCGAATATCTGGTCGATGTTGTAATGTCCGTTCTTCACCGAAATGTGCACGGCATTGGTGTCTCCGAACAGGTTGTGCATATCGCCGAGAATCTCCTGATAGGCTCCTACGAGGAATACGCCGAGATAGTAAGGCTCGTTCTTCTTTAGAGTATGTACGGGCAGCACGTGTGAAATGTTGCGGTTGGTGACAAAGTTTGTTATCTTTCCGTCCGAGTCGCAGGTTATGTCTTGCAGCGTGGCGTTGCGCGTAGGGCGTTCGTCCAGACGCTGTATCGGCACGATAGGGAAGAGCTGGTCGATAGCCCACGAGTCGGGAAGCGACTGGAAGAGCGAGAAGTTGCAGAAGTATTTGTCGGCAAGAATCTTGTCGAGGTTCTTCAGCTCTTCGGGTGTGTGCTTGAGCGATTTGGCCAGACTGTTCACCTCGCGGCACACGCTCCAGTACATGCTTTCTATCTCAGCACGGGTCTTCAGGTCCACAATGCCGTGAGAGAAGAGGTCGAGCGACTCTTCACGTATCTGTTCGGCATCGTGCCAGTCTTCGAGCATAGTCCTGGGGTTCAGGTTGTCCCATATCTCGTAGAGGTCCTTGACGAGCTGGTGCTCCTTCTCTGTCGGTTCGAAGTCGTCCGACATCTGTGGCAGCGAAGCTGTTTCGAGCACGTCGATGATGAGTACTGAGTGATGGGCGGCAAGCGACCGTCCGCTTTCAGTGATGATGTTAGGATGTGCTATGCCGTTGCGGTCGGCAGCGTCGACAAACGTGTAAATGCAGTCGTTGACGTACTCCTGGATAGAATAGTTCACCGAACTTTCGCTGTTTGGCGAGCGTGTCCCGTCATAGTCTACGCCCAGTCCTCCTCCGCAGTCAACGAAGTCGACGTTGTAGCCCATCTTGTGCAACTGTATGTAGAACTGGGCTGCTTCTTTCAGCGCGGTCTGTATGCGTCTTATCTTTGTTATCTGGCTTCCGATGTGGAAGTGGATGAGCCGGAGCGAGTCGTGTAGTCCCTTTTCGTCGAGCAAGTGGAGGGCTGTAAGTAGTTCGCTCGAAGTGAGTCCGAACTTGGATGCGTCGCCACCGCTTTCCTGCCATTTTCCAGAACCGCTCGATGCAAGCTTGATGCGTATGCCTAGATTGGGCTTGACATTGAACTTCTTTGCCGCTTTGGCTATTATGTCCAGCTCGTTGAGCTTCTCCACGACTATAAATATGCGTTTGCCCATCTTCTGTGCCAGCAGTGCCAGTTCTATATAGCTCTGGTCTTTGTATCCGTTACAGATTATCAGCGAGTCGCTCTGGCACTGCAGTGCAATCACGGCGTGCAGTTCTGGTTTGGATCCGGCTTCCAGACCGAGGTTGAATTTGCGCCCGTGCGATATTATCTCTTCTACGACGGGCTGCATTTGGTTAACCTTGATGGGATAGATTATGAAGTTTTCGGCTTTGTAGTTGTATTCCTTTGCGGCTATTCCGAAACAGCTGGCGGTCTTCTCAATCCTGTTGTCGAGGATGTCGGGAAACCTCAGAAGCACTGGTGGCGTGACATCGCGCAGGGCGAGTTCGTCCATCACGTCGCGCAGGTCGATTTCGGTATTGTCTTTGCAGGGCGTGACGTACATGTCTCCTTTTTCGTTGATGCCGAAATAGGATGTACCCCATCCGTTGACGTTGTAAAGCTCTTTAGCGTCTTCAATAGTCCATTTCTTCATTATCTGTTGTTTTGTGGTTTGCAGGTTAGTGCGTATTGTCGTCGAGCATGGCGGTGAGATGTCCGACTGTATCTGTTATTTTGCTGTAATTGTCGAGTATGTCCACGTCGAGCGTGTAACGTGCCTTGGCATAGAACGGCTCGCGGGCTTCCAGTTGTTGTCTGATGAACAGTGCCAGTTCCTCTGGGGTCTTGCCTTGAAGCAGCGGTCTGACGGTACGTCCCATCTTCAGATGTGCCAGGAGCACGTCGGGGCTGGCCTTCAGATATACCGTTCGTGCGCAGCTGTTCATGTAGTCGATGTTGTCGAAGAAGCAAGGTGTGCCGCCTCCGCAACTGAGCACGATGTTCTCGAATTCGGCCGCCTCGTGCAGCATGTTCCGCTCTATGCGCCTGAAGCCTTCTTCGCCTTTTTCGTCGAATATCTGCTTGACGGTGGTGTGCATACGGCTCTCTATGTACCAGTCGAGGTCGTAGAACATCACGCCGAGCTTCTGGGCAAGCATCCGTCCGAGAGTGGTTTTGCCGGCCCCCATGTATCCTATCAGAATGATGCTGGTCATCTTCTACTTCTTTCGTGTGCTCCTTTTCTTTGTGGGCGTACTGTTCTTCACTATCTCCATACACTCTTCGTATGTCAGCTCGGCAGCCTTGTCGTGCTTGTCCTTTGGCAGACGGTAGTTGGTCCCGTCATAGGCTATGTAGGGACCGTAGCGTCCGTTGAGCACTTCGAGCTTCGGGTCTTCGCTGAATGTCTTGAGATGGCGTTGCTGTTCGTCGCGCCGTTTCTGTTCTATGAGTTCGATGGCCTTGTCGAGTCCGACGGTCATAGGGTCTTCGGTCTTGGGCAGCGACACATATTTCTTGTTGTGCATAACGTAGGGGCCGAACCGTCCGGCTCCCACAACGACATCAGTGCCTTCAAACTGGCCGAGAGTGCGTGGCAGTTTGAAAAGTTCCAGAGCCTGGTCGAGAGTGATGGTCTCGATGCTCAGTCCTGAAGGCAGTTGTGCGAACTGCGGCTTTTCTTCGCTGTCGGCCGAACCTATCTGTACTACCGGGCCGTAGCGTCCTATCTTTACGAAGACAGGTCGTCCGCTCTTCGGGTCGGTGCCTAACTGGCGTTCGCCGGCTTTGTGCTCGCTGCGGGCGTTCATCACTTTGTCGACGGTCGGTTCGAACGACGTATCGAAATGTTTCATCATGTCGGTCCAGTTCTCTTTTCCTTCGGCAATCTGGTCGAACTGGTGCTCCACTTTGGCCGTGAAGTTATAGTCCATGATGCTGGGGAAGTTGGCCATGAGGAAGTCGTTGACCACAATGCCGATGTCGGTAGGCAGAAGCTTTCCTTTCTCGTTGCCGGCCATCTCTTTTCGTACTTCGGTCTTCACGCCGTCGTCGCTGAGGGTGTCGACGGTGTATTGTCTCTCCGTGCCGGGTTTGTCGCCCTTCTGCACGTACTGACGTTGCTGTATGGTGCTTATAGTAGGGGCGTAAGTCGAAGGTCTTCCTATTCCAAGTTCTTCGAGCTTGTGTACGAGGCTGGCCTCGGTGTAGCGTGCCGGTCCGAGCGAGAAACGCTGTGTTGCCGTCACCTCATGCCGCAGGAGCTTGTCGCCGTCGGAAAGAGCCGGAAGCATATCGCTCTGTTTGCCCGTTTCGTCGTCGGCAGACTCGCGGTAGACTTTGAGAAATCCCTCAAACTTTACCACTTCGCCGTTTGCTATGAATTTCTCTTCTGCGCCGTCGATGCTTATCGTCACAGTGGTTTTCTCTATCTGTGCGTCGGCCATCTGACATGCTACAGTCCTTTTCCATACGAGGTCGTAGAGCCTGCGTTCCTGCTGCGTACCCTCAATCGATGTGTTCGACATGTAGGTAGGACGTATGGCCTCGTGGGCTTCTTGCGCTCCTTTAGAGTGTGTGTGGTAGGTTCGCGGACAGCTGTACTCTTCGCCGTAGAGCTTGGTTATCTCTTCCTTGCTTGCTCCGATGCAGAGCGTAGAGAGATTCACGCTGTCGGTACGCATGTATGTGATGAGTCCGTTCTCGTAAAGCCGTTGTGCCACCATCATCGTCTGGGATACGGTGAAGCCGAGTTTGCGGGCGGCCTCCTGTTGCAGTGTCGACGTGGTGAACGGGGCGGCTGGCGACCGTCTTACCGGTTTCTTTGTCACTGAGCTGACTGTGAACGTTGCGTTCTTGCATTTCTCAAGGAAGGCCAGAGCCTCTTCGTGGGTGGCGAAACGGTGGTCCAGTTCGGCCTTCACCTCAGTCTTGTCGTCGTTGCCGGAAGGCGTGAAGACAGCTGTGACACGGTAGTACGGTTCGCTATTGAACTTCTGTATTTCGCGTTCGCGCTCTACTATCAGCCTCACGGCCACGCTCTGTACACGTCCGGCCGAGAGAGCAGGTTTCACCTTACGCCACAGTACGGGCGAGAGTTTGAAACCCACGATGCGGTCGAGCACGCGTCGTGCCTGCTGGGCGTTGACGAGGTTCATGTCGAGCTTGCGGGGTGACTTTATAGCTGCAAGGATTGCCGGTTTGGTTATCTCGTGGAAAACTATACGGTTAGTGGCGTTTTCGTCTAGCCCGAGCACTTCGCACAGGTGCCACGATATGGCTTCTCCCTCACGGTCTTCATCGGATGCGAGCCATACGTTGTGGGCTTTCTTTGCGTTCTCTTTCAGCTTGCTGACCACTTCGGCCTTGTCCTTAGGTATGACGTAGTCGGGCTGGAGCGTATTCTTGTCGACGCTCAGCTCCTTCTTTTTCAGGTCGCGTATGTGTCCGTAAGAGGACATGACCTTATAGTCGGATCCTAGAAATTTCTCTATAGTCTTGGCTTTGGCGGGACTTTCGACGATAACTAAATTGTCTTGCATAACTTCAGCTTGTTATTTATTCAGGCGGCAAAAGTAAACAAAACTTTTACTTATACATTATTAGAATGTGAAAAATCATGTTTTTTTATGCTTTTTTTGCTGATACTCGGTCTTTTCAGTTACCTTTGTAGTCCCGACCGACACCCTTTTTACAGAACGCCGACCGCTCCGGTTTGCTCCCCCTGCAGACTGACCTCAGACGGAGATTCCTGTCAGTAGGCTGCGGTTCTGCTCTCTACGGATACCAGTGTGTACAGATGAAGCGGTTCTTGACCTTCCTTTTAGCTCTGACGATGTTTCCGGTTCTTCCATCCCACGGCAAGAGCCGGAAATCAGACGGTCCTCTTGTGCTCAGGAGGGTCTTCTCTTATGCTGCCACTGTCGACACTGTAGGGTGGGGCGGTACTGTGAGCTATTCGTACATGAAATACGGTATCGAAACGCGCCGCCGCAATTTCCTGCTGCTCGCTGTACCGACAATGTTCGCCGTGGCTCATTCTGGACAACGTCAGCACGTGGGTGAAGGTTACGACCGGTTAACTGTCCGGGGGGACGGAAGGCTCGAATCGCATCGACTGCTCGAACGCACTACTGTGCCAAACCGCATGCGTACCATGCCCACCATACTGAAATACCTTACACCCTACTTCTATGGCGAGACTCTTATAGGTGGCGAGATTCTTTCGCCTTTCTTCCGGCGCAACCGCCGCTACTACCGTTATCGCATATCTTCGCCCGACGACTCGACAGCCGTGATACGGTTCAGACCCCGTCTGGACAACACACAGCTTGTGCGCGGAACAGCCGTGGCCGACCTCAGTACAGGTCGTTTGCGCCGGGTGACAATCGAGGGCGAATACGACATGGTGCGTTTCCGGACCGACGCTGTCATGGGGCGTAGCGGAGTGCGCTCGCTCATGCCGGACAGCTGTCATCTGAACGGACGCTTCAAGCTTCTGGGCAATAACATCACATCAGAGTATATGGCCGTCTACGGACTGCCCGAAGTCTTGGGCGACACTGTTCCCGACCGCCGCGACACCACGATGATGGCCCGGGTGCGACCCTTCAGCCTCAGTGGCCGCGACAGTATGCTTTTCGCCCGGATGCAGACTCCTGCCGACACAACGGCCGGCGGACAGCCACTACGTAAGCGGAAAAGCTGGTTCGGAAACATTGGCACTTCCGTGTGGCAGAACGTCGGCCAACAGCTGCTCACCCGCATGAGAAGCCGGTTCGGAAGCCGCGACCAGGGATATTTCCGCATCGACCCCATTCTCAATCCTCTCTACTTCGGCTATAGCAAAAGGAAAGGACTGACCTATAAGCTCGACATACGCGGACGCTATTACTTCTCGCCAAACCTCATGGCTTCGGCGCGGCTCAAGGGAGGCTACTCCTTCAAGCAGAAACGGTTCTACTTCCAGCTGCCTCTAAAGTTCTACTTCGACGTGCGCCACAACGGCTATCTGCAATGCGAAATAGGAAACGGCAACCAGATATACAATTCGTCGGTGCTCGACGACATTAAGACCCAGAACGCCGATTCCATAAACTGGGACGGAATGTTCATGACCTATTTCAACGACTTCAACCTGCGTTTCTCTGTCAATTATGATTTTTCTCCGGTTATGGGCGTGAACCTTGGCATTGTCAGCCATCGCCGCACGGCCATCTACAAGGACGGTTTCCTGATAGCACGCCGCCCTACGTCCTACGTGTCGTCGGCTCCTACGGTGGAACTGACCGTTCGTCCTTGGGGCTTTGACGGTCCTGTGTTCACCGCCGACTATGAGCGGAGCTTCCGTGGACTGCTCGATGCCAACATCGAGTATGAACGTTACGAGCTGGACGGACAGTACACCCTAAAGCTGTCTAAGATAGAGCTTCTGCAGATGAGGCTCGGCACGGGCTTTTACACTCACAAGGGCAAGGGATGGTACTTTCTCGACTACACCAATTTCCACGACAACAACATACCCGGCGGATGGAACGACGACTGGGCTTGCGACTTCGAGTTGCTCGACTCGCGGTGGTACAACTCGTCCAAGTATTACGTTCGCGCCAACGTCACCTACGAGGCTCCGCTGCTCGTGTTGTCGCGTCTGCCGTGGGTGGGAAGGTTTGTCGAGAAAGAGCGCATCTATCTGAATGCGCTCAACGTCACCCGTCTCCATCCCTACATCGAGTATGGTTACGGCTTTTCTACCCGTCTGTTCTCCTTGGGCATGTTTGTCGCCCAGCGCAACGGGCGTTATGACGGCTTCGGTGTGAGAATAGGTCTGGAACTGTTCAGCCGGTGGTAGAATGTGGGGTGAATGTTCGGTTTGTAACTGTCCGACCGTTGGTAAAACGAAGATTTTAAAATGGGTTCGGAAAGCTCGTTTTTCTCTATGTTGCTTTCAATTCGTAACTGACAAATCTGTCAGTCTTGCCATGTCTTGCAACCCATTGATTCTCAGCGTGTTGTAAAATCAGCCTTTTTACATTGCAAAACGCGGCATATCAGCTTCCAATATGCCGCTTATTAGAAGCTGATATGCCGCGTTTCAGAATGTGAAAAGGGGCTTTTCAGAAACCGACACCATTTTGGCAGACTCTGAAGACCGTTTTTTCGGGGTGAGGTTACGGATTGTAAGTGGGTCCTTCGGGCATGTTGATCTTGTAGGGATGCACGGCTCGTGCGTCCGCAACCGTCTCACGCCATCGTTTGCATCCTCATAAATGACAGCAACGATAGCGGACGCACGAGCCGTGCGTCCCTACAAGTTGGTGGTAATCATTGATCAATCAACGGTTTGCATATTCGTTAAAACAATCGTTGTCCCATCGTTCCACATTTGTCTGGATGTATTCGGCTATATTGTTGCCGTCATGCGTACCACGTATGATGTGGTCATGGTACCGGCTTTGCCATCCAAACACGATGTTGTTGCGTTGGGCATATAATGTTACAGCTCGCTTGATGCCTCCGACCACTATGCTCAGTGGAGACCTTCCTGTTTCTCGCATTCTTTCTATCTTTATGCGGATGATAGCATGGACATGGTTAGGCATTACGACCCATAGCAAAGCTTGTGCGTATGAATAATGCTTGCTTATATCGGCAAACTGAAGATTGGCAATTGTTCCTATCGGGGAAAGATGCATATCTCCGTCAAAGATTTTACCGAAAAAATGCTGTTTCCCTTTCGTGCATATTGTTACAAAATAATCTCCAACTGCGTAGTCGTGGAATGTGGCACGAGGTGACTTCCTTTCGGGGTATTCATACATGTTTTTTATTCGTTGTAGGGACGCACGGCTCGTGCGTCCGCCAATGTTAATGTTATTATCATTGTTTTTATTCCGAGGTTTGGCGGATTGTTTCAGGGTTGTGGCGGACGCACGAGCCGTGCGTCCCTACATGAAAAATATCCTCACTTCATCTCTTCGCCCAACCGCAGGCTCTCGCCGGTATCTTCGAGCTTGTAGATGTGGGCGCGTTCGCGGCCTCCGCTGTTGGGCTGGTGCAGCACGAGGGCGAGCTGACCGTCGAAGGTGCGGAATATCATGGCGTGGCCGCCGTCCTGACGGAACAGTGTCTGGGGCTGCTGCCGCCACGGACCGGCGACGTTGCCCGTGACCGACTCGGCGATGCCTGTGGCGTACTGGCCGTCGCAGTAGCTCGACCATATCATTAGCAGCCGCCCGGTCTTGGTGCGGTAGAGGAATACGCCGTCGGTGATGTAGGCTCGGGGAAATCCGGAACCATGGTTGTTGCCTGTCGACCATGTAGCGGCCGACCCGGTGAAGAGCATCTGCGGACTGCCCGTGGCATGGCTGAGGTCGGAGGACAGGGGAAGGGCGTTGACTGTTCCGTCGGCGGTCTGCACCCATTCGTGACAGTATATCATATATGGCTGTCCGTTTTCCACCCAGAGAGTGCCGTCGAGAGCCATCTGGTCGAGTGGAGTCTGCTGGTGTCGCGATATAGGCAGGAATGGTCCTTCTGGACTGTCAGACTTGAATATCTGTGTGCCGCGCCAAATGTAGGCCGGCCATCCGCTAACGGGTTTCTTCCATTCTATGTCGCTGTTTATGGTGGCGAAAAGCCAGTATTTGCCTTTGTAACGATGAACCTCGGGTGCCCAGATAGCTCCTGCTGACCAGTTGGTCTCGGGCAGCTGGCACACCTGAACGGGGCCGGTCCATGTCTTCAGGTCTTTGCTCTTGTACACCTTCACGCCACCTACGTCGTGCCCCGCTTCGTTCTTCACCGACTGGGTGCTGTACATGTAGTAGGTACGTGTCTTTTCGACGGGCAGTATGAACGGGTCGCGGATGTAGATGTCGCGTGTGTTCATGGTCTGAGACTGTTGCTGGGCTGCGGCGTGAAGGCAGCATGACAGTGCTGCCGCCGCAATGATTGTTGATGGTTTCATGTGTTTTTATTTATTGGTTAGTTGTTGTCTGACTTGTTCCATTATGCCGACAAGTTCGTCGACGGTTTCGGCGCGTAGCATGGCTATGCGCGTCTGTCGGAAGTCGGGTATGCCCTTGAACACCGGACTGGCCGCTATGTGGCGGCGGGTGTGGAGAATGCCCCGGTATTCGTCGATGCGTTCGACGTTGATACGCAGTTGTTCTTCGAGAATATCTATTTTTCGATTGATATCAAGTGAAGTGTCGGCGGGTCGTCCGTCGAGATAGTCGCGCATCTCCTTGAATATCCATGGCCGCCCGAACGTGGCGCGGCCAACCATCACCGCGTCTACGCCGTAGCGGTCGAAAGCATCGCGGGCCTGTTCGGGAGTGGTGATGTCGCCGTTGCCGATTATCGGAATAGTGATACGCGGGTTGCGCTTCACTTCGCCTATCAGTGTCCAGTCGGCCTGGCCGGTGTACATCTGTGCACGGGTGCGGCCGTGTATGGTGAGAGCCTGGATGCCGCAATCCTGGAGCTGTTCGGCCAGGTCGGTGATGACGATATTCTCGGCGTTCCATCCCAGACGGGTCTTTACTGTCACGGGGGTGTTTACGGCGCGTACTACCTGACGCGTTATGTCGAGCATGAGCGGGATGTTCTGCAGCATTCCGGCACCTGCACCCTTGCCTGCAACCTTCTTGACCGGACAGCCGAAGTTCAGGTCGATGATGTCGGGTCGGGCTTGTTCGACAATCTTGGCCGCTTCTACCATGGCTTCGACCGTGCGGCCGTATATCTGTATGCCGACAGGCCGTTCGTCGTCGCTGATGGCGAGCTTGTCGGTCGTGGCCTTGATTGAGCGTACCAGTGCTTCGGCACTGACAAACTCGGTGTATACCATCGATGCGCCGAACCGCTTGCACAGATGGCGGAATCCGATATCTGTAACATCCTCCATCGGGGCGAGGAACAACGGGCGTTCCCCGAAATCTATATTGCCTATTTTCATTGTCTTGTTCTTGTTTGGGTAGTACCTTTCTTATGCCAACAGATGATAGCAGCCTCCGGCCATCATCTTTACTACGCCTTTCATCTCAAGAGTGAAGAGAGTGGCAGTGAGCTGTGGAACGGCAAGGCCGGTCCGCACAGTGAGATGGCCTATCTGCAAGTCGTTTGCCTTCTTCAGAGCATCGACAACCGACTGTTCTTCGGTGCTGAGTTCGGGAAACATCTGACGCTCTATGCCGCTCTGGCGGGCCTGTCGTATTTTGCTGTCGTCTTGCCAACCCATAGCCGAGACAAAGTCGCGGGCCGAGGCGATGAGCGATGCGGCGTTGTCGCGTATCAGATTGTTGCAGCCCTGACTGTATTCGGACACGACGGCACCGGGGAAGGCGAACACGTCGCGGTGATAGTCTTGGGCTATGCGGGCCGTGATGAGGCTTCCGCCGTGTTCTGCGCTTTCTACGACGATGCACGCATCGGAGATTCCGGCTACGATGCGGTTGCGTCGCACGAAGTTCATTTTGTCGGCGTTGGTACATGTGGTATACTCGGTGAGCAGTCCGCCCTGATGCAGCATCTTGTCGGCTGTGTCGCGATGACGTGGAGGGTAGAGTGTGTCGAGTCCGTGAGCCAGTACGGCCACGGTGTCGAAACCGTTTGCCAGAGCCTGGCGGTGGACGTTGATGTCAACTCCATAGGCCAGCCCGCTGACTATGAGCACATCGTGGCACATCGCACGCAAGTCGGCGCAGAACCTCCTCACGATGTCTTGGCCGTAGGCGGTACACCGGCGTGTGCCGACCATACAGACGGCGTGGAGCGGATTGAGCGAAGCCGACCCTTTATAGAACAAGGCCAGCGGAGCGTCGGGACATTCACTTAGCCGTCGGGGATAATCCTCATCGTTCATCGTGAGTATGCGAATGCCGTTGTCGTTGTCATACTCTATCTCGGCTTGGGCACGCCGCATGGCTTCGGACGTGTCGCGGAAGGCTTCGGCTATGCGCGGAGCTATGTCGGGCATGATGGATTGCAGGTCGGTACGGTTCTCCATTACTGCTGTTGCCGAACCTGCACGGCGGTACAGCTCGGACATCGCGGCTGGCGTAAAGTGTCCTATACGTGTCAGCGCGACGGTATAAAGAGTCTCTTGTTCTCGGTTCATGCAGACTGCTTACTGTCAGTTAGAAGCGAAGCCGAACGCCCGGTCATAGTCTTCGCTTTTGCCCAGACGACCGTTGATGAGACACACCAGTTCGACAGTGCTGCGGAAGCACAGCCTATCGTCACTCTTGCGGAAAATGTCCTGATTGAAAATGTAGCGCAATCCTTCCTTTCTCAACCCGAGCCGTGAAACGAAGAAGTCGTCGCAACGCAGAGGGGTCTTGTATTGCAGATTCATCCGGGCCACTACTGCGTCGACACCTTTGTCATGGAGCTTGGCGAAGCTCACGCCCAGAGACGTAAGGAACAAATGGCGGGTATGTTCGATGTAGTGGAGATAGTTGGCGTTGTTGACTATGCCCTGTATGTCGCATTCATAGTCGCGCACTTCCATTACTGTTTCAAAAATATACTTCATTGTCTTACTGTTTTTTGCAAAGTTACTGCAAAAGAGCGGAATACAAAACAAACCACGTTTGTTTTTATTCCCGAGTGCAGCGTAACTTATCCAAAGTTACTGCAAAAGAGCGGAATACAAAACAAACCGCGTTTGTTTTTATTCCCGAGTGCAGCGTAACTTATCCAGAGTTACTGCAAAAGAGCGGAATACAAAACAAACCGCGTTTGTTTTTATTCCCGAGTGCAGCGTAACTTATCCAGAGTTACTGCAAAAGAGCGGAATACAAAGCAAACCGCGTTTGTTTTTATTCCAGAACGAAGCGTGTGAAAAACTAAAAAAGCAATACAGGATGCACAAGCCTGTATTGCTTTTATTAGAAGGCAATGTCTTTGTTTTGAACAAAAACATTCCTTTGAAAAATAAAAATAATTTTACTGTACTATTATCTTTTTCGCTACTCCGGCTTTGCGCACAATGTAGACTCCATTATGCATCATGTTCTTGTCTATGCGGCATCCGTCAAGAGTATAGTATTCGGTTTTTCCGTTATCATTAGCAGTACCGGTCTTTATGCCATTCGTCACATTGTTAAAAGGAATCTGTACCACGTTTGCCACGTTGCAGTTTGTAGCATCTTCTGGGTCGTAGTCCCAGATCCACGCAACAATATTAAGATTGTCACGGTTGTAGGTGTCGAGAAGAGGAAGGTCGCACGAGTAGGTATAGTCGTTGCCGTTCCACTCAATCTCTGTACCCCATGTAGTGTCAGTAACCCGCCCGACATGTTGCTGTATGTATGTGTCGTCAGCTCCTTGTTGGTTCTTGGCCTTTATGTTGTCTTCGGTAATCATTACATTTATACGTGCCGGATGAGTGGTGAAGTCTTCCTTGGTGCGTTCTCCGTCGACTGTTACATGCAGCAAGTTGGCGTTATTTTCGTCTACTTTTGCTTTGATGTCAAGAGAGACAAAGGCCGGTTGGTTCATAAGACTTGTAACCACGGCTGTGATTACATCCTTGCTTGCCGGGTCGAACACTACGTTGTCATCGAATGACTTGGTGCGATTGAACATCATTGCCGGGGCATACGGCCCGTTACCGTTAAAGAACCATAACCATTCCCGGTCTGCAGGAATAGTGAGCCAGTCGGTTTTATACCCGGAGTGGTGACACACTGCAACAGCCCGGCCACTGATTTTCGGGTCGTCAAGAGCTTGGTGCAAGTATCCGGCAAGGCGCGGGCAATTCACACATTCCTCAGTAGTGAACTCCTCAATCAGCACATTTCTTGTGAAGTCATGTTCCACCACCTCAAACGTGGCCGTGGCGGAATTGTCTGAAGGGTCAATGTCGTCACCTTCGTCAAGTTTCACTATGGTCATTGTCATTGTTCTGTTGCCGCTCATCTCAGCGGTAAAAGCCGGTCGCAGATTAAAGTTTACAGTGTCAGACTCTTCATATTCCAGCGTCTTGGCCAGATGAACCGTGTACGGTTTGTCAATGCCGTCTATTTGACATTTTACATCGAACCCTTTTGTTGTGGCGGCTCCGACATTCTTCACCTTTGCGGTTACGGAAAGAATGCCCTTGTCCACGACAAAGACTTTCTGCGTCGTAAGCGAGCTTATCTTCAGGTTGTGCTGAGGCAGATTGTCGCCATATACGAATGCTTCGATTGCCAAGCTACCCTCCGAACCTCGGTCTGTCCATTCTGCATTAGTGCCGAGTTTGCAATACAGTGCACCGTCGTTAGGCTTGTCCACAACCGACAAAGCGACGCAATTGCCTTTCTGAAGAAAGCTGTAGCCGACATAGAGGTCTTGTGAAGCATCGATTTGGACTGACTTGTCGAGTTTCAAAGCGTTCCATCCTTTCTGTGCTCTCGGGTTGCTGCCTGATTTTCCAGATATGGCACCCGAGGCAATGTCTTGTCCGTCGAGAGATGTACGGATCCATACTCGCAGCGAATCAACATTCAGCCTTGAAGCAAGTCCTGCGTTTATTGAGTCAATATGATTGCCGGCATAAAGAGCAAGCTTGCTCTTGTCGAGCCGTATAGCTCCTGACACCCATGTGTTCTTTTCCGTCGTGGAAAATCCTTTTGTCCCGGACGTGTTCACATGACCGTCAACGAAGCCCAGACGCATCCTTGTTGCCTGTCCGAAGACCGGTGACGAACAGAGCAACATCAGAGATAAAAGCCAAAATATTGATTTCTTCATTTTAAGTGATTTTATTTGGAAACAGAAATGCGGATCTTTTGGCAAGCAGCTCTGCTCCCTGCACAAAGGATCCGTATAACCATTACATTAAAATTTTGTTATTTTATCATTATCTTACGGGTTGTGCCGTTTGCCATCTTGACGATATTTATGCCTTTTTGTAAGCTGTTTGTGCGTATACCATCAATAGTGTAACTTTCTACGATATCTTCCGCTTTAGAGCTGCTGACAGAATTGATACCAGAAGGTACATAGCCGTGGTTGTAGATGAATGCGTCGTCGAGCATCAACAAATACTGTCCGGAACAGTTGTGATGGCGGAAGGCAATGTGTATGGTCTTGCCTGCGAAATCGTCAAGACTGTATTGCTTGTTTGTCCAAGCGATTCCGTTAACACCTTCGGGTTGCTCGAATAGTCCGTCAAAAAGCACTGTACCATTTGAACTTATCGTGTTGTAGTCGTCTGACTCTGACACGTAAACCGTGTAGAATTCTTCGCTGTTCCTGTAGTCCAGACTAGCAACCCAGTATGAGAGAACTGCGCCGTCGGCAGGAATTGTGATTGCAGGAGATACTGCCCAGTTGTCTGGTGTCAGGTCAACTCCACCAGACGATTTGGATGCAGATCCTAAGAGATTGGAACCGCTATGGCAATATTTGCTGTATTCTGTTTCGCTCAGTCCTCCGCCGAAAAGCCAATATGCTTGTGTCCAACCGGCTCCGTCACCATCTTCATCTCCGTATGTCCAGCCAGCACATCCGTCTTCGAAATCACCATTATATATGATGCCTGTGTCGTCGAGGGTCTTGCCTGAGCAATGAACCGTAAAGTCGCCGGCGTTTGTGGATATTGTAACGTCACCAGTGAATGTTCCTTTTTCTGTAGGCTGAAAATACAAGTCTACTACGGCACTACTGCCATAGCTTGCCACAGCTGTAGAAGCAACACCAGAGAAGGGACCGTTTTCGCTTATGGAATTTATTGTAAGATCTTGGCTGCCCAAGTTGTTGATTCTCACACTCGCTTCTGACTTGCGTCCGGCTCCTACATAACATGGCTCGAAGTCAACTTTATCGTTTTCAAGTTTCGCACTATGCTCTACGAAGTCGTTCACAGCCAATTTGAAGTTCTTTATATAGAACATGCTTTTACCTGTAGTCTTGCCGTCACCATTTCTGACATATTCGAAGCTTATGCTATAATCGCCTGGGGTACACATTAAGTGTTTTGCCCAACCAGATTCTGATGTAAAACGTGAATTCGATCCGGCATCACCTGTTGCGGGACTTAGCAGATATTTTGTGGCTCCACCTTTTGGATGGCTTATATCTATTTTCCCATAATCGCCAGAATAGTTCTCTTCACCCCAAACGTAGCCGTCCCATGACATGATGCCAATCTTTCCGTCCGGGATCGTGAAGTTGAATGTCATCATTGACGTTGTCGCTGCATTGTCGGGGTCGTTACAGTTGACGTTGTATGCAGAGTCTCCGTCGACAACGAACGGACAGTTCGGGTCGTTGTCAACCGTTATAAAGTCATAACCTTCAGTAATGACTTTGCTGAAGTCAGGTTTTGCCAGAACTTTTGCTATCGCTTTGGCCTTGAATGTGCCTGCACTTGTTTCGACTGTAAGGTTGGCTTCTTTTTCACCTGCGACGGTCGATTTGAAAGACACAGGAATGACAAGAGTCTTCATTGTGCCTACTGGCTCTATCTTTTCAGAAGCAGAGAACTCCGGATTGTCAGATGTCACTTTAATGACAGACAAATTGTTGCTTCCTTTGTTTATAATTGAAATGTTGTCTGATTTTGTAGTTTCGCCACTCCCTTCACCTGAAAGGACGGCGTAGCCCATGTTTGCTGTAGAGTCGGAGAGAACAGCCTCGTCTGCTTTGAGATCTTGCAAGTCTAAGGCAATGTCATAAAGATATATTTTCGTATCTTTTGCAACTTGGGCGTCTGCATCAGCATAACAGTCAAGCTGGAATCTTACTGTGTGTTTGCCGGGCGCAAACTCCAATGTCTTTGCTATGTCGTCATGTGCAGAACTGTATGTACCAGCAGGATTGGAAAGGTCGTCAGTAAAATAACCGGTCATATAGCTTCCACCAGTAATGTCGCTTCCGCCTTTGTAGGACAGCTTTCCGAGTTTCCCTTCCGGCACTTCAAAAGACAAATCCAATTTAGATGACGAATTCTTTTTTGTGAGTTCGGCTGAACGTACAACGACTTTTCCGTCGTTAAGGGTTTCAAGCTTGAAAGGGTTAGCTATGTCTGTACCGAATTCAATTTCGCCGTTCTTGACAACGGACGAGAAGTCGGGAGGAGTGAGAATCTTTCCGTTAAGCTGTACTTCGATTGGATCGTCGTTTATCTCGGTTTCCACAGAAGCAAGTCCTTCTGCTTCTCCTGCAACCTTTGAAGAGAATGTCAGCTTAATTGCTTTCGTCGAATGGGCTTCAATGGTTCCTGATGTTGAATCAGCCGTAAATGCTCCTTCCGGGTCGGAAACAAGATCCATGGCAAAATCCGTTGCCGTCTCACTTGAATTGACAAGCGTCAGGGTTTTTGTTACGGGCATGACAGAATAAGTCTGTCCGAAGTTCATCTCGTTGCTGAAAGTCAGTACGGAGCCGCCATTGCCATATTTCTGGGCTGTAAGGTATTTCCAGCATTGGGCGTTGGACGATATGCCATAATTCTTTGTTCCGCTTGGTGTCCACATATAGACTCCTGCGGCCATGCCGTCCAGATATATGCGCTCGAAATCGCCGTCTACATGCAGAATAAGATTTTCTGCGGGAGTGAATGTGCCGTTATCGTCTATGGTTCCGGCTGCAAGTGTTCCCGTGTAATAGTTCATTATTGTTCCTATTACAGTAGCGTTTTCGAATGTTGTCGGTGCCGGTATGGTTATGGTTTTGTCGGTGGCGTTGTAAGTGCCGGTTATTGATTTCTCCTGTATAGGTGCCCATGAAGACGGGTCGTAAAGATTGAAGAAATTGCTCAGCGTCACCTTGTCGCCGTCAACGGCAACTTCCATGTCGTATGTTTTTATATCGCCTCCATCAGGTACGTATGCCCAGTTACTGAAACAACTCTGGGCTGCTGTGAAGTATTTTACAGTCTCTGTCTTTTCCTGATTCTGCTGCGCAGTCTTGCGTTTCGATGCTTTGTCACCGGCTTTTGAATCGTCTGATGTTTGTGCAATCTTATACAAGACAGATGTTGGCGCAGGGTGTGCCAGGTCATACGGATTGAAATTGTCTGGTATGACATCTGTACTGCCTCTCAATGTCTGCGCTCCTGTGGAAAGTGTTAATAAGGATGCCGCCATTAAAGTAAAAACATTTCTCATAAACAAATATTTTTATTGATAAAACTAATGCTCTCGAAAGTCTACTGCAAATTTAGACATTAACGAACAAATAATTACATAAAACGAGACAAAAGACGGTCGGAATCATGATTCCGACCGTCTTTTGTCTCGTTTTGTTATATTTTTTGCAAATTTCTGCACTTTTTTATGCGTATGTATTCGGACGGTGTGAGTCCGGTAAAGCGTTTGAAGGCTTTAAGAAATGTGCTGCGTGACTTGAAACCGACGCTTACCGCGATTGCTTCAAGCGTGAGGTTTATATAGTGCTCTTCGTCGTTTATCCGTCTGCAGGCTTCCATGATTCTGTATTCGTTCAGCAACGCATTGAAATTGCAACCTGACACTTCGTTGATGACTTGTGAAACATTCTTGTAGTTGGAGTCCACAATACTTGAGAGAAGTGAGAGTGTGAAATTCTGCGAATATACGCTTTGGTCGGTTGACAGTACATGCTCTATTTTCTTGAACAAGTTTTGCTTCTCATCATTGTCAAGTTTTGAATTCTTATATTTATCACCTTGTTGTAGCAGCTTGTTTTTCTCTTCAAGTTTCAGGATATCCTGATTTTTGTTGAAGAGTGATTGATAAGAATTTTTCAGTTCCAGATTCTTCCAGTAAAGCAGTGCAAGAAATGTAGTGATGATAACAACTATGATTGCCAACCCCCACGCCACAATGACTAAACGATGTTGCCTTAATTTGTTTTTGGCCATCAATTCGTTTACTTTCTCCAAATCGTTCATAAACGACATCTCCTTTATGCTGGCTGTCTGTCGGTAGCCGATGAGGGTGTCTTTGAGTGCCAGATACTGGTTACGGTATTCCATGCTTGAATCGTTCTGTCCAAGAAGAGAGTAGTAGTCGGAAAGATATTTGCATGTTTCAAGATTCACATCTTTTAAATCGAACTTGCGCCCTAACGACAAGCATGACTTGAGATTAAGTATTCCCATCTTGTAATTACTGCTAAGGGCGCATGTACGTGCCTTGTTGAATCGGGCAAGGCAAATGTAACGGACATGCAAGAGGTCTTCTTGCATAATGTTCTGTTGCATATTGAAGTATGACAAAGCTTTCTCGTAATTCTTGTTCATGATGCTTTGAATTGCCAGATAATAAAGCTTGTTGAACTGTGTGAACTCTCTGGAATCGCTGTCTTTAAGTTTCTTGAATATATTCCAGTCTTCCTTAATGGATTGCAGACGGTTCATACGCCAGGCCAATGATATGGCATTGCCGAATGCGATGTTTGCCAGATGCTGGTTATTGTCTGCAATGGATGCTTTTAATGCCTTGCGCATACACCACAAGGCTTTTGATATGTATTCCCGGTCGTCGCTCTGCTCTCCGATTGAACCGAAGGTCTGGCCTAAATAAAGATAGATTGTCGGTAGTTCCTTTCCGGCATTTTCTGAAATTTCCCTGGCTCGCAATAGGCATCTGTACGCCTTTGCATAGTCATAGTAGCGGAAGAGGTACACGAAGGCCTGGTAAGTGTATGCTCTGGCAATGTCGAGACGTTCCGTTTCTGACATATTCTTGTCGTAACGGTTTACAAGTACTGACAGCGTCAGCAGTGCGCTGTCAGGCTTTTCCGGGTCGTTGGTGTAACGGAGCCCTTCTGAAAGCAATTTTGATGCCGGTTGATGCTCGAGTAGACGGAACATGGCTGACTGTGAGCTGGCACGAGATGTCAGGATTGTCAACAATGCTAACATCAGAAAAGGCAAACGCAGACTTTTGTTATATCCCATACTTTTGCAAATTTGAATCAGAGATGCCATGCTCGAAATGTTTTACAAGTTTCCAATCAACCTGAGGTGCCGGATTCTTTCTTTTTGCAGATTTAACTTGTTTTATCTATCAAGCCGTTGCTGGATACGACAAAAGTAGTGATAAAATCTGAAATATGAATGCATCTTGTCTGAATATTTACTGAAATGATTGCAGCTCTTTCATTTAAGACTGCTTTGCTTTGTCAAGAAAATCTTGATATGTAGGGTACAGTCATTTTCTAACATGCCCCTTATTGCGTTCCAAATATGCGGCATCTTTGCTCCTGAAATGCAGCATATCTCACTTTTTTTAACATAAAAACGACTTTGCAATTAAGTGCTGATTGGAACTTATTTGTTATTTTTGCAGTATCCGAGTTTCCTATCTAAGCAATATTTGCAAACAACCAATAACGGCTCTGAGGCCGGATAGCATGACGTTGAAACAAAATATTCTTATCACCGATAACCAACTATTTATGACAAAAAGACAAAGTATCATGACTTTATTTGTTGCGGCACTGGTTTTTTGCGTGTCCGCAACGGCGACTGCAGTCAACAATCTGACCAAATATGTCAATCCTTACATCGGAACGGGAGGACACGGGCATGTGTTCCTCGGCGCAAATGTTCCTTTCGGACTCGTACAGCTTGGCCCTACACAGTACACCAGAGGCTGGGACTGGTGCTCGGGCTATCATTACAGCGACTCGGTTCTGGTGGGCTTCGGCATGATGCACCTCAGCGGTACGGGCATAGGCTGTCTGGGCGACATAGCCTTGTTGCCGGTCAAGGACAAAGACCAGAAAGATGTCGTGTTCTCACACAAGGACGAGACTGTGCGTCCCGGATATTATAAGGTGAATCTGAACAACCCTAAAGTAAGTGTGGAACTTACAGCTACGGAGCATGTAGGCTTCCATCGCTACACCTTCAACGGTGGGGGAGACGATGCGTTGCTTGCCCTCGACCTCGCCCAGTGCATAGGATGGGACACTATGACCGACTGTCTGCTTACTCAGGAAAGCCCGACCCGTCTGACGGGATACCGCCGGTCGACGGGATGGGCTAAAGACCGCCGCATCTACTTCGACATGGAGTTCTCCAGACCTGTCCGCATCGCTGTGCGCGACAGTATGACTCGTGCGGTTCTGGCTGTCAAGAACGACGGACAGCCGCTGCTTGTCAAGGTGGCTCTTTCGCCGGTCGATATAGACAAGGCCAAGAAGAACATGCAGACCGAACTGCCCGGATGGAACTTTGACGCGACAAAGGCTCTTGCCGACCAGAAATGGAACAACGAACTGAGCCGCATCGACATAAGTACATCGGACCAGAAGCGCAAGCGCATCTTCTACACGGCCTTGTTCCATCTGATGACAGCCCCGTCACTGTTCTGCGATGTCGACGGCGACTATCGTGGGGCGGACGGACGCGTGCGCCATGCTTCGTTCAAGAACTACACTACATTCTCGCTTTGGGACACTTATCGTGCAGCCCATCCGCTGATGACGCTCATCTTCCCGGAGAAGCAGAACGACTTTGCCGAGACTTTCATGAATATCTGTGACCAGCAGGGCAAACTCCCGATTTGGCATCTGATGGGTAACGAGACCAACTGCATGATTGGCAGTCCGGGTGTCCCGGTGCTTGCTGACCTGACTCTCAAAGGATTTGTCAAAGACAAGGAACGGGCTTTTGAAACGATGAAGAAATCGATGATGCTCGATGAGCGTTCGCTCGGATTGCTGAAGAAATACGGATACATTCCGTTCGACCTCGACCCGACCAACGAGACTGTGGCCAAGGGCCTGGAAAACTGTATGGCCGACAACGGCGTGGCTCTCGTGGCCAAACAGCTCGGCAAGACCGACGACTACGACTACTTCTTCAAGCGCAGCCGCTCTTACGCCAAATACTTTGACAAGAACACCGGTTTCATGCGGGCTGTCGGAAGTGACGGCAAGTTCCGCACTCCGTTCGACCCCATATCTGCCGCCCACCGTGTCAACGACTACACCGAGGGCAACGCCTGGCAGTACACATGGCTTGTGCCTCACGACGTACCCGGACTGGTGAAGCTGTTCGACAGCGACAAACGTTTTGAAGAAAAGCTCGACTCCCTCTTCATCGTCGAGGGCGATCTCGGCGAGAATGCTTCGCCAGACATCAGCGGACTCGTAGGACAGTATGCCCATGGCAATGAGCCGAGCCACCATATCATCTACATGTACAATTATATAGGCAAGCCGTGGAAGGCAGCTCCCTTGCTCCGCAAGATGATGAACGAGATGTATCACGACGCTCCCGACGGACTTTGCGGCAACGAGGACGTAGGCCAGATGTCGGCATGGTACATAATCTCGGCTGCCGGATTGTATCAGGTAGAGCCTTCGGGCGGACGTTTCATCATAGGTTCGCCGCTCTTCGACAAGGCCGTACTCAATGTAGGTGGCGGCAAGACGTTCACGGTCACTGCCCGTAACAACAGCGACACAAACATCTATGTGCAGAAGGCAACGCTCAACGGCAAGCCTTACACCAAGTCGTACATCGACTTTGCCGACATCGTGAAGGGCGGACAACTCCAGCTCGTCATGGGCAGCAAGCCTTCAAAGTGGGGCACGAAGAAGGCTGACCGTCCGTTGTAATGCTGTCGTCATGTAGGTACAGACGGTTCTGGCCTGTCTGTCATGCCGTTGAGACAGAAGGGAAAAGACAATCCAATATAAAACATCATTAATATGAAAATGAATTTGAGTTCGCACATTGTGCTGAACAAAGTACCGGAGCAATTCTACCGCCCTCGTACGGCTGTCGACCGCTCCGAAATCACACGCTGCGAGAAAATCTTCACCGACATATTTCCAAAAGTAGAGGAAGGGGCCAAAGTGATTGCCGATGCCGTAGAGGAAGAAATCCACAGGGCAAAGGCCGAAGGCCGCAATTGCGTCCTCGGTCTTGGTACCGGACAGTCGCTTACGCCGGTCTACACAGAGTTGATACGACGCCACAACGACTACGGACTGAGCTTTGCCAACGTCGTCGTCTTCAACGCCTACGAGTACTTTCCCTTGCGACCGGGCAGCAGCCACAGCAGCATACGCCAGCTTCGTGAATTGTTCCTCAACCATGTTGACATAGCTCCTGACAATGTCTTCACTCCTGACGGTACGATTCCTCAGGAAAGCGCAATCCAATATTGCCGTCATTACGAAGATCTCATCGCCCGGCACGGAGGCATTGACGTTATGCTTCTCGGTATCGGACGTATGGGCAACATCGCTACCAACGAACCGGGCAGCACCATCACCTCTACGTCGCGAATAATTCTTATCGACGACACGTCGCGCGAGGAGATGACCCTCAGTTTCGGCTCGCAGGAACCGGTCCCGCCATGCTCAATCACAATGGGCATACATACTATATTGTCAGCCCGCAAGGTCTTCGTAACGGCATGGGGCGACGAAAAGGCCGACATCATCGAGAGGATGGTCGAAGGTCCGATGAGCGATGCCATACCGGCCTCATTTCTCCAGACCCACAACAACGCCAAGGTCATAATCGACCTCGCAGCTGCCGCCAAGCTCACCCGTATCGTGCACCCTTGGCTGGTGACAAACTGCGAATGGACCGACAAGCAGATTCGTTCGGCTGTGGTATGGCTGTGTCATGTTACGGGCAAACCGATTCTCAAGCTCACCAACAAGGACTATAACGAGAACGGACTGAGCGAACTTCTCGCCAAGTTCGGCTCTGGCTACAATGCCAACATCAAGATATTCAACGACCTGCAGCACACCATCACCGGATGGCCGGGCGGCAAACCCAATGCCGACGACACATATCGTCCCGAACGGGCCAAGCCGTTTCCAAAGCGCGTCATCGTGTTCTCGCCCCATCCCGACGACGATGTCATCTCGATGGGCGGGACTATACGTCGCCTCGTGCAGCAGGGTCACGACGTGCATATCGCCTACGAGACGAGCGGAAACATTGCCGTAGGCGATGAGGAAGTGACACGGTTCATGCACTTCATCAACGGATTCAACCAGATATTCGCCGGCGATGCTGACAAGGTCATTAAGGACAAATACAGCGAGATAAAGAAGTTCCTCGCCGAGAAGAAGCAGGGCGACTGCGACACCCGCGATATCCTCACCATAAAGGGACTCATCCGCCGTGGCGAAGCCCGCACAGCCTGCACGTACAACCACATACCTCTCGACCATGTTCATTTTCTCGACCTGCCTTTCTACGAGTCGGGCAAGATAGAGAAACTGCCCATGACCGAAAAGGATGTCGAGATTGTACGCCATCTTATCCAGACCGTGCAGCCGCATCAGATATATGTTGCCGGCGACCTTGCCGATCCTCACGGCACTCACCGCAAGTGTACCGACGCTGTTCTGGCCGCCCTCGACTTGGAGAAGGAAGCCGGTGCCGAATGGCTCAAAGACTGTCGTATCTGGATGTACCGTGGCGCATGGGCAGAGTGGGAAATCGAGAATATCGAGATGTGTGTCCCGATGAGTCCGGAGGAGCTTCGTGCAAAGCGCAACAGCATCCTCAAGCACCAGTCGCAGATGGAGAGTGCTCCGTTCCTCGGCGACGACGAACGGCTGTTCTGGCAGCGTGCCGAAGACCGCAACCGTGGCACGGCCAAGCTCTATGACAACCTCGGTCTGGCCTGCTATGAGGCAATGGAAGCCTTCGTCGAGTACATTCCATGAACAAATAAAATATCAGTTATAAGAAAAGCCCGCATTCTGCATTGCAGCAAGAGTGCGGGCTTTTCTTATTATCTCCTGACGGATATCAGATTCTCATTGTTTGAGTGTCGCAGCTGTGAGACGCACCGGAAGCGTGTTCTCATTTTATCGCGTACCACAAGCTGTTGGCCACGTACACGTCAGATGTGCCAAGACTGTACAGTCCTACGTGTGCAGGACTGTCCGTTTCCATCTTTACCGTACCCAGATGTCGGTTGTCTGCAAAGATGCGTACGTCTCTGCCGCGCTTCTCTATTCTTAGTTGCACATTGGCCGCAAAGTCGCAGCCAGCCATAATGCGGTAGATGTTGCGGTTGTTGTCGAGAGGGTCGCGGTTAATCATCCGTATGGCCGTTGTTTTTATTTGAGGAAAAACTATCTTCTGCCACCCCGGTCGTCCCGATGCGACGGTCTTGTATTCGAGTTTGCGCCATGTCGTGCCGTCGAGCCACGCTATGTCCATCCGTGCCGCCATGTCGTCACGGTAGATCGGTTCTTTCCTTTCGTCTATGTTGAGCGAAGCTGCATATGTGTCGTTGTCGGCATCAAGAAGCGGAAGCATCAGCGACGAAACGTAGGTAGGGCAGTCGAAGCGGTACTGCTTCTCGAACGTATCCGAATACTTTATGTCCGGGTAGCACGTGCGCAGTGTGTCCAAGTCGAAAACAGTCTCTTTTATGCCTGAGCCGTTCTTTCTCGTGGATGTGTTTTTTACAGATAGTTTCTGCTGCTTTGCGTCTACCGTCACACTTACGTTGTGGTCTCGGTCCACGTATGCGGCGTACACGCCGTATTGTCCTCCGCTGTCCGGTTGTTCATTGTCAAACTCAACGCTGTATTCGTAGTTCGTCGCGGACGGTCTTTTCAGCCGGTCGGTAGACGAGGATAGCTTCATTCCGTGGCTGTCCGTTCCAAGCTGTTGTCTGGAGTCTTCGGTCAGCATTATTGCCTGTTCGTTCCATCCGTTGAATTTCTTTCCCCATTCGTCCCAACCGTCGTTGTAACTTACATATTCGGTCTGTCCCTCCACCTTCATCGTGTTGTCATCGGTCGAAACCTTCACATTGTCGGCCACAAGCACATTGTCAATCCATGCCGTAAGCCGGTCGTGGTTTTTCTCCATGCGCCATACATGTCCCACTGAAGCAGACATCGTATCGGGCAGTGTTATCGTGGTTCCGGCTATATTGACGGCCTGGCCGTCTACCGAGGGTGCGAACGTCACCTCTAACAGGTACGCGTCAGACGGTTTTATGCTGCCGTCGGGCGTCTTGCCCGAATATTGTGGCATGGCAGGCGCTTCGCGGCGGTCGCTGCTTATGCCGTCGACGGTCAGCCTTCCTCCGGCAAAGTGGATGCGGTCGATGAACTGGCTGCGCTTCCATGCGTTGTTGGCCATGTACACCAGCCACCACTCCCATCCGTTCGGGCCGCGTACGATGTTGGGTTGCCCGGGCGTGAGAAGCATGTCGCCCGACACGTCGTTCGGCATGTCGTAGAGGGCGAGGGCTATCAGACGGGCGTTCGCGCCGTGCCGTTTCAGCGTCACGGTGTTCGTGCCCTTTCGCAGCCACTGTCGGTCGAGCTTCACCATACGGTAGTCGCTGTCGGAAGACGGGTTCACCACGTGCCCGTTCACGCTCACTTCGCATCCTCCTCTCTGCGCAATCTTCAGCATCGGTACGCCCTTAGGCAGTTCAGACAAGACAAACGTAAAGCCGTCGCTATCCAAATCTATTGGAGTATACGTGCCGCTGCCATATGTCACGAGGTCGGCAAAGCGATGGTCGATGGCTTCGGTCTGCGGACTGACCACCGGCCACGGGTATTTTCCGCCCGGGCCGAAGGCCATAGGCGACGGTGCCTCGCACACACCCAAACGGTAGTTGCCGTATTCGGTGGCGGTGTGGTTGGCGTTGTACATCATGTAGTAGCGGCCGCGATACTTTATCACGAACGGCCCTTCGGCCACACGGTTGTCCAGCGTCTCCCATGTTCCCGGCTGCGAACTGAACTGGCATACGGCATCGCCCGCAAAGGTGAAGTCGCTCTTCATAGGCCGCGCCCAGATGGTGTTGCCGTCAGTGAATTTGACCATGTACAGGTAGAGCCGCCCGTCCTCGTCGCAGAACACTTGGGGGTCGATGCGGTTCTCAAACCACTGGTCGGCTCTCGTCTCGCGGTATGGTCCGGTCACTGAGGGCGACGTGGCGTGGGTTATGTGTACGATATGGCGGTCGTCGCCCCAGTAGTTGACGCTGAACAGCAGATGGAACAGTCCGCCGCTGTAGCTGATGTCGTCGGCATGAACTTGGTTGTTCTTCGCTCCCGTGCCGTGAGTCCAGTCGTTGTCGAGGTCGAACACATGCACACGCTTATCCCAGTTCACAAGGTCTGAACTGACGTATAAGTCGCCGTAAGTGCGCACTCCTCCGAGATAGTACTTCCCGGCATACTTCATCACGCCAGCATCGGCTATGCCGGGTATTACCGGATTGGTGTATGTCACCGCCAGATCCTTGTTCGTCTTCGGCTTATAACCGTCGGCTGAGGCTGCGGCGTTCATGCACACTGTAGCCGACAGCACAACCGTAATCAGGCTTTTCATATTTTGTTTCATAGTATAGTGTTTTTGGTTTTACCTCAATATTGTCTTTCCGCTGGCAGACGTTCCGTCCGTAAAGACAGCGCGTACTATCAACAGTCCGCGAGCTGTAGTGGCAACTGTTGCCGAAGCATTTCCCGGTCTTGCTGTGGCTACGGTGCGTCCGTCGGGAGTTACTACAGCTATGCAGCTTATAGTCTTGCCGCCGCTTACAGACAGTCCTTCATCCGTCGGCGTTACATTCAGCCTTAAACTGTTGTCGGCTTTGGCCGAAGCTATCCCTGACGAAACTGACGGTTGCAACACAAAGTCCATCCATGTGTACGACGACAACGGCTTGGCGTCGGGTATGCGTACTGTGTCGAATGTTGCGTCGTGGGCATCGGTCTGCTCCACGTTCACGCGCATGGTCTGGCCTTCGGGCGCAGTGTCAAAGCCGAGACTCTTCCATTCTATTGCGGCTTCTACTACGTAGTAGCGCGACCGCGAGTCGGTCACGGCGCGTATGCCTTGCGTCGATGTCTGTTTCCAGTTGTTGCCGTCGCCTTCCATTACGGTCAGTTTGCCGTCGCGCCCGAACACAATCTGGTAAATGCCCTTCTGCGGACGCGAGTCTGACAGGTTCTTTGTGTCAACAGACAGCTTCATCCCGTCGTCGTTTGTGCCGTCGTTGAGCGGAGTTGTGTCCGACGGACGCGCTATGAAGTAGAGCGAATCGGCATCGTAGGCCATGTCGGCAGTGGCTATGTTGCCCGTCTTTTCGTTGAACAACACTATCTGTTGGGCGTACGGCGTGAGATAACCTTCGCCCTTGGTGCGCTTGCCGTCGATTGTCGGACTGCTCTTCGGTGCACGTATCTTGTCGCGCAGATAGCCTTTTATGCAGTTTATGCCTTCGCCGGCAATGCCTCCTACTGCCATGACGGTGGTGTCGTTGATTACCGAGAGCGAGTTCCACAGCACAGCTTTGTCTATACTCGTATAGAACGGAGCCGTCACGGCCTTGAAGTTCTCTGCGTTCTTGTCGCCCACAGCCACGAGCATAGAGTTCTTGTTACCATGTTTGTACGTCGACTGCCATGAGAGCACCGTCTCGCCCGAGGGCATCACGCGCAGATAGGGCGCGCCACCCGAAGGCAGCGGCGACAGCAGGTACTTAGTATCGAGAGCCTTGCGCCGGTCTGAGCTTGTAGCGTCTACATAGTAGTCGTTCCAGTTTTGTTCCAGACTGCAACGCACAGTTGTAGGGTAGAAGTCATTTATTCCGCTCCATCCGTTGTCCTCGATGGCTACGGCTATGGTCTGTCCGTCGGCCAGCAGCACCGGCACTGGCATACCGTCGCGGTGTTTCGGGCGGAACGATATTTTCTCCGCCTTGCCCCATGTCTGCCCTCCGTCAAACGAACGGCACATCGATATTTGCTGCTCGTTGGTCGACTTATACGGCCCTTCGTCGGCAAAGTAGCATTGCAGTTCGCCTGATGGCAGTTGCAGGAACGACGGTTCCCAGCATCCGTTGTCGAATGTTGTCCCGGCATCGTTTATGAATATTTCGTCCGACCATGTCTCGCCCCCGTCCGTGCTTATTTTGCATCGTATGCCGAAGTGACGGTCGTCCGTAAACGGTTCGGACGGACGCGGGTTGTAGCCTACGACAATGCTTCCGTCGGCCAGCTGTATCAGGTCGGGTACACAGTTGGGCGTGTTGTTGTAGTTGGCGACAATCTTGCGTGCGTCGCTCCACGATGCTCCGTCGTTAGAGCTGAAGGCAATGTCTATGCCTCCGTGTTCGCATACAGCCATGAGTCGTCCGTCCTGTAGGCGGATTACGCGCGAGTAGCCGCCGTCGAAAATCTTCACTTGCGAAGCTCGGTCCCAGAATATGCGCGACCCGCTGTATGGTTCTACCTTGATTGCCGGGACTGTCAGCGGAATGCACAACGACAGTAGCAATGTAGTCATCAATTTCATGTTCGTGTTTTTTGTTTATGGTTAATCGTTTTTGTCCTTTTGGAGTTTGGGTGAATACGTTTGTTTTTACATCAAATACCGATACTGGCAACCGGCTGCAAAATGCCAAGTACTGACTGCCAATTGGTCCATTTTCCAATAAGCCCCTTTTCACGTCCCAATATGCCGCATATTAGAGCCTGAAATGCGGCATATTGGACGCTGAAATGCGGCATTTCAGAATGCCGTTGTTTTTCAAGCGGATTTCCACGTAGAGACACCCCTTTGGTGCGTCTCCTAAGCAGAAATGCCATCCACGGTGTAGAGACGCCACTCCGGTGCGTCTCCCAAGCGTAATGCCATCCACGAAATGGGTATGCGTCTTCCAAGCGTAATGCCATCAACGGATATACGTGTTTTGTTGACTATGCCGCTACTTCGTGGGTGTGAGACGCACCAGAGTGGCGTCTCTACACCGTGGGTGGCACTCTTGTTTGGGCGGACGCACGAGCCGTGCTTCCCTACATGCTGGGTGGCTCTTTTGTTTGTGAGACGCACCGGAGTAGCGTCTCTACACCGTGGGTGGCATTCTTGTTTGTGCGGACGCACTGGACGTGCTTCCCTACATGCTGTTGCAGTAAATGTAAAAAACGCGGGGCGGACTTTCCTTTATATATCAAGGTCAGACCCGTCCCGTTGTTTTTCTTCTGGTCTTTATTCATTCAGACCAGACGCATTCATATCGGTAGATATCACTCTATTACAAATCTCACACGTGTCGTGGCGGTAGCCTTTGCGTTCTCCTTCGATGTGCGTACGAGCGTGTACGTGCCGTCGGGGAGTGTCAAGTCGATGGCCGTGCCGGACTTTACTTCCTTGCCGTCGGCATAGAACTTCACGTCACCTTCGCTGTCGGTCACAAACTCGGGAACTACGTTCTTCGGATCGGCTCCTTCTGGAAGCAAAAGGGTGTAGGTGAGCAGGTCTTTATAGTAAGCGTTACGGGTTTGCTTTGCAACCGCGTCACCAATATTGAAACTCTTGAACTCGGGATAAATGACAGTGATGAGTGTGTAGTCGCGCGTATCGCCAGAAAGTGATACAGTCTGCAACTTCAGCGTCTTTGTAAAGTTGTACTTTGTCTTTTCTGTCCAGAGTTTACCGTCAACATACAGTTTCGTAGAATCAGATAATGTTTCGAACGAAAGATTTTGTTTTGTGGCGTTGAGCTTCACCTCTTTTTCTTTGAAAACTTGTTTTGTCGGGAAATTAAGTACCCAGTTGTTTTCGTCTATTTCCGTAGCTTCGTATGTATTCGGGTAGACGTAAGAGTAGAGTTTCGTGATTTTCGTCGCATCGTCAGTGACATTGACATCAAACGCTATGGTATCTCTTTTTCCATTGTTCCCCATGTAAGTGTCAGCAGTATTGGCTATGCAAACAACGTGGTAGTGTCCTGGCGAAGAGTATGCGTAGGTGTAGATGTTCTTCGACATCGGTACACCGATATTTTTTTCCGATATGGCTTTATAATAATCGTGCCCTGCATCTCCTGTCCATATTGACTTAGAATCGGCTACTCCGCTGAACGTGATTGTCATAGACTGTCCTACGGATAGTTCCAGCTTATCTATATTAAATGCTGCCACAGGAATGCGTGCCTCTTCGTTTTCGTCCGAGCATGCGGCTATGGACAGTGCGGCCATTAGGAGAATGAATATGTTGAATCTGTTCTTCATATTTTATTGTTATTACTCGATTGATTAATATCCGGGATTCTGTGTCACAACACCGTTAGACACGTCAAATTCGGTCTGCGGAATTGGGAAAATCTCGTTGCGCCCTTTCAAGAACGAAGATCCGCGCTGGTTAGTACGGTTTTCTGAATAGGCATGCATGAGTTTGTCTGCACGTCCTTGTCTTACAATATCGAAGAAACGCTCCCACTCGAATGCCAGTTCCATACGGCGTTCTTCCCAGATCTGGTCACGGATGAAGCCGTAGCCGCCCGCTATGTACAACACCGAACTGTTGTTCAGAGTGTTTACTTGTCTCTTACATTTGTTGAGTTGTTTGAGAGCAAGCTCGCCTTCTCCGCATTCATTTAGAGCTTCGGCATACATCAGCACAACGTCGGCATAGCGTATGATGCGACGGTTGCGTCCGTTGTCTCCTCCGTAGAGAGGCTTGTCCTTTTTCGGCGTGTACCATTTAAGCGATACGTAACGGCCTTCTCCTCCCTGCCATATCTCTCCGTCAAATGTAGTTGTCTGATGGCCTATGCAGAAACTCTTACGTACGTCGTTGCCGAAAATGGTATTGAGAAGGGCGTTGTTTGCATAGATTTTCGTCTGACCGACATCGAAGAATTCGAGTCCGGCACCTTCGTTGGTATCTCCGCTTGTACCGTCAGCACTTTCTTTGAAAACGATTTCAAATACCGAACCTTTGCAGAATTCGCCGTCCTTGTAGAACTGGAACAGGTAAGAGTTCTTGTCACCATTGTGCAATGAACTGCCATAATAGTCTTTATACTCCAGAGAGTAAGCCTTGTATATGTCTTCCAGTTTAGTGTCGGCTGTTTCGTATGGGTCACTTTCGCTGTTAAGCTCTTTAGGCTTGAACCACAGACGCTTTCGGAGCGATTCCCAGTCTTCCTTGCCGTCATACTTCAGCATCTGGCCGAATGTCATAGCCTTGCCTTCTACCATGTAGTCGCCGAGCTGCTTCATTTCTTGCCACGTCTCCGACTGCTTACCAGGGGTAGATTCGTACATCAGCACCTTCATCAACAGGGCTACGGCTGCACCTTTAGTGGCTTTGCCTTGCTCGTTGTCTTCATAAACAGAGGGCAGCATGATTGCGGCCTCACGCAGGTCTTTCTCTATGTAGTCGTAGCATTCTTTGAGAGAGCTGCGCGGTATGACCAGCTTCTCTACGCTTTCGCTCTCGGGACGGATTGGCACACCGCCGAAGGTGCGCACAAGGTTGAAGTAGTAGTAGGCGCGCAGAAACTTGGCTTGGCCGTAAATCTGGCGTATGCCTTGGTAGGCCGTGTACTGGTCGGTAGAAAGATGCACACGGTCGATGTTGTATATGACCTGATTGGCGCGGTGAACTCCCTTATAATAGATTTGCCAACGTTTGAGAATCCAAGAGTTGGAGTTGTTGAAACGGAAATTGACGAGCTGTCCCATCTCTGAAGAAAGACCTTCGTCAGTCCCAATTACATCGTCGCCACAGGCTTCGCCGAATCGCCAGTCCGAATTGTTGAGCTGGTCGGTCTGAAGAACGTCATAGGCGGCATCGAGAGCCGACTGCATTTTGTACTGGGTGTCGTAGAAGTTCTTGTCGGTAGAGTAGCCCTCAACTTCCTTGTCAAGAAAATCGCTGCAACCGGCGAGTGACATCGCGCACCCTATTATTGCGAATTTGAAAAATATCTTGTTCATGTTCTGTACTGTTGTTAAATTCCGAGTTTCACACCGAATGTGAACGAACGGGCCTGAGGATAGTTGCCTTGGTCGACACCCATGTTGAGGTTGTTGCTTTCAGTCCCGACAACCTTTCCTACTTCGGGGTCGAGTCCGTCATAGCCTGTTATGGTCAGCAGGTTGTAGGCGGTGAGTGACAGAGCGAGATTGGTTATCTTCAGCTTGGAGAGTATGCTCTGCGGAAAGGTGTAGGTCAGCCGCAGTTCTTTCAGACGGACGTAAGAACCGTCCTTTACAAAGAAGTCGCTGGCGCGGAAGTTGCGGGCGGCATCACCGCTGCGCAGGTCGGGAACGGTAGCGTTGGTATTCATAGGCAACCATTTTCGACTGTCGGCAAGCTGTCCCGACCAGTTCTTCTCCATAAGGTCGGCATAGACATTGCCGTTGGCGGCATTGTAGAGATAATAGTCGGTGACGTTGAAAATCTTGTTGCCGGTCTGTCCTTGGAAGAACAGACTGAGGTCTATGTTTTTGTAGCCTACCGACATCGGCACACCGAATACAAAGTCAGGCAGGGGGGAACCGAGGAATGTACGGTCTTCAGCGGTGATGTTATGGTCGCCGTTAAGGTCTTTGAACCGGAAATCACCGGGATGGGTAGTCTGGTTGACATCGAGCTTATTAGGATCATATTGGGCACTTGCATGTATTTCGTCGTAAGACTGGAAAATCCCGTCTGTGACATATCCGTAGAAACTTCCTATAGGTTGGCCAACGACTGTCTTTGTCACATAGTCGACAATGCTACCCTCGTCAAGGTAAGAACCCCACACAGGTTCGTTGCCAGTACCAAGACTTACGACCTTGTTCTTTATCCACGAGAGGTTGAAGCCTACTTCGTAACGCCAGTCCTTGCCGATATTGTCACGCCAGCGGGCATCATATTCCCAACCGTAGTTGCGGACAGCTCCGGCATTGGTCATTGGTGATGTGTCGAGACCGGCCGAGCTGACTGTCGGCACACGCAGAAGCATGTCGGAGGTCTTGCGGTTGAAGTATTCAATGGTAAAGGTCAGACGGTTGTTGAACAGTCCTAAGTCGAGGGCGGCGTTGTAGCTCTCGCTCTTCTCCCATTTTATGCCGTCGTTGCCAAGAACGGTGGCGGTAGATCCCTGATAGAGAATTTCGTTGCCGAAGCCGTAGGGATAGTTGAAGCCCGATGTGAGATAGGTGTAACGCGAAAGCACGTCGATACGGTTGTTACCGAGCAGGCCGTAGCCTACACGGAGTTTACCCGAAGATAGCCAGCCACGCAGGGGCTGCATGAACTTCTCGTTGGAGAACTTCCATCCCAGTGACACTGACGGGAATACGCCCCAACGGTTTTTCTTTGCAAACTTTGACGAACCGTCTACACGGACGTTGGCTTGAAGCAGATAGGTGTCGTTAAGGCTATAATTGACACGCCCGATGAAGCCGACGGCAGTCCACTCGTTGGGTACGCCGTATGCCTTGTCGCCTGTGAAAGCACTCGACAGGTAGTGGTAATATGAGGCGTTGCTCGGAGTGCCCTTGCGGTTGCCCTGCAGGTAGTCGTATTTGTAGCCCTCGGCTGTCTGTCCGGCGAGCACGGTGAGGTTGTGGTGTTTGTCGTTCCACATAAACGTGAGCAGGTTGTTTATCTCCCACTTGTTGGTGCGGGCCTCTTGCTTGTAGACCGACGTGAGGTCGCCGGGCATAGAGAAGTCCTCGTCGAGCTTGTTGACCTCGTAGAAGTTGCTGTTCGACTGTGGGGTGGTGTAGTAGGAAGCTTTAAACTGGTAGGTGAGATACTTGCAGAGCTTGGCATCTAGACTGACGTTCATGTCGAGACGGTCGCGGTGCATTTCAGAGTGGTCGCGGGCCAATATGGCTACCGGATGGCTTGTCGACCAGTAGCCCTTCGAATCGTACATCATCGTCATCGGGTTCTGGTAGAGAGCCTGTTTCAGAATGCTCGACGAGCCTTCTGGAACACCGTTCTGTTTTTCGTATGTATAGGCCAAGTTGGCTGTCATGGTGAGCCACTTGACAAGCTGTGTCTTCACGTTGATGCGGGCATTGAAGCGTTTGTACGACGAGGTGTTGACAATACCGTTCTCGCCGTAGTAGCTCGCACTGGCCAGATACTGGGTGCGGTCTGATCCACCAGACACCGACACGCCGTGCGACTGTTTGAAGCCGGTGCGCGTTATGGCATCCCACCAACTCGACGGCGAATTGTTGCGCACGGTGTCGATGAGCTGCTGCTTGGCAGGGTCATAAGAGTAAGAGCCGTCCGGATTCTTGGTCATATACATGCGTCCGTCGGCCGAGTAGGTTGACGAACCGTTCACGTAGTCCATCATCAGGGCATACTGCTCGGTGTTCATAACATCGATGGTTTTCCACGGATTGGAAATGCCGACATAGCCGTCGTAAGTGATTTTTGTCTTGCCGCTCTTACCGCTCTTAGTGGTGATGGCGACGACACCGTTGGCGGCACGCGAACCGTAGACCGCACTCGATGCTGCATCCTTGAACACCTCGACATTGGCTATGTCGTTAGGGTTGAGCCAGTCGATGTTGTCGACGATGAAACCGTCGACTACGTACAGCGGATCGGCATCGTTGACAGTTCCGGTACCGCGTATCTTGATTGTGGTGCTGCTACCCGGGGCACCGGTGTTCTGGATGATGTTAACGCCGGCTGCGCGTCCCTGCATGGCCTGGAGGGCGTTGGACACGGGCAGGTCGTTGATATCCTTGCCGGCTATTGACGAGATAGAACCTGTCACGTCGCTCTTTTTCTGTACGCCGTAGCCTATGACCACCAGTTCGTCGAGCAACTTGGAGTCGGACACCATAGCCACACTGATACGTGTGCGTCCGTTCAGGCTGACTTCCTGACGGGTGTAGCCCATGTAAGTGAATTCGAGCGTAGCCTTGGCAGGAACGCTGACGGTGAAGTTGCCGTCGATGTCGGTGATGGCACCGCTTCCGGCTACACCTTTCTCCTTGACGGTGACTCCGGTCAACGGTTCTTTGTTCTCGCTGTCTACTACTGTTCCCTTTACCGTCACTTTCTGGGCGTAGCCCATAACGGCGAACAGTAACATCAGAAGAATGAGTGTGATGCCCTTTGACTTGTTTCTTAGCATATTGTCGCTTGTTTGTATCTTTATAAATATGGAGTGCGCTTGCTTGCTAGGCAATGCGCACTACCTTTTACTTTGCATTGGACAGACGGTGCTTACCAATCTTGTCCATCAGAATGAATATTATTTTACAGCTACTTTCTTGTTCCCAACGATATAGAGTCCTTTGGAAAGACCGTCAGTAGCACTTATGGCAGGAACGTTGCTACGAATGAGCACACCGTCAATAGTGTAAACATTAGCTTTGCCTGTGTTGTTCTTTGAAGCAATATCTGTTATGCCATTGTTGGTTGTGTCAAAGACGGGCTCGAGAATACCCTTGTCAGTCTTTCCGTCCCATCCGCTCTTCTGATACTTGTAGCAGAACAGTTTCTGTTGGTATTTCGCATCTTTCGAATTGCTTACCCAGAGAATGTCGCCGTCAAGATTGCGTAGAGTGTTGGCGTAATCGCCGTCTG
>CALBJK010000295.1 GCA_937892695.1 uncultured Prevotella sp.
GTGGGCGATCTGAAGATTCGTGGCTCCTACGGAGTTCTCGGCAATCAGACAATCGGCACTTACGATCGCTACACCACATATAATATGTACGCCAACACTTACGGCTTTAACAACAAACCCGTAACCGGTGCAGGCTTCACTCTCGGTTCTGATGACTTGAGATGGGAGAAGACCCGGACTTTGAATGTAGGTGTTGATGCTTCGTTCTTGAAAGGTTCGCTAAACGTCATTCTTGATTATTACTATAAGCGGACTGTCGATATCTTGATGCGTCCGGTTGTACCTTCGGTGTATGGCACAAGCCAGAACATGGCCAATCTTGGCGAAGTCAGCAATCGTGGATGGGAACTGTCTGTAAACTATACACTGCGCTCGGGCGACTTCACTCATAACTTCATGGCGAATGTCGGTGATACATTCAACAAACTTGAAAAGTTCCCGGAGGGCGAGCAGATAACAAGTTCGGACGAAATACAGTTTATCAAGCGTGTAGGTGTGCCTCTCGGTTCTTATTATGGATACAAGACCGACGGCTTCTTCCGTAGTTATGACGAGATTGAGGCTTCGTCGGTTCCAGTCGGGACAACCGTGCAGCCCGGTGACGTGAAGTATGTCGACCGCAATGACGACGGAGTTATCGACTCGAAAGACCGCTTCATTCTCGGCAATGCCTTCCCTCGTTACACGTTCGGCTTTACCTATTCGCTTGAATGGAAAGGTCTCGATTTCAGTCTTTTCGCTCAGGGAGTTGGAAAACGTGACATGATGGTGCGTGGCGAACTAATCGAACCGTTCCATGCCAACTACTCATACGTCATCTTCAAGCATCAGCTCGATTTCTGGACTCCTACCAATACTGACGCCCGTTGGCCCAGACTAAGTGCTTCGGGTTCGGCTTCGAGTTCGAATAATTTCCGTCAAGCATCCGACCTTTACATGCTTGACGGCGCATATCTGAGACTGAAGAATATCACTCTCGGTTATACTTTTCCGAAAGAATGGACAAAGAAAATATCCATCAACAAAGCCCGTATTTATGTCACAGGTCAGAACCTGTTGACTTTCAGTCACAATTCTTTCATTGACCCGGAATCGTCCGAGTTTAACAACCAGATGGGTAACAGCGGTTCTAACAGCGCACGCAACTATCCTACGTTGAAATACTATGGTTTCGGTCTGGATATAGAATTCTGATTTCGTCAAACAAAAAGACAACGATATAGAATGAAAATTATGAAAAAAACGAAATATTTGATTGCTCTGTTTTATGGCGCACTATGTTTGGCCAGCTGCAACAGCATGGACAACGAGCCGACAAACAGTTATACTAACCGTAATTTCTGGACTTCTGTCGAAAAGGCACAATACATGCTGAACATGGCGTACAACCAGCTTTATAGTGCAGGACGTATGTGGAACGACGAGCGTCTTAGCGATAATCTCTTTTGCGGACGCGGTTTCAATGACCAACGCACAATAAGAAACGGTATTGCCGATCCTTCACTTTCTTTGTTTGCAAGCGAATGGTCAGACCTTTATGGCGGAATAAAGACTTGTAACGTCTTTCTTGCTAATATTGACAAACTTTCTGCATCTGACGAATTGAAGGACAACATGAAGGCACAAGCTCGTTTTATCCGTGCTTCGCTTTTCTTCAGACTTACGTGCTTCTACGGCGATGTTCCTTTCTTCACAGGCGACATTTCGCTCGAAGAGTCAGGAAAAATTTCTCGTACTAAGCGTGAGACCGTAATCGATTTTGTTCATAAAGAACTCGAAGAGGTGACACCTTATCTACAGACAAAAGACGGACTGTCAGAAGAGGAAAGAGGGAAAATCACCCAAGGGGCCGCACTCATGTTGCAAGCTCGTGTTTATCTGTACGACGGCGACTGGGCCAATGCTGAGAAATATTGTTCTTTGATTATGGACGGTAAGCACGGTTCTTATTCTTTATTCCCGAGCTATACTGGCTTGTTCGAACAAGCAAATGAGTATAATAGCGAGGTTATAATGGATGTTTCCTACATGCCGACAATACGTACTTGGAGCGAAATGTACGACATGGCTCCGCTTTCAGTAGGCTCTCGTGTCAGCGGCACAGCCCCGACAGAGAGTCTGGTCGACAGCTACGTTATGCTTGATGGACAGCCGGCTAGCCAGTCGCCGATGTACGATGCGGCTAATCCATACGCCAACCGCGACCCTCGTTTGACGGGAACTGTAGTTTATGATAAGTACGAATGGAGTGAAAATGTCAATGACGGAAGCAAAGGTAAAGTCATATATACCAACCCAGATGCAACTGATAAAACCGATGCTTGGCAAGGCATAAACGCCAATCAGTCATGTACGGGCTACTATGTCCGCAAATACTACGATGTACAACACGAAGCAGGACTGGCTTCGGCTATTAATATTATTTCGATGCGTTATGCTGATGTGCTTCTCATGTATGCCGAGACTATGAACGAACAGGGCAAGATGACAGCCGAAGTATGGAATAGTACAGTCAAATTGATACGTCAGCGAGCCGGGTTCACATCAGCCCAGGCTCTTGACTATCCATCAGCTGACCAGACAGCTATGCGAGGCATTCTACGCCGTGAACGTCGTTCCGAACTGGCTCTTGAAGGTCTGCGGTGGTTCGACATAAAGCGTTGGAAGGCCGGAACGGAGTTTCTTAACGGTTATGTCATGGGAGCAGACTTCGGCCGTAACGGCTCTCCTATACGCCTTGACAACTATAAGTTTGTCGAAACGCGTGATTATCTATGGTCTGTTCCTCAATCGCAGATGGACATCAATCCCAACCTTAAACCTAACAATCCGGGGTATGCCAATTAAAGGTACCCTTGTCAATAATTATGAACAATAAAAACAGAACAACAATGAAAACAAACATATTTTCTATATTGGCGATGATGGTCGCCGTTTTATCTTTTTTTTCGTGTACAGAAGACATGGAGTATAAAGACCTTGAAGTCACACCTGTCACCCAGTTTTATTCTCCCGTAGATGAGGCTGCTGTCACTCTGCAGTCTTCAGCAACTGCGGCAGTTTTCTTCGAATGGGCTTCGGCGTTGGCCGAGGATGGCAATTCGCCACAGTACGAACTTGTCTTTGACAAAGCCGACGGCGATTTTTCATCTCCTGTCTACCGTATGACTTCAGACGACACTGGTTCGCGCAACTATGCTACGGTCAGTCATAAGACTCTTGACAAAATCGCTTCTTTAGCAGGAATCGGTAGCGGTGATACAGGGAAACTAAAATGGACAGTAGTAGCTTCGAGGGGTATAAGTCAGGCTGTTACAAGTCTTTCACGTACCATGACAGTAACCAGACTGTTAGGCTTCTCCGAGTTGCCTTCGTCTTTGTTCATTACAGGTGATGGTTCTGAGGGTGGAAGCGATGTCTCTAAAGCTTTGGCGTTCTCTTCTCCTGCCAATGGTGAGTTTGAGATATTCACCCGTCTGGAAGCTGGCAAGACATATCACTTTGTAAGCGACAAGAAGGCCGGTGCGCGTGTATTCTATACTAACAGTGGACTCTTAAAGGAAAGCACAGACGGAACTGGTTCTGCAACAGTTGAGGAAACTGGGGTGTATCGCATCAATCTTGACTTTAATGTTGCTTCTGCTTCCATGACCAAAGTAGTGAGCGTAGGTTGGTTCTTCTGCCCCGACAATAAAGTGGACATATCTCTCGACTATCAAGGTAATGGTGTTTGGCAGGGTAGTGGTAAAACCG
>CALBJK010000296.1 GCA_937892695.1 uncultured Prevotella sp.
CAATAAACAATGACATAAATTCTTTTTCGGTTTCAGAACATATATTACAATTCTTTATTACCCAATCATTCCCATTATAACTTTTAGAAATAAATGTATGAAGCAAATCGCTATAAATGTCTTCCATAGGAGCAAAAAATTTCTTTTCAATATGCTTGCTGTCGAGCACACTTTTAACATCTTCCCAATTTTCTGTGCCAACTATATTCTTCAAATCAGTTTTTATCTTTTCGCTTTCGTCAGATTCAGCTTTTTGCAAAAGTTCTTCAAAATCTATATCGTAAAAATAATTTTCCATAGCTACGTCCATAATGCGTTGTTCCCGAACTTGCATTTTGAATTTATCAAATATCTTAATTTTATCATTTTCTAAAATAAAGTTCTTTAAATAACATCTAGGTACATAATGCTCTTTTTTTGTATCTGCCATTATATTTAACCTCCCTTGCTTATTAAAGATATTATAACAAGTTAGAACAAGTGATACAATCAGAGCATTAACCTAAAATCAATATATTTATTTTTTACTTTGTACCTGTGAGGTATTATTTTGCAAATTTCCGGCATGAGTACCTTTATTCTTCAAAACAATATCGTCTGCCTTTACATACCAGTCCACATCTGCACCACGGTAATTTGCATTGGCTACTGTGTCTGCAACAGGATTGATAAGTTCCACTTCGGCGTTGTAGTCATAGTCCTTTAACGGAACAGTCGCCGGAACGGACACCTGTATCATGCGTCCCTGTGTGTTGCACTTCAAATCATAGGTACGTTCCTTAATTTCTTCACTGACCGTTCCATCTTCATTCTGCACATGAACTTCACGGCGTAATGCGGAGAATTTCAACACTCCGAAAGTCTTTTCTTTATCAATGACGATTCCATTTGCTAATCTCATAATCTGAATACCCCCTTATTTACTTTCTGCTGGTAACATATCGTCTGCAAGTAAGATGTAATTGACAAATCCACGTTCCCCGATTTTATAGCCATCGGTAGTGATTCGTGGGTTAATAAGTTTTACTTTCTGTTCCGGCGAGAAATGTTTTTCGCCAGCTTTGGCAGGAAGTGTCACAACTACATCATCGGCTCTCTGCACATCGGAATACAGGTTATAGCTTCTGGTAATGACAGCCATACGCCCGTTAATTCTCTGCTGTTCCGTAGTATTTTCTCCGGCAAACTCCAAGTTTCCGAATGTCTTTTCCATGTTTGGTACAACAAATCTTAATTCCATAAATAATTGAC
>CALBJK010000297.1 GCA_937892695.1 uncultured Prevotella sp.
ACTTCATAATAAGGACACAAAAATGTACCAAGTTATTTTTTAATCATTACTTAACCAAAAACTGAGCCGACACTTCACTTTAAAAGAAATGACAGCGTCGGGGACGGCCATAAAACACAACATCGACAACACCCCATTGCAGGAGCACGTTGAGAATCTGAAACGGCTGTGCCGCCAGCTTCTCGAACCGCTCCGGATACGTTTCGGAGTGATAAGGGTGACGAGCGGATACCGTTGCCCCAGATTAAACGAGGCCGTCGGTGGCGTGAAGAACTCGCAACATATCGACGGGGAAGCCGCAGACATACACATCACTGGAGCTGAAGAAGGCAAAAAGAAGATGGCCTTCATCAAAAAGAACCTCGACTACGGACAGGCTCTGCTCGAACATCGTCGTAACGGGGCGTGGTGGATTCACCTGTCATTGCCACGTCGGGGACAGCAATGAAAAATGCCGGAATAGAAACCGTCAGTCGGTGAGAGTGACATGTTCTACGTATATGTTGCCCTCGTGCAGAAAGATTCTTGCACACTCTCGGAATCGGTCCTCGCTTTCGGTGGTAAGATAGTGACAAGTACCGCCACGGGTTATCCTGGCTTCAATGTCGGGATGACGGCGGAGATAGTCGGACAGGCTGTCAGCCACATACTTGCCTTGTGGCATAACCCTTACTCCGTCGGGCACATTGCGTATGATGCTGTTCATAAGCAAGGGATAATGTGTGCAGCCGAGAATGATGGTATCTATCTGCGGATCTTTTCGCATGAGTTGGCCGATACGCTTTTTCACGAAATAGTCGGCACCGGGACTGTCGGCCTCGTTGGCTTCGACTATGGCAGCCCAAAGCGGACAGGCTTCGCCGGAAACACTTATGTCTGGAAATAGTTTGGCTATTTCGAGCGAATAGCTGCCACTACGGATGGTACCTTCGGTAGCAAGTATGCCGACATGCCTGCTATGTGTGACCGACCCTACGGCTTCGGCCGTAGGACGGATTACTCCGAGTACGCGGCGCGACGGGTCGATTTCTGGCAGGTCGCGCTGCTGTATTGACCGTAAAGCCTTGGCCGAAGCAGTGTTGCACCCGAGAATGACAAGGTGACATCCCATAGAGAAAAGCTTCAGTACGGCCTGACGCGTGAATTGATACACCACCTCGAACGACCGCGAACCGTATGGAGCACGAGCGTTGTCGCCTAGATAGAGATAATCGTACTGGGGCAGAAGCTGACGTATACCATGCAGGATTGTCAAGCCACCATAGCCGGAGTCAAATACACCTATAGGGCCTGGAGCGGAGCTTAATTCAGTGTTCATGGAACTAATTATGTTATATATGGTGGATATTACGAACTGGTATTCAATGGCCGACTTTGCCCGTTATATTTGTAAATCAGCTTAGGCCGGAAATACCTGTTTCATTTTATCTTCAGAAATGAACGAAGCAACGGTTCGACATTGTGGCCGATAGTGGGGTCGATGTATGGCGAAGCGTCTGAATCGGTATTCAGAATGAAGGCATAACCTCCCTCTTTGGCCACCGCCTGAAGAGCATTCTTTATTTTGGCTCGTAATGGGGCGAAAGCATCTTCTCTGGCTTTGCCGAGCAGACGCAGAGCCTCTTTTTTGAAAGCTACGTTCTTGTCCATCATTTCTTGAAGCTCACTCTGACGTTTCTGACGAATGGAAGGGATGAAATCTTTCTCGCCTTCCAGAAATTCCTCGTATTTGGCATTGAATTCATCCTCTGAACGTTTCATCTCGGCATCGTACTTTTTACGCAATTCGTCAAGGTTTTCCTCGGCTATAACGTATTCGGGCATAGCATGAAAAACAGAATCATAGCTGAAATAACCAAACCGCAGTGGAGCTTCGGTCCGCACAGACGTTTCTACCTGAGAAGCCCCATTCTGGACTGAATGACCGGAGGCGGCTGTCTGAGCACAACCCCATGACGGCAATGCCAAGACTAAGAGTGAAAAACAAAGCTTAATCATATGAAAATATGTATTGATGCACAACCTGCCGATAGGTCGGTTTCGTATAAAGGGAATATAACTGAAACGACAAGCCGCGCACCCTGATCGCAGATACAAGCAAGGATGCGCGGCTCAAGCTAAAAAGATTCGGCAAAGTAGTCACTCGTCGGATTTTATTTCTTAGCAGCCGGAGTCGAAGTAGCCGGTGTCTTCATCTTTGCAAGTTCGGCCTTTACATCTGCCGTTACATCCTTGCTCAGAGTATCGCTGATATAAGGAATTCCTGCCGAAACGTCCATTATGTAGACGTAGCCGCCGGCCTTGCCTACAGCCTTGATGGCATCAACAAGCTTAGATGTGATAGGTGTCATCTTCTGCTGCTGGGCTTTCTGGAGAGCCTGCTGGTTGTCCTGATATGCCTGCTGTATCTTCTGCTGAAGCTCCATGAGGCTCTGCTCAGTTTCCTTCTTCTTGCTGTCGTTCATTGTCGACTTCTGTTTGTCGTACTCGTCGGCCTTGCGCTGAAGTTCGCTCTGCATAGCCTTCAAGTCGTTTTCGTACTGCTTGGCAGTAGCTTCAAGCTCGCCCTGTGCCTTTACAAATTCTGGCATTGACGACATTACCTCTTGTGCGTTGAGGTGTCCGAACTTCTGTGCGAATGTAGCGATAGGAGCGAACAGCATCAACATTAAAATAAACTTTTTCATTTTCGTTATTTATTGTTATTATTAAAATTCTTAATTGTCTCACCGGACAACGCGGCAATCTCCATTGTGGTCCTATAAAGGTCTGAATGGTTCGGGCTGTCCTGTACGCTATTGGGCATAGCCGAGCTTGGAGAGTACCTCGTTGCTTATGTCTATCTTCGGTGAGCCGTAGATTATGCCCGTGTCGCTCGCACGGTCGATGACGAGCGAATAGCCGCGCAAATCGGATATTTCCTTCACCGCGTTGTAGATTTCGTCTTGAATAGGCCCCATCAGGCTCTCACGTTTCTTGAAGAGTTCACCCTCCGGACCGAAGTATTTGCGTTTCAGCTCGCCGGCTTCCTTCTCTTTGTTCATTATGGCTTCTTGTTTGGCCTTTTTCTGTTCCTGGGAAAGGAAGACCACCTCGTTCTGGAAATTCTTGTACATCGTTGATGCCTCGGTACTGAGAGCCTCACACTCGGCCTGCCATTTCTTTGAGACCTGGTTGAGTTGTTCGTTGGCTCGCTCGTAGGCCGGTATGTTCTTCAAGATGTACTCCATGTCAATCAGCGCAAACTTCTGCGCGTCGGCCGCAAGGCTTATAAATGCCATCACGGCGATGATCATCAGTTTCTTCATTGTTATTATCTTTTTAATGCCTGGCTGGCCGAGAGAGTTACAGACGGACAGCACTGTATTGTATAGACAATCTTCTGACACCAAGACCACAGATCACGACTAGAACTCCTGTCCGAGGATGAAGTGGAACTGAGAACCACCCTTCACTCCGAACACCTTGTCGAAGCCGTACGCCCAGTCGATACCCATCATGCCGACCATTGGCAGGAAGATGCGGACACCGACACCAGCCGAACGTTTCATGTCGAAGGGATTGAACTTCTTGGTGTCGTCCCATGCGTTACCGGCTTCGAGGAAAGAAAGGCCGTAGATAGTGGTGTTGCCCAGAAGGAACGGGTAACGCAGTTCAAGCGTCATGCGGTCGTAAGCATAGCCCTCGTAACCGTAAGGCGTGAGTGAACCGTTCTCATAACCGCGCAGACCGATGGTCTCTTCGGCATAACCTGTAGAATAGCCTGTCATACCGTCGCCACCCATATAGTAGGTTTCGAACGGCGACTTCTTATACTTGTTGAACGAACCGAGCAATCCGAACTCTACACGCGTCATCAGCACGAAACACTTCTGACCTCCGGAAAGAGCAGTAAAGGTACGGGCCTTGAATTTCCATTTGTGATATTCTACCCAGCGGTACTTCTCTTGCTGTTCGGCATTGTAGTTGGGCGACTTGGAATTGTTGGCAAGATTCTTATAGTCCTTGTGATCCCATGCCGACCATGGCGGGGTGATGGTGAGCGAAGCCATAAACTCAGAACCCTTACGCGGATAGAGCTGGTTGTCTGTAGATGTACGGCTGAGCTGTACGCTGAGATTGAGGTTGTTCGAGTTACCGTTGGTCATCAAGAAGTAGTTCCAGTTCTTCAGCATATAACGGGTATAGGCCAACTGCAACGAGAGCGTGAAGTAGTCGTCAGGCCAACGCAGCTGCTTGCCCCATCCGAATGTCACTCCGAAGAGCTGCACGTACTTGTCGGGGTCGTAATAGTTCTCGTAATTGTTGTAGTAGCTGCTGCCGTAACCGTAGCCATACATATAATTGTAATAATTGTTCATGTAGGCCTGGTTGTAGTAGTTGCTGTTTACGTCGGTCTGACGCGAGAAGTAAGCGCCGACGCTAAACTGTATCGGTCGTTTGCCTCCAAACCAGTTGGTCGAGTACGACGCGTTGTACGACTGGTAGTAGGTACCGTTGGTCTGTGCTCCGATAGACAGCACCTCGCCGTCACCTATTGGCAGAGCACCACGGCGTTCACCGTTCTTGCGGAACAGGTTACGCATGGAGAAGTTGTTGAGCTTCAGTCCGATACGTCCTATGACACCAGTCTGTCCCCAACCGAGGGAGAACTCTACTTGGTCGTTCGACTTTTGTTCTAGATTCCAGTTTATGTCTACCGTTCCGTTCTCAGGGTCGGGCTTGACATCCGGATTCACCTTCTCGGCATCGAAATGTCCCATCGACGCAATTTCACGTGCCGAACGCATGAGAGCCTCCTTAGAAAAGAGATCGCCCGGTTTGGTACGCAGTTCGCGTCTCACTACATTTTCGTAAAGCTTGGTGTTGCCGTTGATGCGCACGTGGTTGATGTGAGCTTGGGGGCCTTCGAATATTCTCATTTCGAGATCGATAGAGTCGCCCACGATATTCACCTCGGTAGGATGGAGCGAGTAGAAGAGATAACCGTTGTTCCAGTAGTTGTTTCCCACAGCGTCGTCGTCTTCGGTGAGACGCTTGTTCATAAGTTTCTGGTTATAGACATCGCCCTTCTTCATGCCCAGCACAGCCGAAAGATAATCGGAGGAGTAAACCGTATTTCCGACCCACGTAATGTTGCGGATATAATATTTCTTCCCTTCCTCAACTTTTATATTAATGCTTACGTGCTTTTCGTCTACGTTCCAGACGCTGTCGCTCAGAATGACAGCATCGCGATATCCGTATTCATTGTATTTGTCGATAAGTTTCTGCTTGTCGGCCTTCCAGCGTTCCGGCGTAAACTTTTTTGACTTCAAGAAAGTGGACAGTTTCCCGGCCTCATGTGTCTTTGCGAACGCTCCTTTACGGAACAACCCACCTTTAATCTTCCTGTCGGAGAGAGCCTTATTACCTTCGATAGTAATGGTACGGACTCTCATTTTCTGTTTCTTATCTATGATGACATCGAGAATCACCTGGTTCTTGTTGGCGACATCATCACGTTCGACAATCTGTATGTCAGCATTTTTGAAACCTTTGTCGTCAAAGTATTTCTTAGCGAGGATTTTGGCACGGTCAATCATGTTAGGTGTAATCTGCGCCCCTTTGAGCAGTCCGAGCTTTTCCTCCATGTCTGTACGCTCCGACTTTTTCAGGCCTACATAATTGATGGTCGAGACCCTCGGCCGCATACGTAAATGAATGTGAAGGTAAGCCTTGTCCGAGACAATGGAGTCGACAGATATTGACACGTCAGAGAAGAGAGAATACTTCCAGTAATGCTTGACGGCATCCGTGATTTCGTTTCCGGGCAGCGAAATTGTCTGTCCTATCGAAAGTCCTGATATGCCTGTGAGCATATAGTCTTCATACCCCTCGGCACCCGACACGGCTATTCCGCCAACCGTCACCGTACGCGGCGTTCCGGCATATGAGATGTCTGGATTTACGACTTTGTCTTGTGCTGCTGCCGCAACAGTGAATATCAATGCGGCAATCGCAACCAACACATTCTTTATGTTCATTTTATTCTTCACGTTTCTTTTCTATAGTAGTCTGGACGACTTTGTGTCAATATTTTGTCGTTTCTTCGTTCTCCACCTGATCTTCTGTCTTGCCATACCGGCGTTGGCGACGACTATAGCTTTCTATTGCTTTGTGCAAATCGTCCTCAGAGAAGTCGGGCCAGTAGGTATCACAGAAATAAAGTTCACTGTAGGCTATCTGCCATAACAGATAGTTGCTCACCCTCAGTTCGCCACCTGTACGTATGAGCAGGTCGGGGTCTGGCATGAAGTTGGTGACAAGATGCTGCGAAATGGTCTGTTCGTCGATGTCGTCGGAATTAATCTTTCCTTCGACAGCTTCCTTTGATATCATACGTGCTGCACGGGTTATCTCCCATCGCGACGAATAACTCAAAGCCACAACCATTGTCATGGCATCGTTTGAAGCTGTGTGCTCCATAGTAGAACGTAGTTTCTGCTGCACCTCGACCGGCAGACGTTCCATGTCGCCGATGACGCGGAAACGGACATTGTTCTTCATGAAAATCTCATCCTCAAGCGAAGTAAGGACAAGACCCATTATGGCCGCCACCTCGTCGGCTGGACGGTTCCAGTTTTCTGTAGAAAAGGTATAAAGCGTAAGGTACTTCACTCCCAGTCGCGTACACTCAGATGTGATGCGTCTGACCGTCTCCACTCCTGCCTGATGGCCGAAGCTTCGCGGCTTGCCTTTTTCGGCTGCCCATCTTCCGTTGCCATCCATGATGATGGCAATGTGACGAGGTATGCTGTTGTTTTCCTGCATGTTCTGAATTTTATTCGTTGTCGTTATGACAAATCCGGCACTTCGCCCAGAAGCTATATGTCAGCGTCAGCTGAAAGGCCGAATAGCAATCGGTATTCTTGAACAGTCCGCTGCTTTCTATCTTATAAGGGTCGGCCACTCCGTCCAGATTGTCACTCAAAGAGAAATGAACCGCCCACTCAACTCCGAGATTTAACCGTTCCCCGATTTTATATTTC
>CALBJK010000298.1 GCA_937892695.1 uncultured Prevotella sp.
TCCTTGTATCAACAATGCGGTTTCTCCTTGCCTTTCATTCTTCCAAGACAGCATGGCATCATAGATTTTTCTTTTGAAATAACGTACATCTTCCATCATAAGAACTTGTTTTCAGGCAAAATTAATCATAAAAATCATTTCCATCAAAAGTTTTAAGCCGATTTGTCAATATCCACCAATTTTATTACTACATATTTGTCAATATCCACCAAATTAACTTCAGATATACCTTATACATACCTGGTATTACTTGTTCCTGTCTACTTAAACAAAATAAGATAAAGAGAAGAATCCGAATAGGAATGCGATGTCTTAGATGGATTCTTCATCCTATGTCCAAACAAGGGCGTGCCTTATGTTAGGCACAGCTCCCCTTTTTGATAGTTCCCGTTATTGTCCTGTGAAAGTATGCGCTGTTCACGCATGTAGGCTATGTATTTCTTCGCCGTGCGGTCTTTGACGGACAACTCACGCATCAGCATGTCGCAAAGGGCATGGTAAGGCAACCTTAGCCTGTCTTTAAAAATATCGCTTACAATCGACACCAGTTCATCCGTCTTCCGTCTTTCCTTGTCCTCCCGTGATTTCTCACCCCGGTATACATGCATCTCCACATCGTTGTCCCACCCGAACAGCATGATGGGCACGTCGAGAGGACTGCCGTCACGGACTTTCAGTGCCTTGACGACTGAATACTCCGGGTTTTCATCTTTCTCTATTGACAGGATTCCAGCGGCCTTCCTTTGCAGCTCAGACCCGATATGCCCGCGCAGTTTTATGCCGTTAGGCACGAAATGCAGCACGCAAATGACGCATGTGTTATATATTCCGGCCAGTCTGTACAGCTCATCGACGATGGCGATGCTCTCCGTCTCATCATTGGCCGAACGTATGAGGTCGGCTATGCCGTCAATCACGACGAGATGGATGCCGCCATGCTTGTGATAGAACAAGTCCATGCTCTCACGGATAAGCTTCAGCCTGTCGTTCCGTGACAGTGAGGCAAGGTATAGCGAGTGGTAGAAGCCAGGTGCCTCTGACATGGACGCGCGTCTCAAAGTCTTTCCCATGTTCTTGTGTAATTGGGCTTCGGACTGCTCCGTGTCATAGTGTATGACGGCCATTCCGTCGGGGTTCGGGGCTATGTCCAGCCCCAAGGTCTGTTCCTTGGGAAGATTGTCATTGGCCAAAGCTCCGGAGATAATCGCTCCGACATAGTTGCTTTTGCCAGTTCCTTCGCCGCCAGTTATGCAGAAGAGATTATCCTGCGTTCCAAGAGGTACGCCGTTTACCGACACTACCGGTTTTGAGATGTCCGCGGATTGTCGTAGTCGATTTCGCATGAACGTAACATCATGATGGTATGTGAATAAATATTGGTGAGCATTTCCCAGACAAGCGAACTGAGTTCTTCCGCCTTATGGCCCGACCGGAAAAAGTCAGATATGTCCTTTTCGCTCTTGCTTCCCTGCAAAGGAAGCGTCAGTCTGACCACGCCATACTCGGACAGCCGGCCTGCCTTTGTGACTCGCGCAAGCCTGTCTCGTCCGTGTCATAAAGCAATATGAGGTGACGGAAACGCAGGGATAGGCCTTCGATGATGCTTCCCGGCAGTTGTGCCGTCTCGCTGTTGAAACAGACGGCGTTGAAGCCATGGGCGGACAGTGAAAGCACGTCTTTCTCTCCCCCGGTAATGAACATTATGTCACCCTTGTTGGGCAGCTGCTCGAATCCGAACACATAGTCTTTGACTTTCCTGCCTCCATAAAGGAAGCGCAGCTTGCTCAGAGGGCGGTATATCTTCACGAAATCGCCCATGACATAGCAGAACATCGGCTCAGAAATTGAAGACAGGATCCTGTAACGCTTGCCTTGTCCGGATACCGACTCGAACGAGGAAAGGGACTCCACGTTGAATTTCCGCAGGGTATTCAACCCTATACCGTACCGCATCCAATAAGAAAGCTCCTCACGTGTAAAGGGATGCCCCACTTTGCTGAACCATTTCCGGCCTTCTTCCGTCATGGAAGCCCTTTCCTTTTGGCGTGTCTCATTTTCGCGGGAAACATCACGCACCAGTGTCACGCCCCCTTCATGCTTTTGCGTAAGGGCTATGTTCAGTTGCAGGTCGTGTATTATGCGGGACAACACCTTCATGAAGTCTTTCCTGACATCCAGTCCGAGCATGGCCGCAGCGAACCAGAAACAGTCGCCGGAATAGGCCTCGTTCCCGAAGTCCTTCATCCTGTAGCACTGGCATCTCGCGTCAAAGTAGATGTTGCAGGAGGCTCTCGTGTCATCATACAGCGGATTGCGGAAGTTCTTCTTGGGGACAAAGTCCACTGGCATATAGAAGCAGAACACCTCAAGCCCCCTGTCCGTCTTCTCCAGAATCTCATCCTTTATGCTCATAGCTCCTCGAACAATACCTGTGAATCTCCCATGTATCCCTTCACCATACCGTCTTTATAGGCGTTAAGCCTTTGCAGCGCCTCGACCCTGCGGAATCCCTTGAACGTGGCCCTTCCGGTCTTTACGGCGATGTACAGCCCCTTGAACGGGTAGGCGACATGGTTTGACGACACGTACCTGTAGGGGACGGCCTTAGAGTCGCGCCATCTCGCCAGTGAGGCCCTGGATATGCCGAGAAGCCTCATTACGTCAGAGGAGTTAAGTTCCATTTTCTCCTCCATTACCGCATAGTCTCGCTTCATGTCTGAGATGAAGCGTGAAATCTCTTTCAGGTCCTCCCTCATGGAGTGAAGCTCGTCCAATATGGTTTCCGTGCATTTCATGTCATCCATGTCCGTGTATTTTTCTTGTTATGAAGTCCTTGAACGCCTTGCCTTTGCTTCCGTCTTCCGTATGGCTGAACATCGCATCCAGCTCATGGAACACATGTATGATGTGCTGTACGGTTCTTCCCTCGTCGATGCCGCAAAGACGGTTAAGCAGGGATATAAGGTCCTCTTTCTCTAACGTGTAGTATCTCCCGTCGTCATGCATTACCGGCCTTATGCCTGTCTCGTCCATCGTTTCTCGAAGGGATGGCTGCAAACAACTTGCCACACATCTTGAGATGAGAAAGCACGAAACCGCCGTATGCGGAACCGCATGTACGGTGGTGTGGGAGGTCGGTAAATGTGAAAGTAGGAGGTAAGTGCCTTTTACAAATAACATTTACCTCCTACTCGATTTATATAGTGCTGAAATATAACGGAAAACGGATCAGTAGATTTTATTTGTATGATGATAACGTGAACTATGAAATAGCCAGCTGTCTGGCAAGAATCTTTGAGAAAAAAACGATACCGTTGTCATAATGCTGATTCCTCTTCATGTGGAGCAGCATGTTGAGGAAGGAGAGTCATATAAAGTCTGCATGTGAATTGTTCAGGTTAAATCTTTAATGAAGTAATGAACCGATTTGGGTTATAAATCTGTGCTGCGACCATAGAAAAGTCGCGTTACAACTTCTCGTGTTGTAGCGCGACTTCTGTTTATTCTCTCACAGCTTTATCGCTGCTGTGTCAGGAATCGTTTGCGGGCTTTACTTTTTCAAAACCTTCTTGGCACTTCCGTCAGAGTAGCGGATGATGTTGATGCCCTTCTGCAGGGTGTTCACCTTCATTCCGTCGATAGTGTAGATTCCGACAACTTCGCGCACACCAGCGTTGTTCTCGACGTTGCTGATGCCATTGGTTGTCTTATTTCCACCTTTCTTGTAAACGCTCAGAATAGTAGGAACTTTACCCCATGCGGTATTCATTATCGACACGGCCGTTACTTTCTTAGACTTGTCAGCTGGAATGGTAAGTTCAACCAACATGAAGTTCGGATCGTCTATCTGGTCGACTTGATATTTGCTGTTTTCAGTCATCATGCGACCAATGCCTCCTATCTCGTCTTGACCAGATGCATTCTTGTTGAACCAGTCCCTGACATCATAGTCCTTACTTTCGCTATCCGTTCCGTCTTCATATTTCAGCTTTATAGTGAGTTTCGAAGTTCCGTTTGTAGAAATGGTCAGAAGTCTTATTTCCTCACAATTGACAGGTTCTTTGAGGTTAATGTCCTCGTAGCTGTAAACACTGCCAAGCTTGTAGGCATTATTCTTTGTGTAGTCTGCCAATTCAAACTCTGTTCCGTTCTTTGATTTAACGATGTGGTCGGCACCAGCAACGGCTCCTTTCTCCTGAACATCGGTAGTGTAAAGAACCCAGCCTTCTTCGTCGAGAGGAGCTGTAGAGTGTTCTTTGGCCGGTTTGGCCTCGGCAATCACATCCTGGTTCCAGTTGGCCACTTCTACTGTTCCGTCATTAGGAATGGCATCAGCGAATTGTTCGAAGGCTTCGATTTCAGCAAGCGAAGCATAGAAGTAAGGATTTAGGTTGCACACCACAGCCACGTACTTGCACTTGGTCATCTTAGGCAGGACATATTCGAGTTCGGACACTTCGCCGAGTTCGGAGAATGTCTTAACTGTCGTGAGGTTGGTGATGTCGTTTCCGATGCGGATGCTTATCTCGTTGTTCACAAAACCTTCCTTGTCGTTGTCGTTCACGCCCTTGTTGGCGTTAGGTATATAAACCTTAACCTTGGAGAGATTCCACTTGCCTTTGTTCGCGTCAGCTGGAGCAGTGAATATAGCCCATACGTCGTCTTTGTTGTTAGAGTATTCCTCTACCGATTCGCAGCCTTCCTTGTCGGTGTCGCCGTCGGTAAGGGTTGTAACGTCATACTTGGTATACTCGGTACTGAAGCCATAGTCGCCGTGATATTTGCGCAGTTCGGCTGTCATGCCTTTCAGCACATTGGGCTGCTCGTCAGAGTCGATTGTCACGTTGATGGTGCGTTCCTTGTACGATCCGCCGTTGTCAATAGTAACCGTAAGATTGGTGACACCTAATGCTTTAGAGGCAGAAACGGGGATGGTGAATGTTCCGGCAGCTTTGTCTTCTTTTATTTCACCGACGGTGAGGTAATCGTTCGAGGCAACTGCCTTGCATGTAAACTGTTCTGCACGTTCGTCACCGTTGAGAGCATATTTGACGCTGATGTTCTGTGTCTCGCCGGCGTTCATCTTCAGTTCGGCAGGAGCTTCGACAGTCATGTTGTTGTCGTCCTTGCCATAAACTTCGAATTCCCAGATACGGAGCGTACCGTTCACGTGAGGCACGAGTTTCACATAGCGAGCCTTGAACGGTGGGATATAAGCTTCCTTGATGCTGATGTCGGCTTCGTTCTCGCGGTCAACTACGGTCGTCCAGTTCTGGCCGTCCTGTGACAGCAGTATCTGGTAAGAGTCTATCTGGTCGACACCGGTTTCGGGACCGCTGTTGCCGTCGAAAATCTTGAAACCGTAGATGCGGTATGCTCCTTCGAGGTCGAATGTCACCCAATTGTCCGAACTGACGTTGCACCATTTCTGTGAAGTGGAAGTTGGCTTCTGTACGCCGTCGATAATATTGTCGGGCACCTCAGTCGAGTTGGTAGAACCGCTGTAGCCTACGACGGTCTTGTTTAGAACCACATTGGTCACTTCCTTCATGTCGTCTGCACTCATCACGTCAAGAACTACAGCCTTTGTCGTAGATGTGCCGATAGCGTTTGTAGCGTCTACCGAAACCTCTTGCTTGCCTTCCTTCACAGCTACAACAGTTATCGTAGCGTCAGTAAGCGAGCTGCCCTCGTCGAGTTTCAGACCATCAGGCAGAGTCCATTTCCATGCTGTCGGAGCACCTGTTCCGGTAGCTGTTATTATGGCCTTTTCGCCAACTTGAATGTAGCTCTTGTCCAGAGAGAAGGTCACGACCGGAGCAGTAGCTTTCGGATAGTCGAGTTTCAGAGTCTTAGCCTGTTGCTGGCGCATGTCCTTCATTACGGGTACTACCTCCACGTTGATGAAAGCATCGTTGGCGTTGCGATCGAATGTCGGGATATAGAATCCTGTACCGCGAGTCTGGCCTACGAGAGTGCGCACTCCGTCGGGACGCTCGGTGTAGATGTCGAAATGGTCAAAATCGTCGTTGTACGTGTAGTCCCATGTCAGACGTATGTCGCCTTTGGCTTCGCCGAGAACACTTGTCGAAGCGAGATTAGTCACCTCTACTGCAACGGGGGCGTAATCTGCGGGCAGGACAGCCATTTCGCCGAGATTCAGCGAGTATGCTGCCACGTCGGCATCGGCTTTCAGATTCAACGCTATCATATAAACGGTCTTGCCGTTGAGTGCCGACAAGTCGTATTCAGCTACACTCCATCCGTTCTTCTCCGATATCTTGGGGGCAGATAGCGTCACGTCGGGGGTTGTCGAACTTTCGGTAGAGAGCTTCACCTCTACGCTTCCGGCTGTCGAGGTCTTATACACGAGACGGAGCGTTCCGCCATTCTCCACCTTTATCATGGTCTTGTACAGACGCATGAGGTGATCGCCGGCAGTGAGCTTGCCAGTGAACTTCATGCTCGAACCGAAGTTGTATGCATCGTCCCAGTCGATAGAAGCCTTCAGGTCGCCCTTGTTCTCAATCCACCAGCGCCATGTCGGCATGATGCTCTGTACGCCGCTGTGATACCAGTCTTGGGTTGCGACCTTTTCGCCTTCTACGAAACGATGCTTGCCCACACCTACGCAGAACGAGCTTACAAACGGCATCGATTGGATATTGGAACGCTCCACCATGCGGCCAGACAGGCCAGACCAGCCGGATTTTGCAGTATATGAAGGGTCGCCTTCCATATTTACCCACATCTGCTCTTCGTTCTGGAATGTCTTTGTTATGGCAGCGTAAGCCTTTTCGCCCGTATCCTCTTTACCGATAAGATTCTTCACGTTGTCTTTCCATATACGCTCTTCAGGGCAGAAAAGATCTAACGAACCGACATGGCCATCCACAGGCATGGCACGGTCGAGATAGCGTTGGTAACCTGTATGTCCCGAGTTTACCACTTGTACGCCACCGTAAATTTTAGAGAATGTTTCTTCTACAGTGCAATTGATATTGTCTGCATATCCCCGATAATCGCCCGGTG
>CALBJK010000299.1 GCA_937892695.1 uncultured Prevotella sp.
GTTGTAAAACTCTAAATATTAAACACTTACTAATTATTCAGTGAACACTAATTAGGGTCTACTAATAAAACATAAGTCATTGATATACAGCGAATAGTAACCAATAAGTTTGTATAGTCTGCAGAAAATAATTATCCTTGAGTGTTAAAACCAGCCTAAAGCGAAATGAAATACTACTTTCAATACCATAGTAATGACCTGTTTGAGTTGCAAGGGTCACTTGCGGGATTAAGCAAGTCAAACAGTTGGGTCAAGCTTGCCGACAACCTTCCTTGGGACAAACAGAAACGTGACTCATAATATCTAATGCTCTATCATATTTGTAGGCATCTACTAACATTCAGGAATACTGTATTAATACATCCCTTACCAAATCAGGGCGGTTCGCCTTACGTGCTAATCTTATTGACTTTTGTAAATACTCGGCAGAAGCTTTAAACGATTTCTTCATGCTCAACGTATAGCCAATATCTCTAAGACTATAAATTACATTTTCCGTATCCTTCAAAGCAACATCATATCTGTATGATTTCTTCAACCTCAATAGTGCATCGTCGAAAAAACCTTAGTCAGAAAGAATATGCCCACTCTGATTGTTTATCATGCTCCTCATTTTCAGGTTTTCTCCTTCGGGCAGGAGTTCTTCGGCTTTGTTGAAAAAGTCGAGAGCCTGTGGCGCGTCGTTCAGGTCACGGCACACGCTGGCAGCCCAAGACCACTACCGTCAAGAAGTTTTATAGTACATCCAAGGTTGTCGGGCATATAAAAATGCAAGTCATCGATGATTTCAAGGCTTTCCACCCTTACCGGCAAAATCAGTCAGTGGACTGACGGTAACGCCACCGTGACTAGGGACGGCTACAGTATCTATGCCTCCATGGAGAAGGACGGAGCGGCAGCCTCCCATCAGACAGTCGTCATGGATGACAAAAAAAATGTGGGGAAAGTCCTGCCTTGGGTGCATATTGCCATAAGCAACGCCAAAATGAGCATACTTGACACCTACCATGGCATAGAATCCGAGTTCTTTCAGCTGTATCTTAATGAGTTCTGCTACAAGTTCAATCGAAGGTTTTCCGGTTTCAGCCTCTTTGACAGGCTCGAATTGTGCGCTTGCACATATAAAGTTGGATTTAAACATAGAATCTACTGATTGGAAACATGCGGACATTCATTAAGTGAAAAGTGAAAAATCCGATAGCTAAAGGAACAGTGAAGGACGAAGAATGAAGAATCCATTTGCCCTGCCAACCACTCCCCTCTCTCCAACCTGAGAGTGGTTGTGGTGAGACTACGTTCTCTCCCTTATGGTGAGAGATGTAATGGACTTGAGTGTCTTGAATTTTAAAGAAGCAAAAAGGTGCGTCATGAAACCATGACGCACCTTACTCGTTAATTTGAATATGCCCGATTTTAAATAATAAGTGGAACAGCTATTGGATTTCTCACTTTTCCCTTTACTTGACCAGAACTTTCTTCACGCTGCCGTCAGTCATCTTGACAATGTTGATGCCCTTCTGGCCGTTGCCAATCTTCATGCCGCTGATGTTGAAACGGGCGGCCTCCTTGGCGTCGGATGCTGGCACATCAGCCTCGGCAATACCGGTGTTGGGGTCATAGGCGCGGACGCGGACGATAATCTGCTCGTTCATGTCACCGGTGGCGTTCTTCACGATGCCTGCGGGAATGACGAAAGCGAAACTCTCGCCCGGTTTGCCGGTGTAGGTCATAAGGTAGCCGTCATAGTCGGCTGCCCATACACTCACTGTCTTCTTGTCCGACTGGTGTGTAACGAACCACTCGTCGTCCGGCTCAAGTATGTCGCCTGACAGGGTGGGGTCAAGCTCGGTAGTGCTCCTGCGGAGGTACACCTCGGGATGCGGTTTCACCACCGTCACCTCTTCGGTGAAGGTTATGTCCACCTTGCCGTCAAAAAATTTATTTGTGAACATGGAGTTGTCTTCGGGAAATGTTGACTTCACGGCCAGCACGCCGTACTCGCCTTCATTCAGAGTGAAATAGTCGCTCCAGTACTCGCTCTTGTAGCTTGCGGACGTACCCTTGGGAATGTTGAGGGTAGTGGCGGGGCAGTTGTAGAACGGGTTGTCGTAGTCCTCGTAAACGTCAACCAACTCGGGAGCCTTGCTGCCCTCGCAGGTGACGGAGGCCAGCTTGGAGCTGTTGTGGAATGCGTGGGCATAGACATACTTCACGCCGGAGGGAATGGTGACGGAGGTCACATCTGTCTGGGCAAACGCACCGTCCTGCACGATGGCCACATTCTCGGGCAGACGCAGGTCGTCCGACAGCTTGGTTGCGGCGAAAGCCTGCTCGCCGACGTATACCAGCGTGTTGGGGAAGGTGATGTTCTTCAGCGATGACTGGCAAAAGGCATAGTCGTCGATGGCGAGAAGCTTCTGGTTCATGGCAACAGTCTCAATCTCGCTGCCCCAGAACGCGCCGCCGTTGATGCCGATGCAGTCGGACATAAGGTCCACTGAGGTCTTGCCCTTCATGGGGATGAGGTAGAGCAGTGTGTAGTCTTTCGAGTAGAGCACGTCGTTGACGAGTTTGAAGTTCTTGTTGTTGGAGTCAAGTTTTATGCTTGCGATGGATGTCTTGGAGAACGCGCTGGCTCCCAGCTCCTCTAGGGTTGCCGGAAGGCTGATGGAGGTGATGCCAGGACACTCCAGAAACGCCTCCTCGCCAATCTCCTTCAGTGTGGAGGGGAAGGTGAGGTTGCCCAAGGCCGCACATTTGTAGAACGCCCCCTCGCCAATACCTTCGAGCTTTGAGGGGAGGTTGATGTCGGTGAGCTTGTCGCACTGCATGAACATCTTGTCAGCAATCTCAGTCATTCCGTCAGGCAGAATGGCCTTGGTGAGCGAAGTGCAGTGGTAGAAGATTGACTTGCCCAGCTCCTCCACGTTGCCGTCAAACTTTACGGTCTGTAGCATCTTGGCTGTGAAGAACGCTCCGTTGCCGAGATACTTCACCGAGGCCGGAATCTCTACGTTGACGAGATTTGACGATTTAAAGGCATAGTCGCCGATGTAGGTCAGCTTGGATGGGAGTGTCAACGTGGTGATGTCGGTCGAGGTGAACGCGCTGTTGTAGATGGAGTCGATGCTCTCGGGCAGCGTCACCTTAACGGCGTTGCTCCACATGAACGCCTCCTCGCCGATGCTCGTCACCTTGTAGGTCGTGCCTTCATACTCGACGTTCTCCGGCACATCGATAGTGAGCAGCGGTGCCTGTGCCTTGTCTGCCTTCTGCACGCTGACGGTAGAGGGTGACGTGGTTTCGAAACTCAGCCCATCCTTAGTGAAGATGGTCTGCGCACTGGCTGCGAAGGCGCATCCGAGTGCAATTGTCGTAAATAAATTTCTCTTCATAAATACTATTTTTTAGTTATAAGCTCCTCTCCAACTCTCCGCAGGGCCTCACCCCGACCCCTTTCCGACTGGAAACGGGAGTGGTTGGTTTGGTTGTTGGAAGCACCTCTCCAACTCTCCCCGTCGGGGAGAGGGAAGTGGTTGGCAGAGCTATTTTATTTTTCACTTTTCCTTTTGAAATAAACGCCTTCCGGCATTTATTTCAAGTCTATTGACTTGATGAGGTATTCGGCAATCTGCACGGCGTTGAGAGCTGCTCCCTTGCAGATCTGGTCGCCGGAGAGCCAGAACGTCAGGCCGCAGTCGTCGACCTGGTCCTTGTGCACCGTCTTGTCCTCAAAGTTATTGTACAGGTGTTATATCTCGATCATAATTTGTTGTCGGTTTTCTTCGCAATCTTTTTCCTCTTTCCTTTTTACCTTGGAACGTTTTTTACTTTTTACCTTTAACTGAGCATCTGTGTCAGGAACGCGTCGCTGAACAGAATCATAATTGTGATTTTTTTGCAGTATTTGGAGAAAACAAGTCCCTGTGTAGGCATGCACCGGGTGGGGAAACGCTGTCTGTATTGTACAAAAGTAATATAAAAAACAAAACTGCAAACGTGACGTTAGTTTTTTTTAAGCATTATTTTTGCCAACAGACAGAAAAAGCGTAACTTGCACACATTATTTATTTATATTTAACGCGCATCAACCGTCAGTAACTATTCATCGGTAGTATTTCTTGTACTTTTTCCTAAGAAATTGTCCTTGGAAATCGGATGATAAAATGTTGAAAATCAAGCAAATTAGTGCTCTGTATTTTTGGATATCTCAAATATTTTTCGTATCTTCATACATATGAAAGAGCAAGTTACGGATATATCAAAGATACTGCAAAACATGGCAGAAGAGATACGGTCGAAACGTAAAACCATCGACCAGCAATATGCTGAAATTGCAAAATTGAACAGTAACATGGAATTGTTGAATCATCAGCTCCGTAAGAAAAATGAGGAAATTACCGAGTTGAAATACAGTATTGTCCAAATACGAGACCCCGAGAAGGACTCAGGTAACAGCATCACCCCTCCGAGCAAGGAACGTATGAAAGACGAGATTGTCAGAAAGACGAAAATCCTTCGCAAACCAAGCGGAAAGAATCCAGTTGGTCAACAAAGCCATAAAGGGCACAGACTTTCTTGTATTGTCACTCCTGACGAAGTTATTGATGACGTTCCAAACTACTGCACTAATTGCAACGATTCGTTGGCAGATACCTAGCGTGCGCTCGATTATGTGACCATAGTGGTCTCTATACCGGAGTTGAAGCCCATTGGCAAGGAAATACGCCATTATGTGATGGTATGTAAGAATTGCGATGAGCGCATTCGCACAGCACCAAGGTGCCGATCAAACGATGTGGTGTATGATGCAAGCGTCAAGGCGCTTGTCGTGTACTTCAGTGTCCTTACAGTTTCTCTCGGAATTGAATTCCTGTAAGAAATGGCCTGAACGTGTATCTGATTTGTTTCGCAAAGCCATATTACATTCAGTTGTGGAGACTGCCAAGAAACACAACAAGACACCTTTCAACTCCATTCAAGCCTTATTGGGTGATGAGGACTTGGCATGCACCTACCGCTGAATAGTTACGAATGAGAACCTGTGAGAGGTTCGTACAAAAGCTGAGGGCATGTCAGGAGTCTCCCAACATGCCCTCAGTAATTTAATACAAACTATTTTGTTCTAAAACATTCCAATTTATTTCTCCAAAGTCTTTATAGCTTTTCCAGAACGCATCTTCAGAATATTTATTCCCGGCACACGTGCCTGAATGCGTCTGCCGGCGATGTCATAGCGTGCAACAACAGTATTGTCTGAACTCGTCTTACTACCGGCTGAAGGTACAGCAGCTATAGCTGTTGCATTCTTGTTCTGTGTGTCAAAAACGTATGACTCATATCCTGCCGTATCATCGCTTGCGTCTTCAGCCGTACCACCGTCTCTGTAGTAATATCCGAAACCAACTATATAACGTCCGTCAGCAGAAATACAGCCAGGCATGTGTCCACCGATTGAATCATATTCAGCAAACTGCGGAACACCAGGATATGCCTCGGCAAGATATACCGGCTTTTCCTCGCCAGCTTTCCAGATTATACCCTTTTCTGCCTGATAACCACCGCAGAAACCAACAATTGTGCCGTCGTCGGCGATTGCAGAAGCATTGGTTTCGTCTACGGCATTATCACCTGAATAAATGAAAGTCTCAAGCGAGTCGGTTTCTACATTGTATCTTCCAAAACCATAATTGAAAGTCCAACCGTCAGAAGAAGTTGCAACAGTGAGCGCAAGCCACTTTCCGTTCTCGCTCAAGCCGGCTGGAGTAAACAGCACGTACGGTTTCTTTCCGTCATAGTCGTTGTCGAAATATCTGCGGCTGATAAAATCCAGAGAATAAGTTTTACCGTCCCTGTTGAGTCTCCAAAGTACAGCAGGATAAGAAGATTGGTTGTCGATTACGTATCCGGCTATTACCGACTTGTCAGCAGAGATGAAGTCTGCCGAAGTACCATTCACTACAGTAGGGTCAGATTCGTCCAAAGAAGTCCATCCTGACCATTTGTCTGAAGGTTCAGGCAGATAGACAGGAGTCTTGTCTGTACCGTTCCAGTAGCAGGCACTCCAGTATGAACCATTGTCTTGCATCATTGCACCGACAACCATGTCGCCACTGCGTACAACGCCTTTTGCAAGAGAGCCTATGCCATAATTTACCAGCGGCTCAGTTTGAGAGAAGCTATAAAGATAGCTGGTGTTTCCATTTTCATCACTTGTAAAGAACTGGAACTTTCCGTCATCGGAAATGTTGCGTACATCGCCTGTACCTTCCTGGTTTTCCTTTCCGAACACTTTAAGTTCCTTGTTTTCGATGTCATACACTACAGCCTGCTTGGTTACCAAACTATAACCACCCGCATATTTTCCGTTGTTTGAAATTGTGTACATGATGGAACTGTCATCATCCGGCGAAGGGATGATTGAAAAACCATTGTCTGTCTGGGCATTCATTGTGCCGCATACAGCCAATAAAAGCAAATTTTGTAAGTAGAATCTCTTCATAACTAAAATCCTTATTCTTCTTTAAATTATCCTGTTTTTAAATTCTGCTTCTGTTTTTGTGTTTGCAAAGATATACAGATTTGTTTGAAAAACAAGCCAAATTAATAATAAAAAAAGATTAAATTGATATAGTTTGTATTAAAATCGAAGAAAAATACATATACATGTATCAAATCACTTTGATTTATCACATATTTATGCATTATTTTTAATGACTGTCCGCATGTTCCCGAAACGGAGAACATCGGCAGTGCTATGCAGGATTTCAGCATGGCACATAAGAAGGGTTACCACGTGAGGTTACGCGAACCGCTCACGGTGTTCCTCACCAGCACCCCATTACTCTATGCGGCGCAAGTAGAACTCATGAGAGCAGCCGCTTGGAGAGGTAACGCACGGGATAGCATGCGGCAATCCAACCCACGACAACCACAGTGAAGAACACAACCACTACATCCCAGTAATGGACACTCACGGGATAGGCGTTTACAATGAACGTACCGCTGCTCTCGCCCATTTTCACGAGTCCGTAAGTCTGCTGAAGCCAGCAGAGCAACAGTCCCAGAAGAATACCTACGACGGCCCCGATGACCGATATCATGCGGCCCTCGAAAAGAAAGATGCGCGTCACCTGACGGTCGTCGGCACCGAGGTCGCGTAGTGTCGCCACATCATTCTTCTTGTCGATGATGAGCATGGAGAGCGACCCGATGATGTTGAAACAGGCCACCACAAGGATGAACGTAAGGAAAATATAGGCCAGTACTTTCTCTATCTGCATTATCTTGAACGTGTCGGCCTGTTGTTCAAAGCGGTCGAGCACACGGTATTTTGTTCCGACGATGTCCTGCATTTCCGACTTTACGCTACCAAGGTCGCTGCCCGGCTTCAGCCTGAATTCGAGTGAGGAGAGCATACCCTGCTGGTCGAACAGGCCACGGGCGAAACCTATCGACGTGACGATATGGGCTTTGTCGTAGCGTGCTTGGTTGACTGCAAAGACCACTCCAGGCGATATAATAGAGTCGACCACGAAACCGTCGGAAGGGTCGGTAGCGTCGACGAGCTGCCCTTCGCGTTTTGGGGCGAACAGCTTGATGTAGCCGTCCCATCGTGCTCCGGTTCCCAGAGTCTGGGCCAGACGTATGCCAATGATGCCATACTGCAGGTTGGCCGCCTGGAGTGTGAACGACCCGTCGCCGTAGAGAATGTCACTGATGTGGGTCAGGCTGTCGAAGTTCTCCTCCACACCCTTCACCGTCACCATAGCCTGCTTGTCATTGTAGAATGCCAGTGCCTGGTCTTCTACACACTCTGTGGCCACCTCTACTTCTGGCAGATGTTTCAGCTTTACGAGCCGAGGATCGTCAGCAGGCGCGGTCTTGCCTTGTGCAGGCACAACCTTGAGCTGCGGGTCGAAATTTGTGAGGAGTGAGGCTACAAGGTCGTGGAATCCGTTGAACACGCTCAGCACTATCACAAGAGCCATTGTCGTCACGGCCACGCCCACCATAGAGATTACCGAGATGACATTGATGACGTTGGTGCTCTTCTTGGAGAAGAGGTAACGCCGTGCAATGTAGAAAGGAAAGTTCATGCGGGATTTCACTTCTTCAGCAGTTCGTCAATGTGTTCGATATAGTCAAGAGAGTCGTCTATGAAGAAACGCAGTTCGGGAATGATGCGCAGCTGGTTGCGTACGCGCGTACCCAGTTCGTAGCGTATGGTCCTCTCGTTGGCTTTGATATTATTTATCATTTCGTCAGACTTTTCAGACGGGAATATGCTCAGATATGCCGTGCAGATGCTCAGGTCGGGCGATACGCGGCAACGTGTAACGCTCACCATCACGCCATGCATCATGCGTGTCTGTGACTGGAAAATCAGGCTCAGCTCCTTCTGGAGCAGCCGGGCTATACGGTTTTGTCTTGTTTCTTGCATTTTATAAAGTTTTACTATGTTAGTGCAAACTTACTAATAATCGTCCAAACGGCCAAACCCATCAGCATAAAATGCGATTTCCGACGGTGTCTGACTTATTTTTACTGAATTGAACAAATTGCATAAATATGCATTTAAGCCTTTTGTATTCCTTTATTCTACATAAATATGCAAAAACAACGGACATTATTGCATATTTATGTAAATTTGCAGTACCTTTGCATTCAATTTCAGACAACAATGGCTTACACATATCTTACAGCGGACGATGCAGCCGCGATGATAAACAATCAGGACAATATCGGATTCAGCGGATTCACTCCCAGCGGTGTACCCAAGGCTGTGGCACGTGCCGTCGCACGCCGTGCCGAGGAGGAACATGCTGCGGGACGGCCTTTCGCCGTGGGCGTGATAACGGGTGCATCGTCGTCACAGAGTCTTGAAGGCGACTTCGCCCGCGCCGGAGCTATCAAGTTTCGTGCTCCCTTCTCTACCAACGCCGATTTCCGTCATCACGCCAACCTCGGCGAAATCGACTACGAAGACATGCATCTGGGACATATGGCCGAGCGGTTGCGTCGCGGATTCTACGGCACAATCGACTGGGCGGTGATAGAGGTCTCGGCAATAGAACCGGAAAAGGACGGCAAGTGCCGCGCCTATCTCACTTCGGCAGACGGCATAGTGCCGACAGTGGCTCGGATTGCCAGGCGCGTTATTTTGGAACACAATACGTTTCATAATCCCGACGCACGCTATCTGCACGACGAGTATGAGTGTGCCGAATATCCTCTGCGCCGGCCAATACCTATGCTGCACGTGGGCGACAGGATAGGTACTGAGTACATCGAGATTGAAGCATCTAAGATTGCCGGTGTGGTGGAAAGCTGTATACCAGAAGAGTCGCGCTCGTTCGGCCATCTCACTCCAGAAACCGAAGCCATCGGGCGCAACGTAGTCGACTTTTTCCTCAGCGACATACATGCCGGGCGCATACCCAAGACCATGTTCCCGATACAGAGCGGCGTGGGCGCGACAGGCAACGCCGTCATGTCGGCCATAAGCCGCTGTGAAGGGCTGCCCGTGCTCGAAGTGTTCAGCGAGGTGGTGCAGGACGCTATCATCGACATGATGTTCGAAGGTAAAATCTCTCAGGCTTCGGTGGCTGCAATGACCCTTTCTAACGAATGTCTTAAAAAGGTCTACTCGGACATCGGCTTCTTCCGCAACCGTCTGACGCTGCGCCCCAGCGAACTGTCCAACTCGGCCGAACTGATACACCGTTTCGGGGTGATAGCCATGAACACCGCCCTCGAATGCGACATCTACGGCAACGAGAACTCGTCGCACGTATGCGGATCGAAACTGATGAACGGTATCGGCGGGTCGTGCGACTATGAACGCAACGGTTCTATAAGCATCTTCTACACGCCATCGACAGCCAAGGGCGGGAAGATAAGCGCAATCGTGCCAATGTGCAGCCATATTGATTCTACAGAGCACGACGTAGACATCATAGTCACCGAGCAGGGCGTGGCCGACTTGCGCGGCAAGGGGCCGGCACGGCGTGCCGAAGAGATAATCAGCCACTGCGCCCATCCCGACTACCGGCCGCTGCTGCGCGACTATCTGCGCATAGCAGCAGCCGGACACCAGCCGTCGTCGCTGCGTGCTGCATTCGCCTTTCACGACACGCTGATAAAGAAAGGTGACATGCGGCTGACCGACTTCAAAGAGTATCTTTAGACATTCATATAAGAAGACCTTTCAGACGTGGCAATCCAGACCCCAGCCATTTTAATATATATCCAGCCGTAACACCATTGTAACAACGGTTTTGTAATTTTGCAGGCATATTGGGAACGTTTATCATAAAACATAACACACGACAGATTATGAAAAGAAAACTCTTGTTCGCAGTGATGCTTGCTGCCACCTTGTCGGCAGAAGCAAAGAACATTACCGGACGCGTCACATCCGACGGAAAGGGCATTGCCGGAGTAGTCGTAACAGACGGTACCGGCTTCGCCACTACAACCGCAGACGGAACCTATACGATTGATGCTGCCGACAATGCCGACTTTGTCTACATCGTGACACCTTCAGGGTATGTCGCTACCTACGCTTCAGGCACACCTGCATTCTACAAACCGCTCAATTCGAAGAACTTCGATTTCGAACTGTTCCGCTTCGGTGTTCCTAAAGGCACATACACTCTGCTTGGCATAGGCGACACCCAGCCCGGCAGCGACCACGACTACGAGCGTCTCGAAAACGAGGCTCTGCCCGACATTCGTCGCACGGCGGCATCGTATCAAGACCGCAACATACCGGTGGCTGCACTGGTCCTTGGCGACCTCGTGTGGGACAACCTCGAAACATACAGCCGCTTCAAGAGCGACATGCAGACTCTCGGATGCCCCGTCTATACCCTTATCGGCAACCATGACCACGACCAGTATGTGAGCGACGACCACGGCAGTGCCGAGGTATACCGCCGTTATTTCGGTCCTACTTATTACGCCTTCAATATCGGAAACGACTATTTCATCGTACTCGACAACATCGTCTACAAAGGCAACAAAAACTATGACGAAGCCATCGACGACCAGCAGTTGAAATGGGTGGAAGACTACCGCAAGTTCATACCAAAAGGCTCACGTGTATTCGTGGCCATGCACTGTCCGGCCTACATCTACCGCGACAAGAAGAAACTCACCGGTGCCGACCGTCTTATGGACCTTCTGGCCGACTACAAGGTGTCGATACTCAGCGGACACACCCATGAGCAGTCCAATCTGCAGCTCCGTCCTAATGTAATCGAGCACATGGTGGGTGCCGTTTGCGGCGCATGGTGGATTTGGAACAGTCCTTACTGCAAGGACGGTACGCCGATGGGCTATCAGGTGTTCGAGTCTACTCTGTCACAGTTGTCATGGTACTACAAGAGTCTGGGCCGCGACCGCAACTATCAGGTAGAGGTCATCCCGACCGGAACCTTCCCCGGACATGAAAACGACTTGTGCGTGAAAGTATGGAACTATGACGACAGTTGGCGTATAGAACTGATAGAAGACGGCAAGAACCGTGGCGCAATGAAACAGTTTGCCTCGACCGACCCTTACTACAGCTCATATCTCGACCGTGGCTATGCTACGGGCAAAAAGAAAGTGGGCGGTTTCCGCCAGCCTACGGTCAACGGCTACGCCTTCTTCTGTGCCCGTCCGTCGGCTAAAGCCAAACACGTGGCAGTGCGCGTGACCGACCGTTTCGGACGTGTCTACACCGCAGATGTGAAATAGGAAAGGCACTGACCGGACATATATAAACAAACCTGTCTTTCTGATAACAAAGGGCTAATCAGGCAGCAATGAGATTGTGTCTGATTAGCCTTCTTTTTTAGAATCAATACTCCGTTAAAATTTAAGCTGCCTCTGCCGCAAATCCAAATATCTCATTGA
>CALBJK010000300.1 GCA_937892695.1 uncultured Prevotella sp.
TTCATAATAAGGACACAAAAATGTACCAAGTTATTTTTTAATCATTACTAAAAGCATCAATCTTTCCTGCTCCGAAACGATAGTTGGGAACTTCACCTGTTGCTGTGTCTGTGCGCGACGACTTGTTTATGACCTCCTTTACCTCTTCTGGAGAGAGTGTCGGTTTGGCTTGAAGCCACAGAGCAACAGTACCGGTAACGAAAGGAGCTGCCATAGACGTACCCTGATTGCTCCAGTAGTAATAGTCTTTACCGTCGTATGTCACCTTCTTGGATGCCTGACTTACGTCAAAGCCTCCATCACCGTTTTTAACAGCAGCCGAATAGATTTCGGCACCTGGAGCTGCTACATCAGGTTTCATTCGTCCGTCAAGAGTCGGTCCGGCACTTGAGAACGAAGAGATTGCGCCCACGTTACCTGCAAAGCTTGTATAATCATAACTCGTGCCGTTGATGTATTCTACAAGAGTTCTGGTATTGTAAGAGCCGACGGAAATGACATCCTTAGCTGTTCCGCCGATTTCGTTTACAGTGTATTTTGCGTCGCCGTCAGTATACCCTTCTTTGTGAATCTGCTCTATGGTCGATTCCTGAGCTGCCCATACGTGAGCCTCGCCTCCGTCTTTGCCTTTTATCGACAGAACAAGACGCGAGTTGTCAGGCAAGTAGCCCATTGCTGCTACGAGCTGGATGTGCGGGCGGCCATTGACCGGATTTACTTCAGATGCTATCTGGATAGTTCCGTACTGTCCCAGATCTTTAGTAAAGCCCTTAGGTGCCGACGTGTCTTCTATGTCGCTCTCCATCGATACTTCATCCGTTGTAATGTCGACAAGCTTGGCTTGTACGGTAAGGTTTTCACCCTGCGACCCCCATATTTCGCCTGCTGCCGTTTTACCGGGAGTGCAGTTGAACACAACCTTCATCTCCTCGTCTCCAGCTGTGAATGCCTTTGAAGCGTGTACTATCTTCGAACCGTCATTGCCTGCTGCGCCGACAATGATACGGCCTGGACCCGTCATTGCATTGAGAGCCTCGTCGCTTTCCGACGTACCGTCGCGAGGACCGAGAGTATTACCTATACTCAAGTTTACGACACAAGGTTTTTTCACGCTGTCGGCATATTCGAAACAATACTTCACACCGTCTATGACATGGTCGCCATGCAGGTCAGTAGAGACCAGGACAATGTCGGCATCCGGAGCGACACCTTGCAGGCCGCTTTCTATGTCGGCTCCGGTGGCTATACCGGCAACGTGGGTGCCGTGGGTTTGTCCGCTCAGGTCATAGTACATCCGCCTTATGCTTGCCGAGTCGACCATTTCGCGTCCATAATCGAAATTTTTAGGACTCTTGTACAGTTTGCCAGGCCACTGATCCTGTTGCCAGTATTTCTTTATTCTGTAACGTTTTCTGTCGCTGCTGAAAAAGTCGATGTGGTCGGTGTACATTCCCGTATCCACAATTCCGATGACAATGCCCTTGCCCGTATAAGAGCCGAGGCCGTTGGTTTCGCTCTGCGCCAAGTCGACATTGCCATCAGCACGAGCCTTGTCGAGAAGGAGTTTGGCCGAAGTGGCAGCCTGAATGTATCTTATGCCCTTTGTATCGGCCAGAGTCTGTATTTTGTCCAAAGGCAGGGTGGCTGTCACCAGACTGTCTGAGATGACCGAACCTATCTTTATGCCTTTCGACTTCAGTTCTTCAATAACTTCCGGGCCGTCTACGCGTATAAAAGCTCCGATGGTGTTATCTTTCTTGTTGACGGGAGCCAGACTTCTTACCTTAGACAGGCTGTTGTTCTGGCTGTTCAGCAGAATCTGCAATGACGGTGACAGTTTCTGTGCCATTGCCGATGAAGACAGAATGGCAGCCGCAGCAAGCAATTGTATTCTTCTTTTCATAAATCGTTAGTTGTTATTCTTAATTTCTGATTTTTCAGGAAAGAAGGAAGCCCAAGACGATTTTGGAAAAAGGGATTGGGAGAATCCTACTTTCTGAAAGAGTTTTTATAGTCAAGCGTGCCGTTGCACACGCTTGACTTCAAAATCATTTTATTTTACCAGAACCTTCTTTTGCGTTCCGTTACTGTAGCGCACGATGTTCAAGCCCTTTACCGGAGACTGCAAACGTCGGCCGTCAACCGTGTAGTAGCCAATGACTCTGACATCGTCGCCTGACATCACGTCGTTGATGTCTGTAGGAACAACAGTGGCGGTAAGGAAGTTGCTGTTTCCGCTTTCAAGATTTACATGAACAAGGTCGGACGGGTCGGAAACCGCCGTGTGACCGTCAACATACTCGTATTTGGCATAGACCTTATAGACAAACTCATTGTAGTCTGACTGGCTCAGTCCGCTATAAGTATGGCTCAGCTCATCTTTGCTCGTAGTGTCGGAAGAAACAAGCACGTAAGCCTTGTCACCTTCTTTCAGATCCTGCGAGACCTTTATTTTGTCGAACATTATTGTAGCACCTGCTGCCGAATAGAACTTCAATGATATGCCTTCACCGCTGTCGGGAACAGTGAACGTACCGTCGATTATACCGTGAGTTCCTGTCTCGTCAGAAGGATCGGCCACGACATCGATGTTGTAGACATTTTCGCCGTTTTCTATCTTCAGCACATCACCCGGTGTTCCGTATCCTTTCAGCGTGATATAGAACTTGTCGCTGTTCTTCAAGTCAAGAACCGGAGTGGTGAGAGAGCCGCTACCTGTAAATCCGAGACAGTCAGACGAAATGGCGGTGTATCTTCCTCTCCACCCGATGTTCGATGTATATTCGTCCAGACTCATGGAGTAGTTGTTGTTCAGAGTCTCTGCCTTGTACGGATTGGAAGAAATGGTAATAGACTCGTCTATCTTGCTGAAAGATTCGTCTTCAATTGCATACCTTCCGGCCTTAGAAACTGAGAACACTCCATAGTTGTCAATCTGGTAGCTTGTAGCCTTTGGCGTTGCGTTCCAAGTGGCGGTAAATCCGTCGGCTGTGATGCCGGTTGCTACATTCACTACAGGTTTGGCCACGCCGAAAGCATGGTTGAGAGTCATGTCTGACGTTTTGCCGAAATAGTAAGACTTCACACCGTAATAGTAGTCGCCTAAGGGGTCGAGTCCTTTAAAGGTATAGGATGTTTCGCCGGTATTGTCGTATCTCAGACCGGCTGCCTCGTATTCGCCTACTGTTTCGAGCTTGGCCGACGGACCTATCTGAGCCTTGACATTATCTATTACGAGAGAGGCTTTGCCTGGAAGATTGGCCACTACCCTCACACCATAGAACTGGTTTGCAAAGGCGTTGCCGGTCTTCTGCTGCATATCCATAATGCCACCCTCGAGCCATCCGGCAGCATTCATTTCGCCTAGTTTCTTCCATCCGCCAATAGTTCTGAGCCATAGCTCAATGCGCCCGTTGTTAAGTTCGTCGCTCGTCGCGCCGTTAGACACCACCTTCATCCATGTCGACAGATTACGGTACAGTCCGAGTGTGAATGGAGAGCTTATCGTGTCACCGTTATTCAGTACGACAGCCTTAGAACCGCCTTCGCCCAGGCCTTCGGCAATAGAGGCATTGCCTCCGAATTCCCATTCTGCAGGTTTGCCGTTCTCAAAGTTTTCGTCTATCGAGGTGTCCTTGTCAGATGTGTTCACCATCTTGTAAAGCCACATATCGTAAGACCCTGCACGGCGCACAGGCTGCCAGTTGGCGGTAAAGCCGTCTGTAGTGAAGTTGGTCGGGGCAAGCACCTTTGGAGCAGCCAGGAAGTTGTAGGTATTTGTCACGTAAAAATAGTCGACTATGCATTTGCCGTAAGTCACCAGCTGTACAAAGCCGTCGTTATCGGCCACGACATTATGGAACTTGATTTCAAACACCTGCCATCCCTTATTTGTGACTGAAAAGTTCCAGCCGCCAAGGGTATAAGGATCATAATAGCCGCCTTTTACAACGTTGACAAAGAACGAGCTGGGGTCTTTCTCCAGTCCTTTCACACGTACCGTGATAGTAAGGTCTCCAGAATAGTCGCCCAAAGGGGTGTTGATGAATGCACCTACTGAGCCTAAAGAGTCGATGAGGGCGGCGTTGCCACCAGCTTG
>CALBJK010000301.1 GCA_937892695.1 uncultured Prevotella sp.
GGTTCCCTCCAAACATTTTCAGAAAAAAGTGTCGAAAATACCCTTATTTTAACATTCGTTTGCAGTCAAAAGGCTTCTGCAGGGCTTTTCTCCTTCAAATCTCGGTACAGACCGTCTACTATCGAATCGGCAAGACCGTAAGATAAAAAACAAATATACTTGCATCAAAACCAAAAGAAAGTCGTTCGGCTACAGATAAAGCACAACAGAAGTCTAATAATAGTTTTGAGTTAACGAATAGGCATTACCATAAAGTTTTACGACAACCCTAACACGACTAACAATCACGTGCTATATGTATAAGACTAATGGTCCAGATATAAATTTAACTAAATACCGGAAAAACAGAACAATCTTTTCATACCGTTTTCTAATATGCCCGTTACTGCGTTCTGAAATGCGGCATATTGCGTTCTAATATGCCGCATATTGGACGCTGAAATGCGGCATTTCAGAACGCAGAATTGACGTTATCATAACCTACTGACTATCAATAAAATAAAAAAATATGTCAAGATGATGTAAGAAAAGCCTTTGTTCCGAAATAGAACAATCTGAATAATAGATTAAAAAGGAACGCAGAATACTTATTTTACGAAACTTTAAACAGCCGGAAGCGGAAATGCATTACTGCGCAACCCGTCGTAAGTTCAGCGTCTTTCGTATTTTTAACAAGAAAAAAGTCAATAATAAGTACCAAAGAATTTGTTTTGTATTAATAATTGTCCTATATTTGCAACGGACATTTATTACTAAAGAACAATCATGTACACCCACAGAACTGCAACTGTGATACTGACAACAGTGATACTTATGACCTGTGTGACTAATGCATACGGGCAGATGGGGCAGCAATGGGAGGAGTACTACGAAAATCTTATTGAAAACGAGGAGGAAGAAGGACAGGACATAGAATCCGGATATGAGATACTGAGCGAGCTGGCAGAGAACAAGATTGACCTGAACAATGCTACACGCGAAGACCTCGAAAAAATAATTTTCCTTTCAGACACTCAGATAGAAGAAATTGCAGAATACGCTTACCGTTACGGACCAATTCGTTCGTTCGGAGAACTTGCCATGATAGAATCACTTGACCCTGAGCGACGAGAGCTTCTGAAATATTTCACATATCTCGGCGACGGCAAGCAACAAGACGGTTTTCCGCCACTGAAAAACATTCTGAAAGACGGAAAGAACGAGCTGACCGCAACAGCAAGAATTCCATGCTACGAACGTCGAGGCGACCGCAACGGATATCTTGGATACAAATACAAGCACTGGTTAAGGTACGTATTCAAATACGGTCAGTATGTCCAGGCTGGGATTACGGCATCCCAAGACAGTGGCGAGCCATTCTTTTCCAGTAATAATAAAGCAGGATATGACTATTATTCGTTCTATGTATCGATAAGAAAAGCTGGTATACTGAAATCTGCAGTCATAGGCCGATACAGATTGAAGTTCGGCATGGGACTGGTAATGAACAATGATTTTGCATTCGGAAAAACGGCAGCCCTATCCTCTCCCAACTCGGCAAACACAGTGAGGGCACATTCGTCGCGATCTGAATACAACTATATGCAAGGTGGGGCAGCTACAATAGAGTTGGTTCGTGGATTAGAAATTACACCATTTGTGTCTTACCGTAAGATTGATGCTACATTTGGCGACGACGGTTCGACAATCAGGACAATTCTGAAAACAGGATATCATCGCACGATGAGCGAAATAAGCCGTAAGCATAATGCAACACAAACAGCCATTGGAGGAAACATAAGATTCAGATGGAAAGGTATTGCTGTAGGGGTTTCATCAGTACATACAACACTAGACAAAGAACTGAGACCAATGTCTGGCCAACAATTCAGACGTTATTATCCAGCAGGGAAGAGCTTTACCAACTATGGTGTATATTACGGCTACTTGAATCACCGTTTGAGCATTGGGGGAGAAACAGCAATGGATAAGGCAGGAAAAATAGCGACACTGAACAGATTGACATGGCAAGCATCGCCGACACTGGCAGTAACAGCACTCCAGCGATTCTATTCATACAGATACGCTTCGCTTACGTCTATGGCATTCAGTGACATAGGACGAGTGCAGAATGAAAGCGGTGTGTATGTCGGCACAGAGTGGACCCCATACTCGAGATTGACGTTCACCGCTTACGCAGACATAGCCCATCATGCCTGGCCACGTTATAGGGTCAGCAATGCTTCGACAACGAGAGACTATTTTGCATCATTAAGTTACAAATTGGATAACTTATCTTTCGACGGACGATATCGTATAAGAAAAAGAAGCCGTGACAATAGTGAAAACGTTCCTATCGGGCTGACAGAGCACAGAGTCCGTCTTACAGCAGACTACAGAAACGGGAAATGGTGTCATACATTAAGATCTGACATGGCGTTGTGCCGTCATACTGAACAAAGTAAAGGATGGATGACAATGTACGCAGCTACATTCAGCACAGACAGAGTAAGCATTTATGGAACAGCCGGCTACTTTGACACAGACAGCTACGACAGCAGAATATATGTCTACGAGCGCAATGTAATGTACAACTTTTCATTTCCATCATTCTACGGGAACGGCATCAGATGCACACTCGCCGCAAAAGTAGGATTAAATGAAAGACTTAGCATAATGTGTAAAGCGGGCACGACAGCCTATTTCGACCGCAAGCATATAGCAAGCGGCTATCAGCAGATAGAAGGTTCGTCAATGACAGACATAGATTTTCAATTGAGATGGAAATTCTAAATAATGATTGATAACGTTTCCTATTAAGTGTAAAAAGACAAGGATAACTGTCAGGATAACAGACAGGATGCAGTTGATTTTGGTTAACGTTTATAAGCTGCATCCTGCTTTTTATGTTTTTATCCGCAAATGATGAACTACTGTAAGATAATCACAACACTGACACGTATAAAACAAGAGACGGCAAATAAGACCTGACAAATAATAAATTCAGAAAGTCAATGAAAACTAAAAAAGCCAGCACCGAGGATACGGAACCGGCCTTTTTATTATAAATAATAAGTTGTCTAATTGTTGACGCTACCTCCTACAATATCGAGGAGTTCGCTCGTAATAGCTTGCTGGCGACTCTTGTTGAACTGCAAGTTAAGATCTTTAAGCAATTCATCTGCATTGTCGGTAGCTGTCTGCATAGCCACCATACGTGCAGCGTGTTCAGAAGCATTACTGTCAAGCAATGCAGTATAGACAAGCAAATGGGCGTACTTTGGAATCAGAGATTGCAGAACAGTCTGCATGTCTGGTTCGACAATAAAATTGTCATTAAGAGGCGAACCAGCTACACGCTCAGCCTCGTCGACTGAAGCATCTGGATGCTGCCGTAAATATTCCTGCATGGCTGGAGTGACAGTCTTATGAGATAGATCGCGGTCATTATCGCAACCAACACAAGAATGCAGATCAATTGGAAGGAAAGTGCGACGTTGCAGTATCTGCGACCCAGCACTCTTGAAATGATGGTAAATCATTTCTACACGGTCAATTTCTCCCAGGACGAATTTTTCACACAATTCCTCACCTATACTTATGCACTCTGCCATACCAGGCTTGTCAGCCAACTCGGTAAAATCGCCTTGGCTGACAAAACCATTTTTACTGACATATTCAGCCACCTTTCGACCGATGGGATAAATAATGATATTTTCATTACCAAGCTGTCTATACTCTTCTATGACTGTCTGCAGCATCTTTATGACATTGGCATTGAATCCGCCGCACAAACTTCCGTTTGACGAATAGACAAGCAATGCCACCTTCTTGACCGGCCTTACCTCGCTGAAGACTGTATGGGCATCGACCTCAGAGGCAAGGAAAGTCTTGAGGATGCGCTCAAGCGTGTCCTCGTAAGGAAGCATGTTCTCAATCATCTGCTGTGCATGGTGAAGCTTTGAAGAGGCCACCATCTTCATAGCACTCGTAATTTTACGAGTACTGTTGACAGATGCAATGCGTGTCTTTATTTCTTTCAGCGAAGGCATAATTATCAGCTTTTATATTGTCCGGCTACATCAGCCATCACCTGCTCAATGACAGACGTGACCTCTTCGGATATTTTACCGGAAGCAAGCACGTCTATGACATCTGTCTGATGCTGTGCGCGAAGTTTTTCAAGAAAGGCATCTTGGCATTCACGAACCTTCTCAACTGGCACGTCGTGGAGCAATCCGCGAGTTCCACAATATATAATTGCCACCTGCTCACCTACGGGCATTGGGCTGTACTGCGGCTGAATGAGCAATTGATTGTTCTTGCGTCCACGATCGATTGTCATTGCCGTGACTGCATCCATGTCGCTTGAGAATTTGGAGAATGACTCAAGTTCGCGATATTGTGCCATATCTATTTTTAGAGTTCCGGCAACTTTCTTCATACTCTTAATCTGCGCTGAACCACCCACACGGCTCACTGATATTCCGACATTGATAGCCGGACGGAAGCCTTGGTTGAACAAGTCGCTCTCAAGATATATCTGACCGTCAGTAATTGAAATTACATTGGTCGGAATGTAAGCTGAAACGTCGCCGGCTTGAGTTTCGATAATAGGAAGAGCGGTCAGCGAACCTCCACCCTTGACATGACCCTTCATACACTCCGGAAGATCGTTCATCTGTTCTGCTATCTCTTGCTGGTCGTTTATACGTGCAGCACGTTCAAGCAGACGGCTGTGAAGATAGAACACATCTCCGGGATAAGCTTCACGGCCAGAAGGACGACGAAGTATCAAAGAGACCTCTCGATATGCGACAGCTTGTTTAGAAAGGTCGTCATATACAACAAGAGCGGAAAGTCCACGGTCGCGGAAATACTCACCGATAGCTGCTCCTGCAAACGGAGCGTAATACTGCAATGCTGCAGGTTCAGCTGCGGTAGCCGACACTATTATGGTGTAAGGAAGCGCGCCATGCTCTTTCAGATTTGAAACTAGTGCCGCTACCGTAGAAGCTTTCTGACCTATTGCCACATAGATGCAATAAACTGGTTTTCCGGCCTCATAGAAACTCTTCTGATTTATAATTGTGTCAATCGCAATAGCAGTTTTTCCTGTCTGACGGTCACCGATAATCAGCTCTCGCTGTCCACGACCGATAGGAATCATCGAATCGACAGATTTGAGTCCAGTCTGTAAAGGTTCCTTTACAGGTTGACGATAAATCACACCAGGAGCCTTTCGGTCAAGAGGCATTTCAAAAGAACCGGTAAGGTCTATATCGCCTTTTCCGTCTATAGCCTGTCCCAGTGGGTTGATGACACGCCCTAGAAGGTTGTCATTGACACGTATTGAAGCGATACGCTTGGTACGCTTCACAGTCATACCCTCTTTTATGCGATCGGTTGGACCAAGAAGGACACATCCGACGTTGTCTTCTTCAAGGTTCATCACGATTGCCATCGTACCATTCTCGAACTCCAGCAGTTCGTTGGCCTCTGCATTGCGCAAGCCATATATACGAGCGACACCATCGCTCACTTGAAGTACAGTTCCGAATTCATCGAAACGGCCTTTGTCTTCAACGCCCTGGAGTTGTTCGAAAAGAACCTGTGATACTTCACTTGGTTTTATTTTTTCTGACATGTTTGTTCTTTATTTAATTGAAACATCACGCTATGACAGAACACTACTTTTTCAAAGCCGAAAGCACAGTACGCAGACGTGTCTTCACACTTTCATCGAGACGATACGTGTCATATTCGAGTATGAATCCACCGATAATGTCCGGATCAACTTCTGTCTGGAATTCGACCGTTCCATGAGTACGTTTTTCTACCATCTGCCGCACTTTATTTTCGGTCTGCGGCGACACAGCCACAGCAGTAATGAGTTTACCCGGAATAAGACCTTTATGCTTTCTATAAAGCGTAACATACGAGTTTGCCATAAACTGTAGCATCTTCTCTCGATCCTCCTTCAGAACCAATTTAAGAAAAGAGACAGTCAGCGGAGACGGAGAACCACCACAGGCAGTTAAGAGAACATGTATTTTCTTCTCTGCAGAAAGCATCGGATTGTCTATCACGTTCCTTATTTGGGGAACGTCAATGAAACTCTTTGCAAGAGTACACATCTCTCGATAAACAACATCCTCATTCTTCTCGCTCAGACTGCTCATAAGCAGTGCGCGCGCATACCTCATTGATATAACTCCGATGTCCATAGTAAACTATTTGTTTTCGCTTTCAGTGGAAACCTCGTCAAGCATACGGTCAATTACATCCATCTGTTTATCATCAGTGTCAAGCTGACGACGCAGAATCTTCTCGGCCACTTTCACAGACAGTTCTGCGACCTGAGAGCGGATTTCATTAATTGCAGCCAGCTTCTCACTTTCTATCTCAGCCTTAGCTTCGTTTATGAGACGGTTGCCTTCTTCGCGGGCCTTGTCTTGTGCCTGCTGTACTATGCTGTCACGTGTGTCGGCTGCTTCTTTTAGAATTACAGCTTGTTTCTGTCGGGCTTCTTGCAAGATTGCTTCACTTTCCTTCTGTATATTGGCAAGCTTTTCGTTAGCCTCGTGCGCTTTTCTCAAGCTTTCGTCGATATAAGCCTTACGACCGTTGACCATCCCGACAATGGCAGGGAATCCCCACCGCCACAGGACGAACAACACAATAAGAAACACGACTGCCATCCAAAAGAGCAAGCCAAATTCAGGCGTTATTAATGACATAATACTATTGCCTTTTATAAGTCGAAATCCTCATAAGACACGACGACACTGAACAGTCGGTGTCTCATGCATTGAACCCCAACGTCTGTGATTATAATAAATTTAAACGAACAATGCCAACAAAGCAATGATGACAGCAAAGAAAGCTACACCCTCGACAAGGGCTGCTGCAATAATCATCGACGAACGAAGGTCGTTCATTTTCTCAGGCTGACGTGCCATTGCCTCCATTGCACTGCCACCAATACGTCCGATACCGATACCTGCACCAATCGCAGCAATACCGCCGCCAACTGCGGCACCTAATTTTGCAACAGCGTCTGCTGCTAATAATAATGATAACATAGCTTTAAAATTTAAATGTTGTTATTTCTTTAATTTTGTTTCATTTTGCATTCTCTACCGCATGTTCCTTGACATGGGCAAGAGATATAAACACGGCACTTAGCATAGTAAACACCAATGCCTGAATATAGCACACGAGCAACTCAAGAAGCATCATAAAAATGCTCATAAGCACACTGACGACAGTCATTGCTGTTCCGGCTATCACATTTATCGCGAACATTATAAAAATAATGCACGACAACGACAGAGCTATAGCGTGGCCTGCCATCATGTTCGCAAAAAGTCGAATCATCAGCGAAAGTGGTTTCGTGAATATACTGAAGAACTCAATAAAAGGCATCAACGGCATAGGGAATTTCAAAGCCAAGGGTACATCCGGCCAGAATATTTCCTTCCAATAAGCCTTTGTTCCAGTGACGTTCGTAATGATGAAAGTGCATAGAGCAAGGAACATCGTACATGTTATGTTACCTGTCAGATTACCTCCGCCGGGAGGAAACGGCACAACTCCCATCACATTGGCTATAAAAATGAAGAAGAAGCATGTAAGCAGATAAGGAGCATACTTGTCAGCATCTTTACCAAGAGTAGGCTTTACGACATCGTCATAGACAGACATGACAAACATGTGTACCAACCCGACAAATCCTTTCGGAGCTGGGTCGTCGACTTTATGCTTTCTGCACCACCGGGCAGGGATGAGCACACAAATGATCAGAATTATAGCATCGATAAACAGCACACATACTGTCTTTGTGACAGACAAGTCCAACACCGGACGTTTTTCTATACCGCCCACCTTTTCACATATTTTGTTCTCGTACTTCGCGTTATTGGCAATGTACAGTCCATATGGGCCGGGACGATTGCCTGAAGCATCAGCATTGTGAGCAAACTCACTACTCAAGAACACATGCCACCCTGTAGAGCTATAGACGATGACAGGAAGCGGTATTACTATCGGCTTGCCGTTGACATCAGTCACGTGCCACTCGTAAGAATCCTTAATATGTCCCATTAGAATACTTTGCAGGTCAATAGTTTTCTTTCCGCCATCATCCTTAGTTTCAGCTGAAGCCAGAACCGGAGTCAGCGACAAGAGCATTAAAGCCATACAAAGCAAACGCCCGATGTATCTCATTGTTTCTTTTTTATTAAATTCTTCCGTTCGACGATCGCAAAGAATGCGGTGTCATATATTATCATCATAAGATAGAAAATTGAGAAAACAACAACAAAATGAATGATTGGAACACGTTCCTTTACAATCGTGCAATAGGCCGTCAATATCAGAGCTGCACTCAGAAACCTTAGAGCCATTGCTGTCAAATAGTATTTGGCAACAGTATCTGACGAATTGTTGATAATTTTTTTCCAACAGTAGCCATATATGTAGTTGAATGTCAACGAATAAACTACACTAACCACCAACGCCGCCGTTACAGTCAAGTCGAAAAGGTCATATCTGACACTTATTATTACAGCAGAAAGCACTGCAACTATACAAAGCGACACGACATTGTAATTTCTTATTATCTTCTCAATGCGCTTCTCCATGTAAGCCTGTATTATTTGAAATGCTAGACCTCGACACAAAGAAGTATCTGATTCTGTTTTACCTCCACAAATCCTCCTTTTATTTCTATCTTATGCTTTCCGTCAGAAGCGTCGAATTCAACAGATCCCTTCTCCAGAGAAGAGATTATCGGAGCATGCCCGTTTAGTATCTCGAAACAGCCTGCTGTTCCAGGGACAACAACACTAGAAGCATTGCCATCGAAAACGACTTTCTCTGGCGAAACTATCTTTAAATCCAGCATCTGATTCATGTTCATAGCTTTATCAATATTGATGACGCTTACAACTTATGCCTTGGCTGCAGCAACCAGCTTCTTTCCTTTTTCTATGGCATCCTCGATAGTTCCGACGTTAAGGAAAGCCTGCTCTGGCAGATCGTCCACCTCACCGTCAAGAATCATATTGAATCCTTTGATCGTATCCTCAATAGAAACCATCACACCCGGAACGCCAGTGAACTGTTCTGCAACAGCAAAAGGCTGGGACAGGAAACGCTGCACACGGCGTGCACGGTTTACAGTAAGCTTGTCTTCGTCGGACAACTCATCCATGCCAAGAATTGCAATGATGTCCTGCAATTCCTTATAGCGCTGTAGAATCTGCTTCACTCTCTGGGCACAGTCATAATGATCCTTCCCCACAATCAGCGGGTCGAGTATTCGTGATGTGCTGCCTAAAGGATCAACAGCCGGATAAATACCAAGTTCGGTTATCTTACGGCTCAGTTCGGTCGTTGCGTCCAGATGCGTGAATGTCGTAGCTGGAGCCGGGTCGGTAAGGTCATCGGCAGGCACATACACGGCCTGGACAGATGTAATAGAACCTTTTTTGGTAGAAGTGATTCGTTCCTGCATGGCACCCATCTCACTTGCAAGCGTAGGCTGATAACCTACAGCCGAAGGCATACGTCCTAGCAGAGCTGACACCTCAGAACCGGCCTGAGTGAAACGGAATATGTTGTCGATAAAGAACATTATATCAGCAGCCTTGCCGTCTTTTCCTCCGTGATCACGGAATTCCTCAGCCACTGTAAGTCCTGACAAGGCCACCGAAGCACGTGCGCCTGGCGGCTCGTTCATCTGTCCATAGACAAGGGTGGCCTGACTCTTTCCAAGTTCTTCTTTATCGACAAGGCTCAAGTCCCACTTGCCTTCTTCCATTGCTTTCTTGAACTTGTCGCCATAACGTATCACACCAGACTCAAGCATGTCACGTATCAGGTCGTTACCTTCACGCGTACGCTCTCCCACTCCGGCAAACACAGAGTAGCCATTGTGCCCCTTTGCGATATTGTTGATAAGCTCCATGATAAGCACGGTCTTTCCAACACCTGCACCACCGAACAATCCTATCTTTCCACCTTTCATATAAGGTTCAAGCAGGTCGATGACTTTTATGCCCGTAGCGAGCATCTCCTTATGTGTTGACAAATCCTCGTACTTTGGTGCTGGGCGATGAATGGGATAAGAACCTTCCATGTTCAAGGTGCTCATGCCGTCGATAGGCTGTCCTATGACATTCATCATACGCCCTTTTATCTGATCTCCGGCCGGCATGGTGATAGGACTGCCCGTCCTGACAGCCTCCAGTCCGCGCTGCAGACCGTCGGTGTTGTCCATTGCCACACAACGTACCGTATCCTCGCCGATATGCTGTTGCACCTCTATGACAAGGTCCTGTCTGCCTGGACGCTTCACCTTCAAAGCCTCGTAAATTCTGGGCAGCACCTTCTCAGCGTCCTCGCCGTTGGTTTCGAAGTAAACGTCGATGACTGGTCCGATTATCTGAGAGATGCGTCCGCTAATTTGTGACATAATCTTGTTGTTTTATTAATACACTGCAAAAATAACAACTATTTCGCAACAGTGCAAACGCCCTGAGTGAAATAGTTGTTATTTTTTATCATTTTAAGCACTAGAAAACTTTCATTAAATGCTCAGTTCATCAAGAACCTTTATCAGTTTACGGTCGAACGGCTTGTCGCTACGTATGGCTTCACTTAAAGGTACATAAATGATTTCGTTATTTCTAACTCCTACCATAATATTGCGTTGTCCTTGCATTATAGCCTCAACAGCACCCACGCCAGTACGCGATGCCAGTATGCGGTCGTGAGCGCTGGGACGGCCTCCGCGTTGCAGATGTCCGAGGATAGACACACGTACGTCATATCCTGGGAATTCGGTCTTCACACGGTTTGCATAGAACATTGCGCCGCATTTAGGACTTTCCGATACGATGACAATACAACTCTTTTTCGACTTTCTTATGCCACGTTCCATGAATCTGGCAAGCTGGTCTACGTCGGTCGAATCTTCCGGAATGATTGCAGCCTCAGCACCACTGGCTATAGCACTGTTCTGCGCCAGAAAACCGGCATCACGTCCCATCACCTCTACAAAGAAAATGCGCTCATGGCTCTGGGCGGTGTCGCGTATGCGGTCGACACATTCTACAATAGTGTTCAACGTCGTGTCGTAGCCGATAGTAGAATCGGTACCATAAAGGTCGTTGTCGATAGTTCCGGGCAGACCAACGCAGCAGATGTCATATTCCTGTGCGAAGTTCATAGCTCCGGTCAACGATCCGTTTCCTCCTATTACGACCAGGGCATCTATGCCGTGTTCCTTCATGTTGTCGTAAGCCTTCTTGCGGCCTTCAGGGGTCATAAATGCCTTGGAGCGCGAAGTCTTCAGTATTGTTCCACCCGACATGATGATACCGCTTACATTCTCGGTTGTGAAATCAACAATCTCGTTGTCTATCAAGCCGTCATAGCCACGGTAAATGCCTTTGATTTTAAAACCGTTGCAAATGCCTGCACGTGTGACCGCACGTATTGCTGCATTCATACCGGGAGCGTCGCCTCCTGAAGTCAATACTCCAATAGTTTTAACACTTGCCATAATTTAAATTAGAAGTTATATAGTTAATCCTTTCTTATTAATCCTAAACAATCATTTCAAGCCGATAACCAGAAAGCCAGAAACATGAATGCAAATCCTGCTGCCGCCCCTACCAGTGCTTTCCATCCTACATTGCGGAAGAACCAGCCGAAGCGCATACGTTCCATCTTCATAAGCGCAAGGCCGCTCATAGAGCTTGTGCAGAGCACATTGCCGCCTACAGCCGACGCGTATGCCACTACTTTCCAATAGATTCCGCTCTGCATATATTGTGAAAAATATGAAATGTCTGCCGCCGAATGTAAACCGAACAGGACGTTGTCGCGCATAGAAATCATCGTCATTGCCGTAGCGAAATTATCAAGCACCGAACTGATTGCTCCCGTGACAAGCCCTGTAATCCATACATTCTGTATGTGATTGTCCATAACCTCAGACATCGTGGCCATGATTCCGGTTTCCCTGACTACACCCATAACAAGAATGATGCCCATCACGAACAGAATCATCTGTATCACACCATATTGTAACACACGCGGGATGCGCCGCTGCGCCATGTCTTCGCTCTGAAGCAGCTTACGGTTTACCACTTCATTGACTATCCATAGCACCGACAGAACACACAGCGCACCGAGAAAGGGGCTGAGTTTGGTTATGTTATGGAATGTAGGTATGAACCACAATCCTCCGATGCCGACAATGAGCATGATGAAACGTTGCCACACATTCAGACGAGTGTCGTCGCCACGGTAAGGCAAAGTTATCCATTCGGTGTCGGCACGGTCGGGCAGCATCCGTCCTATCCACCACACCGGCAGCATCCACGCCATCAGACAAGGCAGAGCCAGCGACATCGAAAAGTCGGTAGCCGTAACGGCTCCACTGTTCCAGAGCACAAGCCCCGTAGGGTCGCCGATGACAGTGAGCGCACCGCCGCAGTTGGCTGAAATCACCACCGCACATCCGTACAGCATCCGTTGCCGACGCGTGCGTACTATGCCATGCAGCATGGTGAGCATCATCACCGTAGTGGTGAGGTTCTCCAGATTGGCCGAGATTATAAACGTCACCACCGACACTATCCACAGCAATCGTTTGCTGCTGTGGGTTCGCATGAGCTGGGTTATGAAATCGAAACAACCGTTGTTCTGCAATATCTCGACTATCGTCATCGTGGCCAGCAGGAAGAGCACTATCTCCGAAGCCTTACCTACATATTTCAAGAAAATGTTCTGGGCGATAAACTGCTTTACTGTCGCACTGGTCGAAGTTATTCCGTCCAGAAAAGCGGCATATTCTGCCGGATGTTGGGACAAGACATACTCTGCACCGTTCATTATATAGAGAATCCAAGCCAGCGTACCTATGAATATAGCGACCGCAGACTTGTTGACGTTTGTAAGTTTCTCCGTTGCAATCAGAACAAAACCGACAATTAGCAATATGCCTATTACGATAGTCATGCAAAACAACCTTTACGATTGCAAAGTTACAAAATATTGGCAAACAAGCAATGATTGTAACGAAAATTTTAATTACCTTTGGAGACGAACTTTCATGCCTTCGCATTAGTTCTATTTTGAAATAACATAAGCAACAGGAATAAACAAAAAGAGAAAAATGGCAAAGAAAAAAAAGAAGACACAACAGACGTTCATGTCGCCTGATAAGTATGTAAGAGAAAAGGTCAGGACTCTGGAAAAAGGTCCGTGCTACATGACACACGATGAAGGCTCAGGAATGGTCCACATTGTGGTGAGCCGCCTTCATACTGGAGGAAAGATAAGTGCAGGGTTCTACCTTGTCGACAAATTCTGCCTTGGAGTGAAAAATTCGTTCTACAAACTGAGGATGGAAGATTATGAATTCGACGATATGATAGACATGCTGGGGTCCAAATACGGCATGGACAAACTCTCATACGACGAAGCCCACAACTGGATATACGGTGCGGTCGAATTTGCCGAAGAAGCCGGCATTGAGCCGTGCAAGGAATTCAGCCTGACAAAGTATTTTCTCGACGAAGATACCGACGACGTTCCGCTGATAGAGTACGAGTTCGGCGACGAAGGCAAGCACCACCTCTTTGTCAACAGCAATCTTGAAGCGAGCAAATACATGCCGTTGCTCCGAAAGAATCTTGGCGACAACTTTCTGTTTACAACAGGACAAGAGAACGACGGCTATCATAACAAGAAGAACGACAGGTTTGAACATCGAGACTACACATACAAGCATCCAGACTATCCTCAGAAGATTGTCCTGATGCATCCAGAGATACTAAAGACAATAGACAATCCCGACACGTCTGTCAGTATGACTGACGAACAGATAGATACCATTCTGGCCCTGCCCCACGACTCATTGCGACAAGACCTTGAGAGCATCATTCTCTACAATGTCGGCTTGACATGCGACGGCGTACCGAAGAAAATGTTGGAAAAACCGTTCTCCGGGGTTCTCGGCAATGCAATACTCCTACTCGGCGAAGTAGGAAACGGTGACAGCAGCCTCGACGTTGTTCTCGAAACTCTCAGGCAAAGCCCCGAGTTTCTGCATTACCACATCGGCGACTGGGGACATGAGATATACTCTGGCACAATTTACAAATTAGGCAAAGACAGGCTGGACAAGCTACACGAATTCGTTTTTGAAGAAGGGATTGATGTCTTTTATAAGGTGTACGTAGTCCAGGCCGTGGCAGAAACAAACAAACGGCAGCCTGAACGTCATGCTGAAATCATAGAATGGTTCAGGAGCTTCCTCAACGCCGCTGCAGAAGGTCCAGACAAAACTCTGTTCACAGACAGTGCCCTCAACGGTCTGATTCTGTCTACCTTGACGCACATTGATTCAGAAGAACTGCTGCCTGAGATAAAGAAACTGTATGACATCGGCTATGTTGACGAGGAAGTCTGCGGAGATTATGATGAAGTGGCAGATGACATCCGCAGCAAAATCTATCATGGCAAGGACCGTTTAGAAACAGACATCCACAAGATTCATAAAAGAATGAAAGAAATGTACGAGAAATAAAAAAGTGCGTCTCCCGAGCGGAATTGGTGAAATGCAGATCATCATAAAAGAATAATATCATAAAGGCGTAAGGTCGGAAACGATTTTACGCCTTATAATATAATAATAAGGTAAGACACACTTAAACGGCCTATACCATATACGTCGTAAGTTTACAATTATTTAATTTACAATTATTTAATAATAAATATATTTTTTGCACGTTCTTGTACAATAACTGCAAAATATTCTCTGTAATTTTGCAGTCAATTAATCACATATCAAATAAAAAGATTTTCTTAATACAAGTTTATAAAATCATGTCAAAAAAATTATTCGTTACGATTGCGCTTTGCCTGTTTGCTGCAATGCAACTGATGGCAAAGCCTCATACCGAAACAATTGATGGTCTCAATTATTTCATCAACACAGACACCAAGGAAGCAACGTTGATGTACGGTGACTATTCTGGAGACGTAAAGATTCCATCTTCTGTGACTACATCTGATGGCACGGTATACACGGTTGTTGCATTGGTAGAAGGCTGCTTTAAGAAAGTGGAATTACAAGCGTTGAGATACCGTCATCTGTGACTTCATTACCAAATGAATGTTTCTACAATTGCTACAGCCTTAGAAGCATTGAGATTCCATCGTCGGTGACCGTGTTGGGAGATAACTGTTTCTACTATTGCTCCAGCCTTACAAGCATTGAGATTCCATCGTCGGTGACGGAGTTGGGAGATTGGTGTTTCTACTATTGCTCTAGCCTTACAAGCATTGAGATTCCATCGTCGGTGACGGAGTTGGGAGATTGGTGTTTCGGGAGGTGCAACAGCCTTAAAAGCATTGAGATTCCCTCGTCAGTGATTAAGTTGGGAGATAACTGTTTCTACTATTGCTCCTGCCTTACAAACATTGAGATTCCATCGTCAGTGACCGTGTTGGGATGTTGGTGTTTCTACTATTGCACCAGCCTTACAAGCATTGAGATTCCATCGTCAGTGACGGAGTTGGGAGATCATTGTTTCACTGGTTGTAGCCTGACTCAAATAAAATGTCTGGCAGAAAAAGTTCCTTCTATTGATATATACGAAGGTGAAGATGCTTTTTATGGGTTATCAACGTCAACATGCCTATTGTATGTTCCTAAACAGTCGTTAGAGGCTTATAAACAAGATGAACATTGGGGTAAATTCAAATACATTTATGCCCTTGACGACAACGGAGGTGGAACGGACACAGAGAAGTGCGAGAAGCCAGAAATAAGCTACGCAAACGGAGCATTAGACTTCAAGAGCAGCACACCGGGAGCAAAGTATCACTACACCATCAGCGATGAGGACATAAAGACCGATGCTCTGGACGAGGACGGACACGTTGAGCTTGTTGCTACTTACAACATTTCGGCCTACACCACAGCCGACGGCTATCTGCCATCAGACAACACTACGGCAACCCTGATGTGGCTCGAAGCCAACACTGACAATCCTTCAACCAACATCAATACGACAGCAAAACGAGGTATCGTCGTCAAGTCGGAGGGCGGAATCGTAACTATTTCAGGTCTCGACGAGGGTGAGCGTATAGAGTTCATGTCTGTTGACGGCAAGGTTCTCGGTTATGCAACATCAGTCGGCGGAACAGCCAGCTTCAGCACATCCGAACAGATTGTAATCGTGAAAATAGGTTCGCAGTCAGTGAAACTGGCAGTGAAATAAACAACACTGAAACAAACAACAAGATTTACAATACATTTATTGTTAACGCTCCACGCCCCGGGATATGTCTACAACATGTCCCGGGGCGTTGTTTTTATATTGCAATAATTCACACCGTATTCCAATCCGTTGACCGTTGCTGTGAGACGCGCTTTGGGGTGAATGGCTTCCGTTTGCCCGACTCTTGGGAGACGCACCGGAGTGACGTCTCTACGTTGGATGCCCGTTGCTTGAAACATACGGATGTTGTGGATGGCATTGTCGATTGGGAGACGCACTTTTTGTCGTCTCTACGTTGATGCTCGTTGATACGCGGTATTAATAGCAAGCAATATTTATAAGCGATTGCCACAAAATAGTAGGGACGCACGGCCCGTGCGTCAGCTTGCTACTAAACTAACGTTAGGGAAATCAAGCAAACAAAATTGCTTCCATTCTTAGCCTATAGCATATTGAACGATGCAGACGCACGAGCCGTGCTTCCCTACTATTAACAGCGTAAATTTTAAATCAGAAACTTGAATAAAGATAATATTCGACTAAACCGGAAAAACAGAACAATCTCTCCAATGCATTCCAATATGCCCGTTTTTACTTTCCAATATGCCGCATTTCACGTTCTGATATGCCGCATATTGGACGTTAATATGCGGCATATTGGAACGCAGAACCAAGGCTGTTTATAAATCATTGACTATCAACCTACTAAGAAACAGTGTCAAAACATTCTGCAATCGTTTGGATTGTTCCGAAATAGAACAATAAATAATGAACGTCCGCATATTACCAATAGAATCCAATAATTTTTCAATCAGTCTGCTACATTCACCCAACATTCATCTTCGGGCATCCAGCGTACGCCACTCCGGCGCGTCTCCCGAACGAATGTGCCAGCTACGGGTAGAGACGACACTCCGGTGCGTCTCCCCAAAAGGGAATACCATCCAAAAGCGCGTATAACAAGCATAAAGTCATAAAGTATGTCGCTTGCGGACGCACGAACCGTGCGTCCTTACAATCAGAAACTCAAACAAACAAATTCGTTACAGGGCCTCAACAAGAAGGCATCTGCAATAAAAAAAGTACATTACGCAATAAAATGTATCGATTTACAATATTATTCTGTACCTTTGTACATTGTAACAGAAAATATATTATTTATACATAAATCATACATTTATGAACAAGTATTACGCATTATCATTACTTTTTGCCACTGCCGGGGCGACATCTGTGATCGAGGTTTCGGCTACAGACATCGTGACCATTGCCAAGAAAGGCAAACCGGCGTTATCACGAAAAGCGAACAAGGCGACATTGGCGGCTGCCTTGCAGAAAACATTCCTGAGCAAAGGCGTAAGCCGCTACGCCAAAGGAGCTCCAGCTGTAGACAACTCGCCTGTGGCTACTCACGTAGCTCCGTCGTGGGGATTCCTCACCGGAACTGACGGAAAACAGTGGTACTACACCCAGACCTTCACCGAGGATAACGGATTCTACAAACAGTCGACCATTACCATCTATGACAGCAGCCACAAGCAGCTCGGAGTGGTGACAGTAGATGTGCCCGAGGGTTACAAAGTTAACCAGATAGCACCTTACGGCAACATCACAAAGAAGCTGTTCGACAAGGACGACACCACCAGCGAACTAACCGTGCAGCTGCACAAGGTGGGCAACGCCGACAACAACTATCAGGGCCAACACTACACTTACGTCTACCACATTCAGGACGGCTCCAAGGTCAGAGAGTATGACGGACAGGGTGTACTCGTCGACGCATCGCAGAGCGAATGGGAGACCTACCAGCGTCTGATTCTCATACATCAGGAGACCGAAGGCGAAGGTGAGGAAACTAAATACTACACCGACTTTGACATCATACGTCCGGCTTCGTGGGGCGAAGACGAACCGCAGGTGGAACATACCTTCAAGACCGACGACGATCTTACCACCTATGTCAACAACTCTCCGCTAACGCCCTACGTGGTAGACGGCAGCATGTACTATGTCACCACAGAATATGAGAAACCTTACGTTTCGGGCTACGACGACAACTATAATATTGTCCCGACCGAGAACAACAAGTTTGTTGTCACTGTCTACGACAAGTCCTACAATAAAGTTGAAAAACTGTCATTGCCGATAGAGAAGGCCGATAACGCACCCTACCGTTTCGCCAGTTTTGCCAGTCTGGGCTACGAAGACCTGTCCAAGAACGTGTTCAGCACGGACGGTACCCTCGACGTAATCGTAGGATGGAGCGACTATATCACCTCGGCCGATGCCGACCGCTACCGCTTCGACGTGTACAACAGCAAAGGCAACTTGCTGAAAACTGTCTGCGACAATGTTTACGACGCATGGCAGGAACTGCTGCCCATCGAAGGCCTGAGCGATCAGATGATGTTCCTTCAGACCATCGGCGATATACAGCAGATACGCATTGTCAACGTGCCCGAATGTGAAAGTGCGGCCTTGTTCCCCGCAGAGGTTGACGGTGAAGCCATAACGACCGACCTCAACCGCTATCCCGACGGCAAGGGCAGCTATCTGTACGCAGTGAAGATGGGCGCAGCCGCTTCTGACGACGAGGGCAACATCATAGGCCGCATAGGATGGTACACGCCTGATGTGAAACTGGATCACTTCACTTCGTTCAATCTCGGACCGAAGGGAGAACTGTTCAGCCCCAATCTGGCAAACAACGTGCTCAACCCTTATCTGTTCAACACCGACGACAGTCTCGAATATCTGTATCTGGCCAAAATCAAACGTGACAACAGCGAAGTGATTGACAACGTGCTGACAGTAGCGTCGGAAGACGGCAAGGCCATAAAGACCTATCGTGGCGACGACACCAACCGCCTTTACTCGGCAATAGTCCTCACAGAGAACACAACATCGCCCGAAATGGCAGTGGCATACCTCAACCAGAACAATAACGAGTACAAGATAGAATTCTACCCTCTACCACTCACAAAATTCGTAAAAGGCGGCGACGGCACAAAGGCAAATCCGTACCTTATATCTACTGTGGGAGACATGCTCCAGATAAACAATGACCCAAAAGCATTCTACAAGCTGGCCGGTGACATCGACATGGCAAAATATCCTACAATGTGGACTCCGCTCAACGAATTTACGGGTTCGTTAGACGGCGACAACCATGTCATAAAGAATATGAACATCGACACCAATGCAGCCGACATCGGACTGTTCGCTTCGCTCGGAGTAGGTTCTACCGTGAAGAACCTCACAATGTACGCCCCTCAGATCAAAGCCGGAGCAGACAACAACTACGTGGGTGTAATTGCCGGAACGGCTATTACCGACACCCTCTCAAACGTTCACGTCTACGATGCTGACATCAATGACCCGACAGGAGAGTCATCGGCAATGGCAGGCGGACTCATCGGACAGTCTACACTCAACGGTGTGATAGAGTCGTGCTCGTTTGACGGAATGATTTCCCTGCCCGGTGCACAGTCGGTAGGCGGAATCGTCGGCGACATACGCACCAATACCGATGTCAAAGCATCGTCGGCAAAAGGCTCGTACACAGCCAAAACTGTTCTGGGAGGTATCGTAGGTTCGACCAATGCAGACGCTGACGTGACAGACAGCCACGCCGACGTGACGCTGACAGCCGAGAACAACATCGGAGGAATAGTAGGCAGCAACGACGGACGCGGACTGATAGAAAGATGTATAGCACAGGGCAGCCTCACCGCCACTACCGCACCGATGTGGGGAGGATTCAACCTTGGCGGCATAGCCGGATCGCTTGCTACAGACTGGGAGCAGGCCAACGCCGAAAACGCAGACAAGGAGTACACTCCGGTAGTAAGCAAAAATCTTTCGACAATGAACGTCACCAGCCCGCAAGCCGATAGCGAAGACGGTGAGAAAGACCAGACCGTACACCGCATCATCGGTAAGAGCATCATTAACGAAGACTGGTACGAAGGCGAAACTCCTGTTGCCGAAAAGGCTCTCGCCGACAACTACGCTGCCGAGACTGTCACGGTAGACGGCAAGACTGTAGCCGAAAGCGACGCAAAAGGCACGGAGGGCGAGACTGCAAAGACTGACAAACTGAAACAAGACTTCTTCTCTGCCCTAGGCTATGCTTACGGTTCTGAGACAGCCAAGCCATGGAAGGGCAAAGACGTTCCTCAGCTTTATTTTGAAAATGTAGCCCAGGCTATCAGTCTGAGCCAGACAGAGACAAACGTAGAAGAAGGTACAAGCACCGACATATACGTAGAAGTGTTCGGAGCCGATGCCAGCACAGTCGAAGCCACATCGGCCGACCCGACAACAGCTTCGGTTGAAGTTCTGCCAGGCGACGACGACAATACGGCTGTCATCAAGGTGACAGGCAATAAGGAAGGCCAGACTGTCGTCACTGTCAAAGCCGGAAGTCTGAGCGTAAGTTGCACCGTAACAGTAAGTCCGTCGACCGGACTCAACGATGTAGAAACCGTGTCGTCACTCTCTATAAAGGTAGAGAACGGTTCGGTCAAAGCTGCCGGTGCCGCTACCATATCTATGTTTGACATCAACGGCCAGAAGGTTGCAGGAGCCAAAGGCGATGCCGTTTCTACGTCGTCGCTCCACTCGGGAGTGTATGTCGTTACCGCAACTGACAAAGCAGGACACACTGCTACTGGCAAGATTCTGATAAAGTAGAATAAAAATGTTCATTCTGCCGATATCAAATCGGGAATGCAGACATTAAATAACGCAAAAAGGCCACTTCCGAAAAGATGTGGCCCTTTTGCGTTATCGTTGTTTTTACAATAGATGTTTACTTTATCAAGTCAACCGAGCGTTTGAGGAACGAGTCGAGAGCTGCTCCCTTCAGCATTCCGTTCTGCAGAAGAGCGAGGTCAATGAGCTGGTGAACGACCTTGTTGTCCTTTGCATATTCAGAAAGGACTGTGCGCTTCTTGTCGCGCTGCTCGTCGACGGCCTTTTCGGTCTTCGAGGTGTCGTCCTTTTCTTCCTGTGTCACCTCTTCGGGTTTCTTCTTGCTCTGCTCCTGACGCAGTACGGCCAGACGGGCTTCCAGACCCTTTATCTCTCCGTCGATAGGCTTAAGAGCCTCAGCACACTTAGCGTTTTCGTCGTCGAGCACCTTCTTGATAAGAGGATGGTCGCTGTTGAGTACCAGATTGTAGGCATCGGGCATCTGCGAATAGAACGACATACCGGCCTGATACTGGCTGATGTCCTTCATACGACGCATGTACTCGCTCTGTGTCACCAGCACCGGCATAGCGTTCTCGCCCAACGCCTGAACCTCGACACTGAACTCTGCCTTGTCGAGCTTAGGCATCTGCGAGCGGAATACCTGTGACAGATTGTCACGGCTGTCAGCATCGAGGTCGCTCTCTTTCTTGTCTTCCTTTACAATCAGACGGTCGATGATGTCGCTGTCGACACGTGTGAAGCGGCTCTTCTCAAATTTCTGTTCGAGCATCGAGACCATTGGCACATCAAGCTGCCCATCGAGCAGCAACACGCTGTAGCCTTTGTTCTTTGCAGCTTCGATGTAGCTGTACTGGCCTTCCTTATCGGTGGCATAGAGGTAAACAAGGTTGCCGTCCTTGTCGGTCTGGTTGTCCTTGATGAGAGTCTTGTATTCGTCAAATGTGAAATGCTTGCCGTCAACGTCCTTGAACAAGGCAAAGTCTTTTGCCCGTTCGTAGAAGTCTTCCTGCGACAGCATTCCGTAGTTGATAAAGAGCTTGAGGTTGTCCCACTTCTCTTCATAATCCTTGCGGTTCTCCTTGAAAATGCTGTTCAGACGATCGGCCACCTTCTTTGTGATGTAAGTCGAAATCTTCTTCACGTTTGCATCGCTCTGCAGATACGACCGGCTGACGTTCAGAGGAATGTCGGGCGAGTCGATTACGCCATGCAACAGTGTGAGGAATTCTGGCACAATGCCTTCTACCTGATCGGTCACGAATACCTGATTGCAGTAGAGCTGAATCTTGTTGCGCTGCAGTTCGATGTTCGACTTTATGCGTGGAAAATAGAGTATACCTGTCAGCGTGAACGGATAGTCAACATTCAGATGAATCCAGAACAAAGGCTCGTCTTGCATTGGGTAAAGCGTCCGATAGAACTTCTTGTAGTCTTCGTCCTTCAGTGTGCTCGGAGCCTTTGTCCACAACGGTTCTACGTCGTTGATGATGTTGTCCTTATCTGTATCTACCTGTTTGCCGTCTTTCCATTCGGTCTTCTTGCCGAAAGCGACCGGAACGGGCATAAATTTGCAATACTTGCTAAGCAGTCCCTGTATCTTATCCTTTTCGAGGAACTCCTTACAGTCATCATCGATATAAAGAATAATGTCCGAACCACGGCTCTCGCGCTCGGCATCGGTGATTTCGTATGCCGGACTACCGTCGCAACTCCATTTCACGGCCTTAGAGCCTTCACGGTAGCTGCGGGTAACAATCTCTACTTTCTTACTGACCATAAAGGCCGAATAGAATCCAAGACCGAAGTGACCGATAATAGCGTTTGCATTGTCCTTATATTTGTCGAGGAAGTCGTTGACACCCGAGAAGGCTATCTGGTTGATGTATTTGTCTATTTCCTCTTCGGTCATACCGATACCACGGTCGCTGATAGTGAGTGTGCCTTTGTCCTTGTCAAGACTGACACGCACTGTCAAATCGCCGAGTTCACCTTTGAAGTCGCCGTTCTCTGCGAGAGTCTTCATCTTCTGAGTAGCGTCAACTGCATTTGAAACCATCTCACGAAGGAAAATCTCGTGGTCTGAATAAAGGAACTTTTTGATGACGGGGAAGATGTTTTCTGTTGTAACCCCGATATTACCTTTCTGCATAATATATCGTATTTTAAATTTTCTACGATTTTAATCATGCAAATACTGTGCCAAAGAAGCGACAGAACATTCTTCTACTTTTTACATAAAACAATGGCTCTTTAATTTAAGATTGTGCTGCTCAACTAAAATGTTGTCATCTTATAACGCGTATTTCCTTGGATGCTGAGGGTGTGTTGCTCGCACGGTTCATAATTCATGGGGCGATTCGATGATATGAAAATATGATATGAATTTCTTTGTTTTTCAGCAAAATCACAACGTTACGGCGTGGAAGACAGACTCAAAGGACATGCTCACATGTGTTCCTACTGGTAGGTGCCGGAACTTGGGCACGGCAGGATCGGAACCTGAACCTATCGTATCTTTGACGGTCTCGGCATCATAACTGACAAGGAAAAAATGGGGCGACAAGATGACAACAAATCCGAGAATAGTAGGAGCAGTCAGATGACCGTCTGTTGAGAGAACCGAGAAACAGGCCAAGCAGTCAGGCAACCGATTGGAACTTAATGAAAAATAATCTGGCCTTTTCACTGTCATGCCGTTTTTTTTCTGTATATTTGCATGGTAAAGGAGTCTACCTTTCCTTACGTAACTAAATACTGAAACAACAATCAATGATTTACGTTGCATTGCCAGAC
>CALBJK010000302.1 GCA_937892695.1 uncultured Prevotella sp.
GGTGCAAATCTGCTTAGCATTTTTGTACCAAGTTATTTTTTAACTGTTACTTACCTAATTTGTTTTTACGTTACATGTGTTATTTCCGGACGCACGCGCCGTGCGTCCCTGCTGGAAGAATAATTATCCGCAGGAACGATAATATGAATCAGAAATTTGAGTAATTAATCTTATACTGAGATAATACTTCGATTTTCGGAAGAAAATAAATTTTATAATTATTTTGCCATACCTCACCGAATAATTGATATTAATCAATCGACAACGACAAATAATCTAAAGGTTACATTTTATCCCAAGCAGTATGATGACTGATTTAGTTAATGCAAATTAGTAGAAAAGGAGCTTGCTCTTTTGCCCGAGTGCAGTTTATCATCTACAAAAATAGAAATTCTTGGCTAAAAACAAGCAGTTTATTGCCTTGAAAAGTTTTGTAAGTCATAAATAATTGCTGGTTTTATTATTTCATTATGACCATTACACGAGCTTATAACGACCGTTATGAACATAAATGACGACCGTTCAACGTATGTGTAACAGTCGTTATTCATGTAGTGTTGTCATGATTTGTGATAACATTAAGCCCAAATCGGTCTGTATATTTTCAGGAAAGGAATCAATAGGTGAGACGTGACTTCGGTGTCGGCCTTAACATAAAATCACGCTCAACGGAATGTCGATGTGCAGGAAAATGAGTAACTTTGCAGTCATTGAGAAAAGATTAAATTAACAAATAACATTATGGCAACAACACCTGAGTTCAAGTATGCCCCGATGTTCCAGACGGGCAAGGACGACACCGAGTACTACCTCCTCACCAAGGAAGGCGTAAGCACCGGCACGTTTGAAGGTAAAGAAATTCTGAAAGTCAGCCCCGAAGCACTGACCAAACTGGCCAATCAGGCTTTCCGCGACGTCAACTTCCTGCTGCGCCGCTCTCATAACGAGAAGGTAGCCAAGATTCTGACCGACCCCGAGGCCAGCGAGAACGACAAATATGTAGCTCTGACATTCCTGCGCAACGCCGAAGTGGCCTGCAAGGGCAAACTGCCCCTGTGTCAGGACACTGGCACAGCCATCATCCACGGCGAAAAAGGTCAGCAGGTATGGACCGGATTCTGCGACGAAGAGGCTCTGTCGAAAGGTGTATACAAGACTTACACCGAAGAGAATCTTCGCTACTCGCAGAACGCTCCTCTGACAATGTACGAAGAGGTCAACACCCGCTGCAACCTCCCAGCACAGATCGACCTTGAAGCTACCGAGGGCGAAGAGTACCGCTTCCTGTGCGTAGTGAAGGGCGGCGGCTCGGCCAACAAGTCGTATCTCTATCAAGAGACAAAGGCCCGCATCCAGAACCCCGGAACGCTCGTTCCCTTCCTCGTAGAAAAGATGAAGACTCTGGGCACAGCGGCTTGTCCTCCTTACCACATAGCATTCGTCATCGGCGGAACATCGGCCGAGAAGAACCTGCTCACCGTGAAGCTCGCTTCTACCCACTACTACGACAATCTGCCAACTACGGGCGACACTACCGGCCGCGCCTTCCGCGACGTAGAGCTGGAGAAGCAGCTGCTCGAAGAGGCTCACAAGATAGGTCTCGGAGCACAGTTCGGCGGCAAGTACTTTGCCCACGACGTGCGCGTGGTGCGTCTGCCCCGTCACGGAGCTTCTTGCCCCATCGGTCTGGGCGTAAGCTGCTCGGCCGACCGTAACATCAAGGCAAAGATTGACAAAAACGGTATCTGGATTGAGAAACTCGACGACAATCCCGGCGAACTCATCCCCGAAGAGATGCGCAACGCCGGCGAAGGCGGTGGCGTGAAGATTAATCTCGACCTGCCGATGAAGGAAGTGCTTAAGGAACTGACCAAATATCCCGTAGCAACACGTCTGAGCCTGAACGGCACGATCATCGTTGCCCGCGACATTGCTCACGCTAAGCTGAAGGCTCGTCTGGACAAGGGCGAAGATCTGCCCCAGTACTTCAAGGACCATCCCGTACTCTACGCCGGTCCGGCCAAGACTCCTAAAGGAATGCCTTGCGGATCGATGGGTCCGACAACAGCCAACCGTATGGATCCCTACGTCGACGAGTTCCAAGACCACGGAGGTTCGATGGTGATGATAGCCAAGGGCAACCGTACCCAGGTTGTTACCGATGCCTGCAAGAAGCACGGCGGTTTCTACCTCGGCTCTATCGGCGGTCCTGCTGCCGTTCTGTCGATGAACTCTATCAAGAGCATCGAGTGTGTCGAATATCCCGAACTGGGAATGGAGGCCATCTGGAAGATCCGCGTAGAGAACTTCCCTGCCTTTATCCTTGTCGACGACAAAGGCAACGACTTCTTCAAACAACTGAAGCCGTGGTCGCCCAAGTGCGATTGCAACAAATAATCGTTAAGGTAACATTATAAAAAAGTGTGCCGGATAACGTTGGACACGATCCATACGCCATCCGGCACACTTTTTTATGATAATCCGCATACTGGCAACATTAAGCAGAATTGCCATCCATGTAGAGACACCACTCTGGTGCGTCTTCCTAACGACACTTTGGCTCGTCTCTAACCATTAACGCTTACTATTCTCGATTATGCAATGGTCTTCCAGTCACCCACAGTTCCGGTTTCGGACGAGAAACTTACACCTATTTTATACAGCTTGCGCGGGTCGGAAGCGTATGGCTGCGCGTAGCCTTTTTCTTCAATCTGACGTATAGCTTCATCTGCCGTGCCGTCGAGTTTGAACTCGAAGATATAAATGTAGTTCTTGATATCTTGCCTTCATGGACAAGCGAATATATCATTTCGGTCTTGTCAATGTAGACATAGCCGTCCTCCCAGATTTGGTCGAACGTCTGTATTCCTATCTGGTATTTCATACTTTTAACGTCTTTTCGGTTTCAAAGTTACTGCAAAAGAGCGGAAAACAAATCTCGTTTGTTTTTATTCCCGAGTGCAGCGTAACTTATTCAATATTACTGCAAAAGAGCGGAATACAAAATTGCCTGTATTCTTTCCGCGTGAATCGGAGCTTCTTGCTGAATTTACGCAAAGGAGGAAGCGGATAAACTCTCTATTCATGAACATAATCAAAATAGGCGCACAATGGCTTTTTCGCCTTGTGCGCCTATTTTTAATGTAATTCTATATTCAGATTTACTTCACCACTACCTTCTTACCATTGATGATGTTCAGCCCACGGATTGGCTTTTTCAGCTTACGGCCTTGCAGGTCGTATATGCGTTGTTCACCATTGACAGTGTCGTCGGCGGTAACGTTATTGATGCCCGTCAGATCTGCGCCGTGGAGATTTAAGAATTTCTTCCAGACATTGTCGTTTTTGTATTCGTTGAGACTTTCTCGTGGTACGTACACGTCGACGTTGTCGTAAGTGTACCTGTAGAATGTTAACAGCGATGCGGTCGGCGGCGTTGTGCTGTGACATGTTATTTTCGATAGAAACGTACAGTTGGAGAATGCATTTGTGAATATTTGTTTCAACCCCATACCGAAAGATATTTCTTCCAACGCTTCGCAGTCACTGAAAAGATTATTATCTATGTATTCCAGTCCGTCTCCTATTACAACTTTCGCAAGACTGGTGCAACCAGAGAATATGCTATATCCAGATCTACCGATACTGGTTACGGAATCACCAATAGATGCGCTTGTCAAGTTTGTACAACCATTGAATGCCAGATCTCCTATGCTTGTTACTGAGTTTGGAATTGTGATGCTTGTCAGACCAGTGCAGCCATAGAACAACCTATCATTTATTGCTTTTACACTTTGGCTGATTGTGACGTTTTTGAGAGATGAACCAAAAGATGAACCTACACTAATATCATTAATAAAATCAATAGTTCTTCCAAGATAAAGGGTCGTAATTTTATCGCATTTATAAAAAGGACTATAACCACTAAAATAAAGATCCTTCGTATGAATATTAAGATTATCACTTCCGTCCGCAAATCGCACATTTTCAAGGTTGCTACAGAATTCAAACGCACCAAAACCGAGGATTGTTACGGATTTAGGGATAACAACATCTACAAGGTCACTACAGCCAAAGAACGCATAACTACCTATGCTCGTCACTGAGTATTCCACACCATCATGCTTCACTGCTGATGGGATGACAACACTCCCAGTATATTTTTCTGCACCCAGAGTAACACTGACCGAATCAATGCCAATCTTTTCAAAATACATTCCATCCACCTCGAAATCGTAGGCAGAAACGTTGGTACAGCAAAACAGCAGGGCTATTGCTGCTGAAAGTTTTAGTAAGAATGGATTCATAAAGTAAATTTTTGAATGTTCAAATTATTGTTTCATTAAAGTTTACTGAAGTAAGCGGTTACAAGAACGTCGCGCTTCACGCAAGTATTGATATGGGCAAATGCGAAGTTCATAACTTTTACTTGATATGATTTTACGGATGCAAAATTACTAACAAACCTTGATTTCACCCCCGATTGGTTAATTTAATGTAAATATTACAATAAAACCGAAACTTTACAAATAAGTCCGACGTTGTGGGCAAACATTCACGCTGTATTCACTATCGTTAGATACTATCGGTCGGCAACATTGAGACAATATGAATATCAGCATTCCAGTTAGGGAGACGCACCAAAGTGTCGTCTCTACGCCGGATGTTCGAGGATGTCGTTTACCTTACCAAAGACTGAAAACTTACAAGTCAAACATTAAATACTGATAACTAAACACTTACAAATGAATCATCCCTACTACTTATTAAGCTCGTCATAGAACCTGATAATTTTGTCCTGAATATCCGGCCTATATGAAAATAATGTGTTATCTTCGCAATGTAATCAATTGGACGTAAATCAAAACATAACAAACGTATGAAACATTTGGTTTTATCATTATTGACAGTACTGGCATCGTCGTGCGC